>CAIKZH010000001.1 GCA_903831865.1 uncultured Coriobacteriia bacterium
CGTCACCCTCGACGATGTCCAGCGCGTGGCGCGGGATACGCTCGGTGGTCCGCGCACGCTCGCCCTGGTCGGTCCCCACCCGGAGAGCGATATCGACAGGCTCCTGCCGCGCTGAAGCGGCTGATGATGGAGGTGCGCAGCAACATGATCGAGGTCATCGTCACCGGGGCCGCAGGCCGTATGGGCGGCGAGGTCGTCAAGGCCGTGACAGCGGCCGACGGGATGCGGGTGGCAGCAGCCGTCGATGCGAGCGGCGCGACGGGCACTGTGGATGACGGGCAGGGCGGCTCTGTGCCGCTCACGCATGACCTCGCCTCGGCGCTGTCCGGGGGCGGGCAGCGGGTGCTCGTCGACTTCACCGTGCCCGGCGCGGTCGAGGCGAACGTGACCGCCGCGTTGGCTGCGGGCGTGCACTGCGTCGTCGGCACCACCGGGGTAACGGATGCGCGCTGGCGCGAGGTGGCGGCCGCATCCAGAGACGTCTGCCTGTTCGTCGCGCCGAACTTCGCGATCGGCGCCGTGCTGATGATGCGTTTCGCGCAGCGCGCGGCCAAGTACATGCCGAGCGCCGAGGTCATAGAGCTGCACCACGACAGGAAGCTCGACGCGCCCTCCGGCACCGCCATGCGCACGGCAGCACTCATCGCCGCGGCGCGCGGCGAAACGCCCGCCTCTCCGGGGCGCGAGACCGAGGTCGCCCCAGGCGCGCGTGGCGCGGAGGTCGACGGAGTCCACGTGCATTCGGTGCGCCTGCCTGGTCTCGTCGCCCACCAGGAGGTCATCTTCGGCGGGCTGGGGCAGACGCTCACGATCCGTCACGACTCCATCGACCGGACATCCTTCATGCCGGGAGTGGTGCTGGCGGTGCGCGAGGTCGTGTCTCGGAGCGGACTCGTGATCGGGCTCGAGGAGCTGATGGGTCTGTGACCGACCCGTCTGAGCCCCGACCGGTCGTCGTCATGAAATTCGGCGGTACGTCGGTCGCCGGGGCCGAGGGCCGCGCCGCGCTCAGCGCGAGGGTGCGAGAGGCTCTTGTGGACGGTCGGGACCCTGTCGTTGTCGTGAGCGCGATGGGACGTCGCGGGGCCCCGTATGCGACTGACACGCTCCTCGGTCTCCTGGAAGGGTTCGAGACGGTCCCCAGGGAGGCCGACCTGCTCGCGTCGACCGGCGAGATCGTCTCCTGCGTGGTGGTCGCGCATCGGCTGCGTGCCGACGGCGTCGCTGCGATGGCGATGACAGGGGGAGAGGCCGGCGTCGTCACGGACGGCGTCTTCGGCGCGGCGGCAGTCGTCGGTGTCGATCCCACACCCCTTAGGGCGGCGCTGCGCGCGGGAGTCGTACCGGTCGTCGCCGGCTTCCAGGGGATCGGTCCCGACGGCGAGGTCACGACCCTTGGCCGCGGCGGCTCCGACACGAGCGCCTGCGCCATCGGCGTCGCGCTTCGCGCCCAGGCGGTCGAGATCCACACCGACGTCGACGGTGTGATGACGGCGGATCCCCGAGAGTGCGAGGACGTGCGGGTCCTTGACGCCGTTGTCTACGAGGAGCTCTTCCAGATGGCGAGGAGCGGCGCCAAGGTCGTCCACGCGCCCGCCGTCGAGCTCGCGATGGAGGCCGGCGTGCCGGTCTGGGTCCGCAACACCTACACGCCCGCGAAGGGCACGATGATCGCCACCGCCGAGAGGCTGGACCCCGCGGGCCGAAGGGGCGTGGCGACGGCGGTGACGAACGTCGACGACATGGTGCGCGTCCGCCTCGCGACCGCCCCTGGGGGCGGCGAGGGCGCGCGCACTGCGGGGCTCACACGCGTCTTTCGCGCGATGGCGGACGCCGGGGTGTCGCTCGACATGTTCACGCCGTGCGGCGACTCGTTACTCTTCTCGTTCGAGGCATCGAGGTCGCCTGCTGTCGAGAAGGCGCTCGCGCGAGTGCACCTTCCGTATGAGATCGAGACCGCCCTTTCGATGGTGACCCTCGTGGGCGCGGGCATGCACGGGGTCCCGGGAGTGATGGCCCGTGTGGCCGAATCCCTGTCCTCGGCCGGCGTGGTCGTGCTGCAGATAGCGGACTCGTACTACACGATATCGGTGCTGGTGCCCGAGGCATGCAGCCGCGCGGCGGTCGCGGCGCTCCACTCGGAGTTCGGGCTCGGGTCCGGTGCCGGCGCATGACGGGTCGTGAACGCGGCGGAGCCGGGGGCGGCGCCGGGAGCGCGGCTGTGGGACAATCGAGCACGTTCGAACGGCGCTGCTCGCCGCTCTGCTCAGGATCGGCAAGGCGAGCGCGATGAAGGAGCATGACATGGCACAACCGCGTTTCGGACGCCTCATCACGGCGATGGTCACGCCGTTCGACCGCGACCTGCAGCTCGACCTTGACCGCGCGGCCCAGCTGGCCGACCGGCTGCTGGACCAGGGGAGCCAGGCGCTCGTGGTGTGCGGCACGACCGGCGAGTCACCCACGGTCTTCTACGATCAGAAGCTCGAGCTCTTCCGCGCCGTCATCGACTCGGTGTCCGGCCGCGCCCCGGTGATCGCCAACGCCGGCGACAACAGCACGGCGGACTCCGTCGAGTTCGCCCGCAAGGTCGAGTCACTCGGCGTGGACGCGATAATGGCGGTGGTCCCGTACTACAACAAGCCGCCGCAGGAGGGGCTGTACCGCCACTTCCGCGCCGTCGCCGAGGCGGTCGACGTGCCGGTCGTGCTGTACAACATCCCCGGTCGCTGCGTGATCAACATGACAGCCGAGACGACCCTGCGCCTCGCTCGCGACGTGCCGAACATCGTGGCGGTCAAGGAGGCCTCCGGCAACCTCGGTCAGATCGCCGAGATCGTCTCCGGGGCGCCGGACGGCTTCGAGGTCCTCTCCGGCGACGACGAGATGACGTTGCCGATGATGGGCGTCGGTTGCACGGGCGTGATCTCCGTAGCGAGCCACGTGGCGGGGCCCCGCGTGCGTGAGATGGTCGACGCCGCGCGATCCGGTGACCATACGAAGGCGTTGTCGCTGCACCTTCAGCTGCTGCCGCTGTTCAAGGCCCTCTTCATCACCTCGAACCCGATCATGGTCAAGGACGCGCTGGCCCAGTGCGGGTTCACCGTGGGGGAGTGCCGCCTGCCGCTCGTCCCGCCCACCGCAGAGCAGTCTGCGGAGCTTGGCCGCGTGCTCGCCCATCTCCACCTGATCTGACATCCCACCGGACGTCCCACCGCCGCGGATCGGAGGCGGGCGTCCTCACACGTGCCGGCATGTCGTGACATGCCGCGGAAGAGACGGAACATGAGCCATCGCAAACATGTGCTGCGCGTCATCCCGCTCGGCGGGCTCGACGAGATCGGCAAGAACATGACCGTGCTCGAGTACGGCGACGATATGGTCGTCGTCGACGCGGGCCTCATGTTCCCCGATGTCGAACTCCCGGGCATCGACCTCGTGCTGCCCGACTACTCCTACATCCTCAAGCGGCGCAACAAGCTGCGGGGGATCGTGATCACCCACGGACACGAGGACCACACGGGCGCCTTGCCGTACCTGCTTCGCGACCTCGGAGAGGCGGTCCCGGTCCTCGGTACCCGCCTCACGTGCGGGTTGATCGAGGGCAAGCTGGCGGAGCACAACATCAAGAAGCCCAAACTGAGAGTGGTGAAGCCCGGGATGCACGTGACCCTGGGCATCTTCGGCTTCGACTTCATCGCGACGAACCACTCGATCCCGGACTCGGTGGCGCTGCTCATCCGAACGCCCGTCGGCAATGTGCTCCACACCGGCGACTTCAAGTTCGACCAGACGCCCATCGACGGGCGCACGACGGACTACGCCTCGCTCACGAAGGCGGGGAGAGATGGTGTGGCCCTTCTCCTGTCGGACTCCACCGGCGCGGAGAACCCCGGATACACGCGTTCCGAACGCGAGGTGGGCGCCGCCCTGCACCGCATCATCGAGGACGCGCCGCAGCGGGTCATCGTGGCCTCCTTCTCAAGCCACATCCACCGAGTGCAGCAGGTATGCGACGCGGCGGTCGACAACGGCCGCAAGGTCATTGTGACCGGCCGCAGCATGATCAAGAACACGGGCATCGCTCGCGAGCTCGGCTTCCTGCACATCGACGACGGGAACATTCTCGACGCCTATGACGGCAACGACATCCCCGCCGAGAAGGTCGTCATCCTGTGCACAGGCAGTCAGGGCGAGCCGCTCTCGGCGCTGGCCAGGATGGCGAACGGCGATCATCGCACTGTCTCGATCCAGGCGGGGGACACCGTGGTCATCTCGGCGTCGCCGGTGCCGGGCAACGAGAAGGCAGTCTCCCGCGTCATCAACCGTCTGTGCAAGGCGGGCGCCCAAGTCTTCGACCGAGCTGTCGCACCCGTCCACGTCTCGGGGCACGCCGCCGCCGAGGAGCTCAAGCTCATGCTGACCATGTGCCAGCCGCGCCACTTCATCCCTGTCCACGGCGAGACTCGGCACCTGGTGGCCCACTCGCGACTGGCGCAGTCTGTCGGCATGCGGGCCGAGGACGTCTACATCCTGGACAACGGTGACTGCCTGGAGATCGACGAGAATGGCGCGAAGGTCGCCGAGCACGTCAACGAGGCGGGCGTCGTCTACGTCGACGGCCTGCACGTGGGGGACGTCGAGGACGTGGTGCTGCGCGACCGCGTGCAACTCTCCTCAGACGGTATCGCGACGGTCGTCGTGGCCATAGACCAGCGCACGCGACGCATCATCGGTGAGCCGGAGCTCGTCCTGCGTGGGATCCCGTTGGACAGGGCCGACGAAGTCATGCGCGAGGCTCAGGCGAGGGTCGCCAAGGCGCTCGCACGTATGGAGAAGGAGGGCGCGCGGGACCGGGGTCTCATCCAGCGCGCCGTCCGCGACGCGCTGTCGCAATACGTGTGGGAGTCCCTGCGTCGACGTCCGATGATCATCCCCGTCGTGATGGAGGTCTGAGCGTGTCGCATGCGTGGGCCGTCTTGCTCGGCCTGGTGCAGGGCGTCACGGAGTTCCTTCCGATCTCCTCGACCGCGCACCTCCGACTCATACCATGGGTGTTCGGCGTGGACACGTCGCTGCCGCTCGTCGCGTCCGCGCAGTTCGACATCGCGCTGCACGCCGGGAGCTTCATCGCGATCCTCGCCGCCCTGTGGTCCGACTGGGTGGACCTCTTCTCCACCGCGTTCGGCTCGCGCGCCGTCACCGTGTCGGAGAAGAGCCCGACGCAGGACCCACTGGTCAGCGACAGGACTCAGGCGCGGCGGTTCATCGGCTTCCTGCTTGTCACCTCCGTTCCCGCCGGGATCGTGGGGGTCCTGCTCGATCAGCCGCTCGAGAAGTACTCGACTCCTGCCGAGTTCCACGCCGCGCCGCTCCTGGTGGGAGCGTGCCTGGCACTCTTCGGCGTCTTGCTGTGGGCTGTCGATCGCTATGTGTCGAGGCAGGATCCGATCGGCTCGATGACGTGGTGGAAGGCATTCGGCATCGGCTGCGCGCAGGCAGTCGCGCTCATCCCCGGGGTGTCCCGCTCCGGGTCCACGATGACGGCCGGCCGCGCCATGGGGTTCTCTCGCGAGACGGCGGCGCGCTACTCGTTCATGGCTGCACTGCCCATCATCGGCGGCGCCGCCGCGTGGGGCTTGCGCGACGTCCCCATCTCGACCCTGCTCTCCTTGGACTGGGTGCTCGGGTTCACGGCGGCTGCGCTGTCCTCGTACCTGTTCATGCGCGTCATGCTGGCGTACGTGAGAAAGCACACGTTCGCGGTCTTCATGTGGTACCGCATCGCGGCCGGCCTCTTCTTCGTCGCGCTCTTCTGGATCCGCGGCTGATCCGACGCCTCGGGCACGCCCGATCGTTCGTGCTGCCGCTATACTTGGCCGGTCGGGAGGGCGACGCGGGCGCCGCGTGGCCCGACCGCGCGAGCGGACCGTCGATGAAGCCCTCCGGTGAAGGAACAGGTAGTGGCGACAAAGGGCACTTCGCGTGGCAGACCTCGTGATCCGGGCGTCCGGGGCCGTTCGTCCACGGCGCGCAAGCCCTCCAAGAAGGCCGGCGACACGTCGCTGGCCCGCGACGTGTGGGGGATCGCCCTTGTCGTTATCGCGATAGCCTTGGCGATCTCGGTGCTGGCTCCCGGCAGCGCCCCCGTGCCCAGGTGGGTCGCGTCCATCCTTGGGATGGTCATGGGGCTCGGGCGATTCGTGGTCCCCTTCGCTCTGTTCTTCTGGGCGCTCTCGATCGTGTTCAGGCGTGACGCGAGCGACCTGGTGGTCGCGTCCGGTTTCGCACTCGCGTTCCTCTCGCTGATCACGATGCTGTCCGCTTCGGTCCCGCTGGCGAGCGCCACCTTCTTCGGGTCAGCTGCTGCCGTCGCGCATGGCGGCTATGTGGGGGCCGGAGTCGCGTGGCTGTTGCTCCGCCTTCTGGGGACTGCCATCTCCTACGTGGTCCTGTCCGGCGGGCTGCTCATAGGGATCGTGATGGCCACGGGGACCTCGCTCGCAGACGTGTGGGACCGGGCGCACGAGGCGTTCGTGCGCCCGAGACCGGCATCGCGCCCACCGGAGCGGGCGGCCCGGCCGGACCCGGGCCCGACCGCCAAGACCCTGCCTTTGGGCGACCTCGACACCGAGGAGCCCGCGGCAGCGGGTCTCCTCACCCGGACGCTCCGCGCCGCCGACCATCAGGCGGAGAGGGTCACCGTGCCCGTCATGCGCGCTTCGGTCCCTCACCGCAACGAGGACTTCGAGCTCCCGTCCCTTTCGGTGCTTCGAGTGAGCCCCACCAGCGCCGCGGCCAGCCGCGCCACCGACAAGGAACTGCAGGCAGTCGCGCAGGTCATCGAATCGACTCTGTCCACCTTCGACATCGCATCAAGGGTGGAGGACTGGATCGCCGGTCCGACGGTCACGCTCTTCGAGGTCAAGATCGCGCGCGGGGTGAAGGTCAACAGGGTCACCGCGCTATCCGACGATCTCGCGCTCGCCCTCGCGACCCCGACCGTGCGCGTCCTCGCGCCCATCCCAGGCAAGTCACTCATCGGGATCGAGGTGCCCAACGAGCATCGCACCACGGTCACCCTCGGCGACGTGCTCGCGGGCAGCACGACGGAGGAGACGAGTCCTCTGATGCTGGCGATCGGCAAGGACGTCGGCGGTGAGAGCGTCGTGCTGGATCTTGCACGCATGCCCCACCTGCTGATCGCCGGTTCGACGGGCACAGGGAAGTCCGTGTGCATCAACGCGCTGCTGGTCTCGCTCCTGATGCGTGCGACACCCGACGATGTCCGCCTGATCCTCATCGATCCGAAGCGCATCGAACTGTCCTTGTACAACGGCGTGCCGCACCTCTACGTCCCGGTGGTCACGGAGGCGAAGGAGGCGGCGAGTGCGCTGGCGTGGGCGGTCTCGGAGATGGACTCCCGCCTGCGAAGACTGCAGAAGGCATCCGCGCGCAACATCGCCATGTACAACTCGATGGCCCACGACGGGACGCTGCCCGAGGGCATGGAGGCGATGCCTTACCTGGTGATCGTGATCGATGAGCTCGCGGACCTCATGATGGTCGCGGCCCGCGAGGTCGAGGACTCGATCTGCCGGCTCGCTCAGCTGGCGCGCGCTGCGGGCATCCACCTGGTCGTAGCCACCCAACGGCCGTCCACCGACATCATCACCGGACTGATCAAGACCAACATCACCACCCGTATCGCCTTCGCGGTCTCGTCCAGCATCGATTCTCGCGTGATCCTTGATACGCCGGGCGCCGAGCGTCTGGTCGGTCTGGGCGACATGCTGCTGTCCACACCGGCCTTGGCGAAGCCGAAGCGTGTGCAGGGCGCCTACGTCGCCGAGGACGAGATCTCCGCCCTCGTCGAACACGTGAAGAAGCAGGCCGAGCCTGAATACCACGAGGAGATCCTGCACGTCCGCATCGCCACGACCGGTGGTGGCGTCGACGACGGGGGCGACGACGACCCTCTGCTGTGGGAAGCCGCCGACATCGCCGTGACCTCCGGCGTGGGCTCCACCTCGCTCCTGCAGCGGCGTCTGAAGGTGGGCTACGCCAGGGCTGGCCGCATCATGGACATGCTCGAGCAGAAGGGCGTCGTAGGACCTCCCGACGGCAGCAAGCCTCGTGAGGTCCTCGCGGATGTCGAGGAGCTCGAGTCGATGAAAGCGTTCGAGCGCAGCGACGCGCGCGAAGACGGCTGAGGAGACGCCCCCTCCGCCGAACGGGTCATGAAGTCCAGCCTGAGACGCCCTGCGCTACAATCACACGCGGATACGCACACGGACTGCGACGGACAGGCGCGCATGGCCACAGTGGGAGAGACGCTCGCCGCCGAGCGGCGTCGCCAGGGCAAGTCGCTCGCCGATGTGTCCGAGAACACGAAGATCCGCTCGCGGCTGCTGGACTGCCTCGAGCAGGGACTCTACGACAAGCTTCCCAGCCCCACCTACGTCAAGGGCTACATCCAGAGCTACGCGCACTACCTGGAGATCCCGGCCGAGCCACTTGTCGAGCAGTATCGTCAGGAGAGCGCGGGGCACCCGAGCGCCGGCTCTCCCGCGGACCGCTACCTCTCCGCGATCCCCGCGCAGACGCTGGTGCCGTCGCGGGAGGCCCAGCACGCGATCCCGCGCAACATCTGGATCCTCATGGCCGTCGTTCTGCTGGTCGTGATCCTCGGTCTCTGCGGCCTCACAAGGCTCTTCAGCGGTCCGTCTCCCACGACGACCACTCCGCCGACCCCGTCGGCGGTGACGACGACCGGGTCGCCGGGCGCGAGCGCGACCGTCGCGACGCCGTCCGTGCAGACCACATCGACGACCGCGGCGGGTAGCTTCACGCTGCGCATCACCATCCGCCAAGGGATGGCATCATGGGTCAAAGCCACGATCGACGGCACTCTCGCCAATGACGGCACTCTTCTCGGCGGGGACAGTCGTGAGTACCAGGTGGGCAGCGACGCCGTGCTCGTGATCGGGCAGCCCGGGGCGGTCCTGGTGACCCGCGACGGCGGCCCGGTGCACGTGCCGTCGACTCCCAACGCCCCGTTCAGGATCGACGCGACGAAGTGACCACGCGCGGCCGACTCAGGCCGCCGCACCACATGACTGGAGGGGATGCACGTTGGCGAAGGACGAGAGCTTCGACATCGTGAGCGAGGTCGATATGCAGGAAGTCGATAACGCCGTGCAGCAGGCCTCGCGGGAGGTGTCGCAGCGGTACGACCTGAAGGACACACGTTCGGAGGTCGACCTCGACAAGCAGGCGGCGACGGTGACGGTCAAGGCGCCGTCGGACTTCGTGGCCCGCCAGGTGATCGACCTGCTGCACACCAAGCTGGTCCAGCGGAAGGTGGACCTGAAGGCACTCACCTGGGGCAAGATGGAAGTCGCCGCCGGCTCCACGGTCCGCACCACGGCCTCCATCGTGAACGGCATCGAGGAGACCGTCGCGAAGAGGATCTCGAAAGACATCCGCGACGCGAAGTTCAAGGTGAAGTCTCAGGTCGAGGGTGAGAAACTCCGCGTGTCCTCGGCGAGCCGTGACGAACTGCAGAAGGTCATCGCGCTTGTCAGGGGCAACGACTACGGCATCCCTCTGCAGTTCACGAACCGCCGCTAGCCGCCGAAGATGACCGACAGCCCGCCAGAGCACGCACGGCCCTCGGTGGCGTTCGTCACGCTCGGCTGCCCCAAGAACGAGGCCGACTCCGATCGGATGGCTGCCTCGCTGTCCGCGACGTTCGAACTCGTCGATGACGTCGAGAGTGCGGACACGGTCGTCGTCAACACCTGTGCGTTCATCCAGGAGGCCACGGAGGAGTCGGTCCGGGTCGTCCTCGAACTCGCCCAGGGCTGGAAGACGGAGCGCGCGGATCGCCGGCTCGTTGTCGCGGGATGCATGCCGTCACGCTACGGCCGCGACCTCAGCGACGCCATGCCCGAGGTCGACATGCTCCTTCCCGTCACCGACGAGGACGGGCTCGCGCGTTCTCTTGCGGCCCTGGCAGGGGTGCCGCTGGTGAGCGCGCCGACGGACGTCCGGACGCCGGCCCCGGGCGCGTCGGCATACGTGAAGGTGTCCGACGGCTGCCACCGGGCCTGCACCTACTGCGCCATCCCCGCCATCCGGGGGCCCTATCGATCTCGGACCGCCGACGAGCTCGTCGCGGAGGCCGAGCTCCTCGTCGGCGGTGGCGCCCGCGAACTCGTGCTGGTGGGGCAGGACGTCTCGGCGTGGGGCCGCGACCTTCCGGGTGACGAGTCACTCTCCACGCTCGTGGGCAGGCTGGCTGACGTGCAGGGCCTCGCCTGGCTTCGGCTGCTCTACATACAACCGGACGGCATCACTCCGGACCTGCTCGAGGCGATGGCGGCGTCGCCTGTCGTCTGCCGCTACCTCGACATCCCGATGCAGCACGCCTCGAGACCGGTGCTCGCGGCCATGGGACGCAAGGGACGTGACACGGACTATCTGCGACTTCTCGGAACGGTCCGCGCGGCGCTGCCAGGTGTCGCGCTTCGCTCGACGTTCATCGCAGGCTTCCCGGGCGAGACGCGGGCGGACTATGAGCGTCTCCTGAGGTTCGTGCGAACGGCGAGATTGGACTACACGGGCGTGTTCGCATTCTCGTCCGAGGAAGGGACGGCTGCGGCGAGACTGACGCCGAAGGTCGCCGCGCGCACGGTCAGGTCCCGCGTGCAGCGCCTTCGGGACCTCTCCGACGAGATCGGGTTCGACCTGGCTGCGTCGCGTATCGGCACTCGAGTGGAGGTCCTGGTCGAGGGCGTCGACGACGACGGGTACACGGTCGGACGGCATCGCGGGCAGGCGCCCGAGGTCGACGGCGGCGTCCTGCTGCAAGGCGGCGAGGGGATCGCGCCCGGCACCATCGTGGACGCCGAGATCGTCGAGGCCCTCGGGTACGACCTTGTCGGAGAGGTGCGTTGAGGTCCGTGCGCAGGCTCGGTCTCGCCAACTGGGTGACGATACTTCGGATGACGTTCATCCCGGTGTTCCTTGTGTTCCTGCTCGGTGAGTTCGGCTCAGAACCGGGATGGGTCGCGTGGCGTCCCTGGATCGCGGCGGCCGTGTTCACGGCGCTTGCGGCCACCGATGCCGTCGACGGCTACCTCGCGAGGTCGCGCAACGAGGTCACCACCTTCGGGAAGTTCATCGACCCGCTCGCGGACAAGCTTCTGGTGACCGCCGCGCTCGTCGGCCTCGTTCAGCTGGGCAATCTGCCCGGATGGGTGGCCATCGTGATCCTCAGCCGAGAGTTGATCGTGTCCGGGCTCCGGATGGTCGCCGTCGCTGAAGGGGTCGTGATCGCGGCCTCATCGTGGGGAAAGGTGAAGACCGTCTTCCAGATCATCGCGATCGTGGCATTCATCCTCATGGCCGCTCCGATCATCCCGGCCGCGTTGCTCCCGCAGGTGCGGTTCGTTGCCTGGACGATCATGGCCGCCGCACTCGTGCTCACCGCCGTGTCGGCCGTGCAGTACTTCTACCACGCGCGCGAAGTGATCGCGGGGCCGTGGAGCTCCTCCGCATGAGGCGGATATTCTCGAGTCTTGGAGGCGCCTGATGAGCGGACGCATCGCGGCCATCGTCACGGTGGGAACGGAGCTCGTGCGTGGCCTCTCAGTGGACACCAACACCGCGGAGATCGCGCATGCCCTGCGGCGCGCGGGCATCGACGTCCTCGAAGCGGTGACGGTCGGCGATGACGAGGGCCTCCTCGCGCCGCTTCTGAGGCGCTGCGCCGAAGAGTACGACGTGGTGGTCGTCACCGGCGGACTCGGGCCGACGCACGACGACATCACGCGCGCGGCCGCCTCCTCGGGACTCGGGCTTCCTCTGGTTCGAGACGAACGCCTGGTCGAGGGCCTGCGTGGGGCGGCTGCCAGGCAGACCGACCGACGCGCGGCCCGGCAGGCCTACCTGCAGGCCGACGTCTTAGGTGGTGCGCGCGTGTTGCCCGCGGTGAAGGGCACAGCGCCGGGTCAGGTGGTCCGGACGGCGCGTGGCAGCCTCGTCCTGCTGCCGGGGCCGCCGCGCGAGATGAGACCGATGCTCGACGTGCTCAGCGCGGAGTGGGGGAGCGGCCATGCCGAGCCCGCGACGCTGCGCTGCCACGGGCTGTCGGAGTCCGATGTCCAGATGGTCGCGCAGGACGTCCTGGCCGGTCGCGAGGACATCGAGCTCACGGTGTTGGCCAGGCCGGGCGACGTGCGCCTCGTGCTGTTCGACCGGGGGGCCGGCGCCTCGAGCGTGGAGGCCGCCGCCGCGGCCATCGCCGACCGTCTGGGCGAGTCCTGCTACTCTCGCGACGGCTCCTCCCTGGCAGAGGTCGTGTTGAGGCTGGCACGCGCAGGGCGATTCCACATCGCTACCGCCGAGTCGTGCACCGGAGGGATGCTCGGTGGGGCGATCACCGACGTTCCCGGCGCGTCGGAGTCCTACGCCGGTGGGGTCGTGGCCTACTCGGACGCCGCCAAGTCGTCGCTGCTCGGTGTCGATCCGAAGTCGCTGGAGGAGCAGGGGGCCGTGTCGGGACCCGTCGCCGCAGCGATGGCCACAGGCGCGCGCGACGCGCTGGCGGCCGACTTCGCGGTGTCGGTGACCGGGATCGCCGGCCCAGGAGGCGGCAGCGCGGACAAGCCGACGGGCACGGTGTGGTTCGGGATGGCCGCGCCCGACGGGGTACGGACAGACCTTCGCCACTTCCCGGGTGATCGCGACGTCGTCCGCACACGGGCTGTGGCCGCAGCTCTCGACCTGCTGCGGCTCGCCCTCCTGCACGCCTGAGGATGCCTGACCGGGTCTTTCTCGCGATCGACATGCCTGAGGGCGCGAGACGGCTACTGAGCGCGCTCCAGAGCGTCTTGCGAGAGTCGGACCCGCGGTGGCTCGACGAGAAGTGGGTGCGCCCCGACCTCTTCCATGTGACGGTGCGCTTCATCGGGAGGCTCGAGGACGACGACGTGAGGCGGCTCCTCGCTGCGTTGGAGCGACCGCTCGCTCGGCTGAGCCCCTTCCGCCTCGAGTTGCGGGGCGTGCGAGCCGTTCCTAGCCCAGGGCGCGCCGCCATGGTCTGGGCGACCCTCGCAGCGGAGCGCGAGTCCCTGAGCGCCTTGGCCTCGCATGTCGAGGAGACGCTCTCGAGCGTCCTCGGGCCAAGCGAGCCTCGTCCGCACGGATTCCGTCCACACGTGACGCTTGTGAGAGCGAGAAGGCCCCACGTCCTCGCGGCCGACGCGGTGGACGCCGCCGAGACGCTGTTGGCCGACGCCGGTAAGGATCCGGACCGCATCGTGTCAGTGCGCTCACTTACTCTCTACTCGAGCACACTTGGACGTGGCGGACCCACGTACGAACGCATTGGCGAGGTCATGCTGGGACCGACCGGGCCACAAGGTGCTGATTGACTACGAACATACGTTCGTGTACGGTCAGACGGTGGTGATGCGGCCCTGGCGGCCACGTCCCGAGGCGGATAGGGAGCGTGCGCATGGAGCGCGAGCAGGTCGACAAGGTCCTCGAGATCACGAAGGAGCAGATCGAGCGCAAGTTCGGCAAGGGATCGCTGATGAGGTTGGGTGAGCACGCCAACATCGGCGCCATGCCGGCGATCCCCACGGGCTCGCTCGCGCTCGACGCGGCGCTGGGCATCGGCGGGATCCCTCGCGGACGCGTCGTGGAGATCTTCGGTCCCGAATCGAGCGGCAAGACGACTCTCGCGCTCCAGATCGCAGCGGAGGCACAGAACCTGAACGGGATCGCCGCCTTCATCGACGCCGAACACGCGCTGGACCCCGCCTACGCGGCAAGGCTCGGGGTGGACATCGACGAGCTGCTCATCTCTCAGCCGGACACGGGAGAGCAGGCCCTGGAGATCTGCGACATGCTCGTGCGCAGCGGGGCCATCGACGTCGTCATCATCGACTCCGTCGCGGCCCTGGTCCCTCGTGCCGAACTCGAGGGTGAGATGGGGGACGTCACCGTCGGCCTGCAGGCGCGGCTGATGAGCCAGGCGCTGCGCAAGCTGGCCGGGTCTCTCTCCAAGTCCAACACGACGTGCATCTTCATCAACCCGCTGCGGGAGAAGGTCGGGGTCATGTTCGGCAACCCCGAGACCACCTCCGGAGGGCGCGCCCTCAAGTTCTACGCGTCCATACGCATCGATATCCGACGCATCGACTCCATCAAGCAGGGTACCGACATCATCGGCAACCGGGTGCGAGCGAAGGTCGTCAAGAACAAGGTGGCCCCGCCGTTCCGGCAGGCGGAGTTCGACATCATGTACGGCCTCGGCATCTCGAAGGAGGGCTCGCTTCTCGACCTCGGCGTCGAGGAGGGTCTCGTCCGGAAGTCCGGAGCCTGGTTCACCTACGGCGAGGAACGGCTGGGACAGGGGCGCGAGGCCGCGAAGGAGTTCCTGCGTCAACATTCGGACATCCGCGACGGCATCGAATCTCTCATCCGCGAGAGGCTCAACGTTCCGCAGACGAGCGGCCTTGCGGCGCCGATAGGCGCGGCCGCCGATGACACCGACGAGTCTGATGAGGTCGACGCTCCGGCCGCACCCCCGGCGGATATCGCGAAGTAGCAGTGGAAGGGCGGGCGCCTTGGCACTCGTGACGGAGGTGGTTGCTCCATACCGCGGCTGCCGCCGGAGGGATGTCTGGGTCGACGGCGTGCTGTGGCGGACGACGTCATCCGACGTCGTTCGCGCCGTGGGGGTGCGCAAGGGACTCGAGCGAAGTGACGAGTCCCTCACCGGCGCGATCGACGAGGAGGAGCCGGTCCAGGCCCGTGCCCGCGCGTTCCGACTCCTCGCGTATCGCGAGCGCTCCAACGCCGAACTGCGCGACCGGCTCGTCGCCGACGGCTACCCCGCGTCCGTCGCCCTCGCAGTGGTGGACGAACTCCAGGCCTCCGGGCTCGTGGATGACGCACGCTACACGGAGGTGGCCGCACGCACTCTAGTGGATACCCGACGGTTCGGTCGCGAGCGAGCAAGGCGTGAGCTGATCGCAAAGGGCGTGGACGAGGACAGCGCGCGTGAAGCGCTCGACGCCGCCCTGACGCCGGAGGTGGAAGCGGAGCGAGCACTCTTCGAGGCCCGCTCGCTTGCCGCGCGGCCGGCGGCATCTTTCGAGAAGATCGCCGGACGTCTCACCCACAAGGGCTACTCGGCGTCGCTGGCGGTGGCCGCCGCGCGTCGAGCACTCGACGAGGCCGCTGACGTGCGCGATGGCGGCCTCGTCGGCGATTGCGATGGGCCCGCTGACCTGCAGTAATCCTTCGTTCGCGGTCGGCCGGCCCGCCATGCGACTCCTTGACCCGGCATGCGCCGGCACCGTATCCTGTCACCGGCAGAAGTGATCTCACCGCGCTTCGCGGCGCGGTGTGTACGTGGGATGGACGGCCCGAGCGCTCTGACGCTGGGCGTTCGGCGTGGTCGCGGCACCACATGGTGCTGTGATTCCACATACTCGGAGCATCGCCTTTGCCGGACGTCGGGTCGTCCGGCTCGTCGGCGTTCACGATGTTGCGCAGAGCAACGAGTGAACGGAAGGCGGCAGGTCCCCGCGTCGCACGCGAAATGGCGACTAAGGACGCAGCGCCGTGCGTCCGGAGGGAGGGATCGGCATGCCGCTCTATCTGATCATCGTGATCGTGCTCGTGGCGATCGGCGCCGGCGTCCTCCTCGGGCTCGTGCTCCGCAACACTTTCGGCAGGGGCCAGGTCGACAAGGCCCGCGATTCTGCGCAGCACATCCTCAAGGATGCCGAAAGGCAGGCGGAGACGCTTCGCAAGGAAGCGATCATCGAGGCCAAGGACGAAGTCTTCAAGCTTCGCGCGGACGCGGAGACCGAGGCGAAGGAGCGCCGCAAGGACCTCACGGCGCTCGAGACCCGGCTCATGCAGCGCGAGGAGTCGATCGAGCGTCGTGCGGAGTCCCTCGACAAGCGCGAGCACCAGCTCTCGAGCCAGCAGGGCCAGGTCGCGAAACTCGAGAAGGATCTGGAGGACGCGATCCAGGAGGAGAGAGACCGCCTGGAGACGCTTGCGGGGATGACGGCCGACGAGGCCAAACAGGTGCTTCTCAAACGCATCGAGGACGACGTCAAGCACGACGCCGCGGCTCTCATACGTGACATCGAGTCGCGTGCCCGCGAGGAGGCCGACAAGCGCGCACGCAACATCGTCGGCATCGCGATCCAGCGCGTCGCCGCGGACCACACCGCCGAGTCGACAGTCTCGGTGGTGCACATCCCGAGCGACGACATGAAGGGCCGGATCATCGGCCGAGAGGGACGCAACATCCGGGCGTTCGAGCAGATGACCGGGATCAACCTGATCATCGACGACACGCCCGAGGCGGTCATCCTCTCGAGCTTCGACCCCGTGCGCCGCGAGATCGGGCGCGTCACGCTCGAGTCGCTGCTCGCAGACGGGCGGATCCACCCTGCGCGCATCGAGGAGATGTTCGCGAAGGCCGAGAAGCTCGTCGAGCAGCAGGTTCATGAGGCTGGCGACCAGGCGGTGTTCGAGGCGCAGATCAACGGGCTTCACGCTGAGCTCGTCCGCACGCTCGGTCGGCTGCGTTTCCGCACCTCGTACGGTCAGAACGTCCTCAAGCACTCCCTCGAGGTCAGCTACCTCGCCGGGGTCATGGCTTCCGAGCTCGGTGTCGACGTGAAGCTGGCCAAGCGCGCCGGCCTGCTCCACGACATCGGGAAGGCGATCGACCACGAGGTGGAAGGACCGCACGCGGTCATCGGCGCGGATCTGGCCAAGAGATTGGGTGAGGCTCGGGAGATAGTCCACTGCATCGAGGCCCACCACGGCGATGTGGAGCCCTCGACCGTCGAGGCCGTCCTGGTCCAGGCAGCGGACGCCATCTCGGCTTCCCGCCCCGGTGCCAGGCGAGAGACCATCGAGAGCTACATCAAGCGGCTCGAGAAGCTCGAGGAACTCGCGAGCGACCACAAGGGTGTCGAGAAGGTATACGCGATGCAGGCGGGCCGTGAGGTGCGCGTGATGGTGAAGCCGGAGCAGATCTCCGACGCCGATTCCGTCATCCTCGCCCGCGACATCGCCAAAGAGATCGAGGACCAGATGGAGTACCCGGGCCAGGTCAAGGTGATGGTGATCCGGGAGAACCGCGCGATCGACTACGCGAAGTGACACCGAGCCATGGCTGTGGAACCTGAAGGAGACGAGCGGCGCGAATGCGCCGCTCGTCCTGACTCCGGGCTCTCAGGGAGCGCACCTGTCCACGACGTGGCCTGCCTGCCGGATGATCGCCTGGACCTCGTGATAGAGGTCGCGCACGCGTCGGACCTCGCAGACGCCCTGGCCGTGCAGCACGCCGCCTTCGGGCGCGTCGCGCGGATGTTCGGCATCCCTCCCGAGAACCTGAGCGCGGTACGGGAGACGCTGCAGGACCTGCGTGCCCTCCGCGAGGCCGGAGCGACGATCCTTGTCGCTCGCCTGGGGGATCGCGTCGTGGGCACTGTGAGGGCAACGGCCCGTGTCGACGGCACCGTCGACGTCGGCCGTCTTGCCGTGGTCGCGGACGCGCTGCGCCGCGGTGTGGGGCGCTCGCTCATGTGCGCCGTCGAGGACCGGTTCCCCGAGGCGAGACGGTTCGAGCTGTTCACGGGTGCCGAGGCGACGGTACCGCTCGCCCTCTATCGCTCCATGGGCTACCGGGTGATCCGCACGGAGCCCGGCGACGCCGTCCCCATCGTCTGGCTCGCGAAGGACCGCACGTGAGCAGCGCGACTCACGTCTCGATGACGTCCGTCTACCGCGGTGCCGCGCGCCCGGCTACACTCCTCGCATGACTCCCGACGACTCTCTCCTCGACTTCGTGACCGCCGTCTCGGGCGATCAGTACGTCAAGGTCGAGGAGAATCTGGGCGACGGCTTCGTCCGCCTGAAGGTCTCCGAGGCTGAGAGGCGACAGGCGAAACACGACATCCGCTCTGTGGAGGACGTCGTCGTCGAACTGCTCCGCAATTCCCGGGACGCGCATGCGCGCCGGATCTGGGTGGCCAGCAGCCGCGAAGGAGACACCCGCACGCTCACTGTGATAGACGACGGGGTGGGTGTCCCGCCCACGATGCGTGAGCGCATCTTCGAACCTCGCGTGACCAGCAAGCTCGAGACGATGGTCGTGGACCGCTGGGGGGTGCACGGGCGGGGGATGGCGCTCTTCTCCGTCAAGAGCAACGTCGAGGAGGCGCGGATCGTCGCGTCGGATGTCCACAAGGGGTGCTCCGTCGTCGTCGTTGCCGCCACCGCCTCACTCCCCGAGCGAGCGGACCAGTCCAGGTGGCCTTCGGTGGAGCGCGACGAGACCGGCCGCCTGCGCGTAGGGACGGGGCCCCACAACATCGTGAGGCGCGTCGTGGAGTTCGCGCTGGAGCATCTGGACGTCGACGTCTTCAGCGGTACGCCGACCGAGGTGCTGGCTTCGCTGACGGCCGGCGCGCGCTCATCGCTCGACTCGCGCCAGCTTCTCTTCTGTGACGATCCGTCGGCGGTCGCTGTGTGGCAGCGTCCCGCGCTGGCGGGAGACGCCAACGACCTTGTCTCACTCGCAGGCGACATCGGTCTGCAGATCTCCGAGCGGACCGCGCACCGGGTGATAGCGGGGGAGATCGCGTCACTCTCGAGTGTTCACGACCTCGTCGACGCTTCTCTGGTCGAAAGTGCTGACCGCCGTCCGGACATCTACAGGGATCGCCGGGGACTCCAGCTGCACTCTCGGGACGTGGCCGAGTTCCAGCGCCGGCTCGAGGACGCCTTCGACGTCGTGGGGGAGCGCTACTACCTGCACCTGGAAGGCGAGCCCAAGGTCAGGGTCGGACGCGACTGCGTGACGGTACGTTTCAATGTCGCCAAGGACGACTGACCCATTGGGCTTCGGGCGGGCGTTGCCCGTGGAGCGCCCGACGCGCGGGCTCACCTGCCCGCCGACCCCGTCGGATCCGGCGCTGTGAGGTATAATCCGAGCTCACTGGAGGTTTCGTCGCTTCGCTCGTCGCCAACACCGCAGCAGATATCCGGGCACGGAAGGCCACAGTGGAAGTCCTCAAGGTCTCCTCACACTCCAACCCCAACTCCGTCGCGGGCGCGCTCGCGGGCGTGATCCGCGAGCAGGGTGCGGCAGAGATGCAGACCGTCGGCGCCGGCGCCCTCAATCAGGCCGTCAAGGCGATCGCTATCGCCCGTGGCTTCGTCGCACCCTCGGGTGTCGACCTCATCTGCGTCCCTGCGTTCGCTGACATCTGCATCAACGGCGAGGAGCGCACAGCGATCCGCATCCTGGTGGAGCCCCGTGACATGCGGGAACGCTCCGCCTCGTAGGAGTCGCCGGAGGGGTCCGTGGCGATCGATCTGCACATCCACACGACCCACTCCGACGGCACACTCACGCCGGAGGCCGTCGTCGATCTGGCGCGTGAGGCCAGCCTGACAGCCATCGCGATCACCGATCACGACACGGTCAGCGCCGTGGCGGCCGCGACAGAGGCCGCCGGCTCGGAGATCGAGGTCGTCGCCGGTCTGGAGCTCTCCGCCCAGGGGCCGGGCGACCCGGACGTGCACATCCTCGGCTACTTCGTGGACCCGGCCGCCCCCGGTCTTCTCCGGACGCTGACCTCACTGAGGACCGCGCGCACCGCGCGCGCCGTGACCATGGTCCAGTCGCTCACCGCGGCCGGCTATCGCATCACCTGGCAGGACGTCCTGCAGCAGGCGGGCGCCGGAGCCGTCGGTCGGAGCCATGTGGCGCGTGCGCTTCTCTCCAATGGCGAGGTGGCGTCACTCGAGGAGGCCTTCATGCGCCTCATCGGCGCCAGAGCGCCCTTCTACTTCGCAAAGCGATCACTCACGCTGGGCGATGCCGTCGCGCTCGTGCACGACGCCGGCGGGGCGGCCGTCCTCGCGCACCCGGGCATCACCGGCGAAGGCTCCCTGGTCGCGCTGGTCGACGAGGGCCTGGACGGGATCGAGGCGTACCACGCCGAGCACACCACCTCGCAGCGAGCGCACTTTGCAGCGCTTGCGAAACGGTTCGGCCTGGTCGCCACCGGCGGCTCGGACTTCCACGGTCCGGGAGCCAAGGGAGCGCTGATCGGCGCGGGGGAGTGCCCCCCGCGTGCGCTCGACTCCCTGCGGGAGCGCGCCGCCGCTCGGCGGTCCTGAAGGTCACGCGTCCCGGGGTGACTCGCACCCCGGGTGCTACCATCTGCGAGCCATGAGAACCTACGAGGTCCGCACCTTCGGGTGTCAGATGAACAAGCACGATTCCGAGCGCATCGCCGGGATGCTGGAGTCGCACGGGCTGGCAGCCGCTCCTCCCCACCAGTCGGCCGACGTCGTCGTGTTCAACACCTGCTGTGTCCGCGAGAACGCCGATGACCGCCTCTACGGGCAGGTGAGCTCGCTGGCGACACTCCACCGCGAGGGCCGCTGCGTGATCGCCGTGGGCGGTTGCATCGGGCAGCGCGACGGCGCCGATCTGCTTCGCACGCTGCCGCACATCGACGTCGTCTTCGGCACCCACAATCTCGCCATGCTCCCGCAGCTCATCGACGCCGCATCGCACACACCTCGACCTTTGGTCGAGGTCGGCGGTCCCGCGGAGGGCGACTTCACCTCACACCTGCCCTCCCGCCGCGAGCGCCGGTGGCACGCCTGGATCCCCATCGCGGTCGGCTGCGATAACCACTGCACGTACTGCATCGTGCCTCGGGTCAGAGGCCCTGAGCGTTCCAGACCCTTCGCGGATATCGTCGGCGAGGTCGAGAGGCTCGCCGCAGACGGCGTCGTCGAGGTGACTCTGCTGGGTCAGAACGTCAACTCCTACGGGCGCGACCTGTACGGCGAGCCCAGGTTCGCCCAGCTCCTGATCGACGTGGCTGCGACAGGCATGGAACGCATAAGGTTCACGACGAGCCATCCCAAAGACCTTTCACCCGTCACGATCGAAGCGATGGCCACAACACCACAGGTGTGCCGCCATCTGCATCTTCCTCTGCAGTCGGGCTCTGACCGGGTGCTGGCGGCCATGAACCGTCGGTACACGGGCGACTCCTATCTCGACCTCGTTCGGCGTCTCAAGGATGCGATGCCCGACCTGGCGCTCACCACCGACATCATCGTGGGCTTTCCAGGCGAGACGGATATCGACTTCGACCAGACGTTGAGGGTCGTGAGGGAAGCGCGGTTCGACCAGGCATTCACGTTCATCTACAGCCCGAGACAGGGGACGCCCGCTGCCGAGATGTCCTCGCAGGTGCCGAAAGACGTGACCCAGCCTCGGTTCGATCGTCTGGTGGAACAGGTCCAGTCGCTGGCGCTGGAGAACAACCTCAAGCTCATCGGTTCGCGACAGCGCGTTCTCGTCGAGGGCCCGAGCAGGCGCGACTCGGCGATGATGGTGGGCCGCACGGGCGCCAACAAGGTCGTGCACGCCGCTTTGAAGGACGAGGCCACCGCCCGCGCGATGGCCGGCCGGTTCGTGGACGTGACGATCGACGATGCGCAGACCTGGTTCCTCATGGGTACGCTCAATCCGGAGCCGGACCCGCCGGTCCCGACGCGCTCGTCCTAGAGGAGGTCCCATGACCTTCGACGTTCTCGGCATCATCGCGCCGCACCCGCCGATACTGGTTCCGGAGGTGGGGCATGCCGACTCGGAGGTGGCCCGGGCCTCCGCGACGGCCCTCGGCCACGCGGCCCACCTGCTCGAGAGGTTCGCCCCCCAGACGGTGGTGATCATGTCTCCCCACACGGAGGCGTACTCCGACGCGTTCACGGTGACCACAGCAGCACGTGTCCGAGGCGACCTGGGTCGGTTCGGCGCCCCCCAAGTCGTGTACGACGTCCCAGGCGATGCCGAGCTGGCCGAGGCCATCATCGCCGAGGCGATGCATGCCGGCATCAGCGTGGCGCCGCACGAGGACATCGACCCCAAGGGTCCTCTGGATCACGGCGTCCTCGTGCCCATGCGATTCCTGGACCCGGGATGCCGCTTCCCGCTGGTGGACCTCTCCTTCACCTATCTCTCGCCGGGGGTCCACGCCGCGTTCGGGGCTGCGGTGAGGCGAGCCGCGGAGCGCATCGGGAGACGCATCGCCTTCGTGGCGAGCGGCGACATGAGCCACCGCCTGAAGCCCGATGCGCCCGCAGGGTACTCGCCTCGCGCCGCCGACTTCGACGCCGAGGTCGTCAGGCTCATAGGCCGGGGCGACTTCGACGCCCTGGCCTCGATCGACCCGATCCTGCGCGAGGAGGCGGGGGAGTGCGGCTGGCGCTCGTTCCTCACTCTCGGCGGCTTCCTGAAGGGCGATCAGGTCGCCCCCAGGGTGCTGTCCTACGAGGGCCCGTGGGGAGTCGGCTACATGGTCGCCGTCTTCGCGCCCGAGCAGGAGTTGGCAGATCTGCCCGTCACGACTCCGATGCGGGGGTCGAAGGGCGGGTCGAAGGGGGATGCCGAGTCCGAGCCGGTGGCTCTGGCTCGCGCCACCATCGCGGCGTATGTGACGGACCACATCCGGCCCTCCGGCGCGCGTCTGACCGACAGTGCGCTGCCGGAACGCGCCGGGGCGTTCGTGTCGCTCCACGAACACGGCCGCCTACGCGGGTGCATCGGCACGATCGGCCCCACGCGTTCTTCTCTCGCCGAGGAGATAGCCCACAACGCGGTGGCCGCGGCCACTGAGGACCCTCGCTTCCCGCCTCTGAGCGCCGAAGAGCTGGACGGACTCGAGATCAAGGTCGATGTGCTCCACGCGCCGGAGCACGCGAGCTCCCTGAGTGATCTCGACCCGAAGACGTACGGCGTGATCACCACGTGCGGGTCCCGGCGGGGCCTCCTTCTTCCGGACCTGGAGGGCGTGGACACGTGCGAGGACCAGGTGGCCATCGCGATGCAGAAGGGCGGCATCGCCGCGGGAGAGCCCATACATCTCGAACGGTTCAAAGTGGACCGGTATGTCTGAACGGTCGGGGGGTGCGTGCACCCGCGGCCATGTCCTTGCGGTCGTCGGCCCCACGTGTGTGGGCAAGACCGCGCTGGCCGAGGAGCTCGCCCTGCGGCACGGAGGCGAGCTCGTGTCTGCGGACTCCATGCAGGTGTACCGCGGCATGGACATCGGCACCGCGAAGGCGCCCCGCGCCGGGTCGCGAGTGACACAGTGGTGCGTGGACCTCGTGGACCCTGGCACGGCGTATTCCGCCGCGATGTACCAGGTGGATGCGCGCGAGGCCATCGACGCCATCTTGAGCCGAGGCGGACTGCCCGTCGTGGTGGGCGGCAGCGGTCTCTACATCCGTGCCGCGCTCGACGACATGCGGTTCCCGCCAGGTGACGCCGGGTCCGCCACCCGCGCGCACTACGAGACCGTTCTGGGGTCCTCGGGAAGCACTGCGCTCCATGCTCTGCTCGCGGCCCGCGACGCGCCTTCCTCAGTCCTCATCCACCCGGCCAATGCGCGCAGGGTCGTCCGCGCGCTGGAGATGCTCGACGCGGGCGGCCCGACCTACTCGGAGCAGCACGCGGCCTTCCACAAGCGCACCCCGATCTACGAAGCCGTCCACATCGGCCTGTCGATGGACCGCGCGACCCTGTACGCGCGGATCGGCGCCCGGGTGGACCGCATGCTGAGCGACGGCCTGCTCGACGAGGTGCGCGGCCTCCTGGACGCCGGCTTCCGACAGGCTCTCACGGCCCCGCAGGCGATCGGCTACAAGGAGCTAGTGCCTGTCGTGGAGGATGACGCTGACGCACTCCAGGCTGCGGAGGCCATCAAGCGAGCCACCCGCCGCTATGCGAAGCGTCAGCTCACCTGGTTCCGCGCGGATCCGCGAGTCCGGTGGCTCGATGTCACGACCCTGTCGGCGTCCGCAGCCGTCGACGCCGCCGAGGCGCTGATAGAATCGGTGGGAGACGAGGGCCACCGGTCCTGACACGACGAGATCCGCGTCACGCGCGGCAGGCGGGCACACACATGGACTTCCGCTTCACCAAGATGCATGGCTGCGGCAACGACTTCATCGTCGCCGACGACCGTGACGAGGATTGGGACTTCGACCCGCAGGCGATAGCACTGCTGTGCGATCGGCACTTCGGCATCGGCGCCGACGGTCTCATCCTCGTGCGACGGGCGGACGACGCGAGCGCTGACCACCGGATGGTCTACTACAACGCCGACGGCTCGAGCGCGGAGATCTGCGGAAACGGGATGAGGGTCTTCGCAAAGTTCATCGCGGACCGCGGGCTGATCGCCGGAGACTCGGTCACGGTGCAGACACCCTGTGGCGTGAAGGCGATCGAGGTCGAGCGCGACGGCGAGGGCGCTGTGCTGCTTGCGCGCGTCGACATGGGCGCTCCTGTGCTCGAGGCCGGGATGGTGCCCACGACGCTTGGCGGGTCGCCCGTGGTCGACGCCCTTCTCCACACCGAGGCGGGGGACGCCTACCTCACGTGCGTCTCGATGGGCAACCCGCATGCGGTCATGTGGGTGGACGACACCGATGTCGCCTCCGTCGCCTCGCTTGGCCCCCTGATCGAGCGGCATCATGCGTTCCCGCGAGGCACTAATGTCGAGTTCGCGCAGGTGGTGGCCCGCGACCATGTCAGGCTGCGCGTGTGGGAGCGCGGCGTAGGGGAGACGCTCGCATGCGGGAGCGGTGCATGCGCCACTGTAGTGGCCGGCGCCCTTGCGGGACGCCTGGACCGCGCGGCGACGGTGGAACTGCTCGGCGGCGAACTGTTCGTCGAGTGGACCGAGGCCGGTCCTGTGATGATGACGGGGCCGGCGGAGCAGGTGTTCGAGGGCTCCTGGCCGATACCCGACGAGTAGGCGACGCCGTCGGGTGCAGCGCGGACGATGCGCTAGTATGGCCGCACCCCTGGTCGGCAAGGCAACGATATGGCAGGAAGGACGTGCGTCTTGAGGACCGCGAACCGCATCGCGAATCTGCCCCCGTACCTGTTCGCTGAGATCGACCGCAAGGTCGCGGTCAAGAAGGCGCAGGGGATCGACGTCATCTCGCTGGGCATCGGTGACCCCGACACGCCCACTCCCAGCAGGATCGTCGATCGCATGGCGCAGGCCATCCGCGTCCCCGCGAACCATCGCTACCCGAGCTACGCGGGTTCCGCGGCCTATCGTGCGGCAGCGTCGGCCTGGATGCAGGCACGCTTCGGCGTCGCGGTGGACCCGGACACCGAGACGCTCGCGCTCATCGGAAGCAAGGAGGGAATCGCCCACCTCTTCCTGGCATTCGTCGACCCGGGTGACGTCACGCTGGTGCCCGGGTGCGGCTATCCCGTTTACCACACCGGCGGTATCCTCGCCGGTGGCGAGACCTACTTCATGCCGATGCGGGAGGACAGCGACTTCCTCGCGGACTTCGAGTCCACGCCTGCCGACGTGCTCGCCCGCGCGAAGATGATGTTCCTCAGCTACCCGAACAACCCCACCTCCGCCGTGGCGAACGAGGAGTACTTCGACCGAGCTATCGAGTTCGCCAGGCAGCATGATCTTCTGCTCATCCACGACAACGCCTACTCGGAGATCGGCTTCGACGGCTACCGTCCACCCAGCTTCCTCGAGAGGCCCGGGGCGAAGGACGTCGCGATAGAGCTCTTCAGCTGCTCGAAGGCGTACAACATGACGGGCTGGCGCGTCGCATTCGCCTGTGGCAACGCGGCCGCCATCAAGGCCCTCGGCACCGTGAAGAGCAACATAGACTCCGGCGTCTTCACCGCCGTCCAGGACGCGGCCATAGAGGCCTTCGCCGGCCCACAGTCGGAGATCGACGCCCTCTGCGCGCTCTACCAGCGCCGGCGAGACCTCGTCATGAAGGCTCTGGACGGCATCGGGATCGAGGCGCGCACTCCGAAGGCGACCATCTACATCTGGGCCAAGGTGCCTTCCGGCCATACCTCCGTCTCGTTCGCGACGCATGTGCTGGAGAGCGCGAACGTCGTCGTTCCCGCCGGGTCCGCGTACGGTCCGGACGGAGAGGGGTTCGTGCGCATCTCGCTCACGACGCCCGACGACCGCCTGGAAGAGGCGGTGGCCCGCATCTCAGCATGCCTGTGACGCGGTCCGTGTCCACCAAGCGCGACTGCTCCGGCGCCGCAGGTGATACCGCGAGCGAGCAGGAACGCGCCGTCCTTGTGGGCGTCGATCGCGGGCGGCCGGAGGCGACGGTCGAGTCACTCGCGGAACTCGCCCGCCTTGCCACCACCGCCGGAGCCGTCGTCGTCGCCACGCTGACCCAGCGCCTCCACACCGTGGACCCGAGGACCTTCATCGGCAAGGGCAAGCTGGAGGAGGTCGCGGCGGTCGTCCGCGACGCGCGTGCGTCGGTCGTCGTCTTCGACGACGAGCTCACGCCTTCGCAGCAGGCGAACATCGAGGACGCAGTGCCGGACGTCCGCGTCCTCGACCGCACCGCCCTCATCCTCGAGATCTTCGCGCTGCATGCGGTGAGCCGTGAAGGCAAGCTGCAGGTCGATCTTGCGCAGCTGGAGTACGTCCTGCCGCGATTGCGGGGGATGTGGGGGCACCTTGTCGCGGAGCGCCTGGGCGGTGGCAGGGGAGCCCGATTCGGCGCCGGCGAGTCCCAGCTCGAATCCGACAGGCGCATCACCCGCAAGCGGATCGCGGAGCTCCGCCGGGACCTCAAGCGCGTGAGTTCCGAGCGGGAGCTGCAGCGCAAGCAGCGTGCCCGGAGCGGCATCTTCCGCGTCGCGCTCGTCGGCTATACGAACGCAGGCAAGTCGACCACGCTCAATGCGCTCACGGACGCCGGAGTGCACGTCGCGGACCAGCTCTTCGCCACGCTCGATGCCACCACGCGGACGATGGACCTGGCGGAGGGGCGCAAGGTGACCATCACAGACACTGTCGGGTTCATCCACAAGCTCCCGCACGGGCTCATCGAGGCGTTCAAGTCCACGCTCGACGAGGTGCGCGAGGCCGACCTTCTGCTGCACGTCGTGGACTCCGCTCATCCCCAGGCGCGGGAGCAGATCGCCGCTGTCACTGAGGTGCTGGGGGAGATCGGCGCGGCGAGCCGGCCCACTCTCCTCGTCCTCAATAAGGTCGACGGGCTCGACGAGGCCGAGCGCGCCTCATGGCGCGGCAGGTATCCCCATGCGGTGCTCTACTCCGCAGCCACCGGCGAAGGCCTGGAGGCGTTGCGGGACGCGGTCTCCGCTGAGGCCGCCCGTCGGTCGCTCACGCTGACGCTCCTCGTGCCCTACGATCGAGGGGACATCGTCGCTCTCGCCCACGAACAGGCGCTGGTCGCGATGGAAGAGCACACGGGGGAGGGGACGAGGATGGTCGTCCGCGCCGCACCTCATGTCGCCGCCCGGTTGGAGCCGTTCGCGACACATCATGGGGGCGGACCGGACCCTACGGAGTGATCCGGGCTACATGCGGCGAAAGACCGCGGTGACCTTCCCGACCACCGCGACGTCACGCGTGTAGATGGGCTCCATGGAAGCGTTCTCCGGCTGCAGACGGACGCGATCCGGCTCCCTGAAGAACCTCTTCACCGTCGCCTCCTCACCCAGCAGCGCCACGACGATCTCGCCGTTCACGGCGTCCGGCTGCTCGCGCACGACCACGAAGTCGCCGTCCAGTATGCCGGCGTCGACCATCGAATCGCCCTTCACGCGAAGGACGAAGGTCGCGTCGTCGCGAACCACCTCCGTGGGCAGGCTCAGCACCGACTCGATGTTCTCGGCGGCCAGGATGGGAGACCCCGCCGCCACGGCGCCCACCACGGGGAGGTCGACCAGGTCGCCTCGAGGCGCGGAAGCGCCCGCATCGCGCTCGAGGACCTCCAGCGCGCGAGGCTTCGTCGGATCCCGCCGGATGAGGCCCTTGTGCTCGAGCGCGGCAAGATGCGCGTGCACCGTCGATGAGGAGGACAAGCCCACCGCCTGGCCGATGTCACGGACCGTCGGGGGGAACCCCTTCAGACGCACCTCCGCCTTGATGTAGTCGAGCACCTGTCTCTGACGATCGGTGAGGTCGCGCTCGCGTGCCATGTCCGCGCCCCTTCGGCCGAGTCGAACGTGCGTTCCTTCTTCGAAGAAGTGTATCGGTATCGCTGGCTGGTGGCAAACACACGTTCGACTGCCGCTTGCAAGCGAACAGACGTTCGCTATACTCAGTACGAACATGCGTTCGCACCGGAGTGATGTCAGACCCGTATCGGACCATGGGATCGACGAGCCGATCGGAGAGGGGACCGAAGATGACCACTCGCACGGCAGCGCGCTCGCGGACTGTCACCGCGGCAGCGCGGCACGAGGTCCCGGGACGACTCGGTCGCCGTCGCGCGAGGATCGTGGGCCCTGTGGCATGGGCGGCCGCTCTGGCGCTGTGCCTGGCCGCTGCAGGCGCGCTGCCCACGCTCGCGACCGGCAGCATGGCGCAGACGGCCAGCACCGTGACCGTACAGGTCCGACCGTCCGACTCGCTGTGGTCGATAGCCACCGCACACGCTGAAGGGGGCGCGACGACCGCCGCCATGGTGGAGCGCATCTCCCGGCTCAACTCGCTGCGGGGCCCGCGACTCCTTCCGGGCCAGCGCTTGATCGTGCCCGTGCCGTACGGTGCGCGGACGACCGTCTCGCGACCGACTGCCGAGGACGCCACGCGCTGACACGCGTGCCCCGCTCGGTCCTCATGACCGGCCCCGGAACCGCCTCCGGGGCCGGTCGACCCGCGTCTGCGACTCCCGGCTGACAGGCCAATCCCGCCGCCCGGCGCCATTCCTTCGGGCGTGCGTTGTTGCCCCACATCTTGTGTGCTAGCGTACTGCTGGACTAGATGTAGGGGTGAAGCTGATGAAGTGTCCGTTCTGCGGTCATGGGGAGACCAAGGTCGTCGATTCCCGTGTCTCGGAGTCTCAGGACGCGATCCGCCGTCGCCGCGAATGCCTTCAATGTGAGCAGCGTTTCACCACCTACGAGCGAGTCGAAGAGATGCCGCTGATGGTCATCAAGAAGGACGGGCGCAGGGAGCCGTTCGATCGCGGCAAGCTGCTTCGGGGGCTCATCGCGGCGACCGTGAAGCGCGACGTCTCGCCGGACCAGCTGCAGACGCTCATCGATGAGGTCGAGGCGGAGCTTCATAACACGTTCCGCTACGAGATCGCCTCCAAGCAGCTGGGTGACCTCGTACTGGACCGGCTCAAGCGGCTCGACAAGGTCGCGTACGTGCGCTTCGCGTCCGTGTACAAGGAGTTCCAGGACCTGGACGGGTTCACGAAGGAACTGAAGGGCCTGAAGTGAACCTCCCGATGAAGCGTCTGGATCCCGGCCTGCCGGTTCCCGCGTACGCCCATGAGGGCGACGCCGGTCTGGACCTGTACGCGGCAGATGACGTCATCTTGCAGCCACTGGAGCGCAGCCTTCTCAGCACCGGAGTGGCCGTCGCCATCCCCGACGGATATGCGGGCTTCGTCCACCCGCGGAGCGGACTCGCCCTGCGGGAAGGACTCGGGTTCGTGAATGCCACCGGCCTGATCGACGCGCACTACCGGGGCGAGATCAAGATAGTGGCGATCAACCTCGATCCTCACCGTCCCATAGAGATCAAGCGTGGCGATCGGATCGCTCAGCTCGTGGTCCAGCCGGTGGTCGGCGCCGTGCCCGTGGAGCTGGACGAACTGGACGCGACCGTCCGAGCGGAGGGTGGCTTTGGAAGCACCGGCCGCTGAGGTCCGCGTGCGCGTCGCCGCCGTCGTCCCACTGGACGAAGGCATCGTGCTCGTCCGCCACGAGAAGCACGGCATCTCGTATCACCTGCTCCCGGGCGGGGGAGTCGAGATGGGGGAGACGCTGACGCAGACTGCAGTCCGCGAGGTGCGCGAAGAGACCGGCCTCGCGGTCGATGTGTCGCACCTGCTGTTCGTCAACGACAGCATCGCGCCTGACGGCGCACGTCACGTCGTGCAGCTCACATTCCTGGCATATCCGAGCGAGGACGCGACGCTGTCGACGCCCGTGGACCCTCGCGTTGCCGGTGTCGACGTGATCGCCGCCGACGCGCTCGCGCGGCTCGACCTGCGGCCGCCCATGGCCGCGGAGCTCGCGAGCGCCGCGGCGAGCGGCTTCTCCGGGCCTGCGCGCTACCTCGGCGCGCTGTGGGCCGCCGGCGATGCCGCCGAGGGGTCGCCCGGTCCCGGATGAGGCCATACCGGGGGCGAGCACGTCCCCGACGTCCAGCTAGCGAACGGGTGGAAGGAGCCGGTCGATCCGGCGGAAGGGGGGCTTAGGGGGGAGACAGGGGCGTCGCGGTCGCAGGAGCGGCCGACTCTGACTGTTGTTGGCAGATCATCGAGGAGGGCTGGTCGGATGGAGAAGTTCTTCAAGTTCACCGAGCGGGGCACGAACGTCCGGACCGAGATGCTTGCGGGGCTCGTCACATTCATGACGATGGCGTACATCATCTTCGTCAACCCGGGCATCCTGTCCAGCGCCTTCGGCGCCACACCGGCGATCGCGGCGTCGTGGATCCCCGCTATTGCGACGGCGACGTGTCTTGGCGCTGCGATCATGTGCATCGCGATGGGCATCTTCGCGAACAGGCCGTTCGCTCTGGCTTCAGGGATGGGCCTCAACGCGGTCGTCGCGTTCAGCATCATCATCGGCTTGAAGGTGCCGTGGCAGGTAGGCATGTCCGTCATCTTCGCCGAGGGCGTCATTATCACGATCCTGGTGCTGACCGGCCTGCGCGAGGCGGTCATGAACGCCATCCCGCTGGACCTCAAGCGGGCGATCGGCGTCGGCATCGGTCTCTTCATAACGTTCATCGGTCTGGCCGATGGCAAGCTGGTCGTGGCCAGCCCGGCTACACTCGTCACCCTTGGCGACTTCACCAAGCCGGCAGCGTGGGTGACACTCATCGGCCTGATCGCGATCCTTGCGTTCATGGCGCTCAAGGTGAAGGGCGACATCCTCTGGGGCATCCTGGTCGCTACCGCGGCTGCCCTCTTGTTCGGCCTCGCCAAGCTTCCGACGAGCGTCTTCGCGTCCCTCGACTTCCGCACCTTCGGCGCGCCGTTCCAGACGGTCACGATGGCAAATGGCTCATCCGGCATGGCCGTGCTGCAGCTGTTCACGTCCGCACTCGCACCGACGCTGCTGCTGTTCGTGTTCGCGACGATGCTCTCCGACTTCTTCGACACCATGGGCACCGTTGTGGCGATCGGCGAGCAGGCCGGCTTCACCAACCCCGACGGCTCGGTCCCCGGGATCCGCTCCATCCTCACGGTCGACTCGATCGCGGCGATCGTGGGTGGCTTCTTCGGAGCCAGCTCCATCACCACCTACATCGAGTCCGCATCGGGCGTGGCTGAAGGGGGTCGCACCGGCCTGACCTCGATCGTCGTGGGCCTGCTCTTCCTGGTGGCTGCCTTCTTCTCGCCGATCATCGCCATGGTCGGCGGTACGCTGCCGATCACCGCGGGGGCCCTCATCGTGGTCGGCTTCCTGATGATGAAGACCGTCCGCGAGATCCCGTGGCTGGACTTCGAGGAGGCGTTCCCGGCATTCCTCACCATCGTCGGGATCCCGCTCACGTACAGCATCACCTCGGGTATCGGTCTCGGCTTCATCAGCTACGTGATCATCAAGGTCCTGCACGGCAAGGCGAAGCAGGTGCACTGGCTGATGTGGATCATCAGCGCAGCATTCGTCCTCATCTTCATCCAGCCGCTGCTGCAGAAGTTGATCGGCGGCTAGGCGCAGAGAGGGGCACAGCGGCGAGGGATCGCCGCTGTGCCCCGAAACCCTCGACACCGGAAAGGGGAGTGGGTAGTTGGCCTTCGACCGCGTAGTACAGACCGACGAGAAGCTGCCGATCCTTCAGGCGCTGCCGCTGTCAGCCCAGCACCTCATGGCGATGTTCGGCGCCACGGTGCTCGTCCCGTACCTCACGGGCCTGAACCCCGGCATCGGCCTGATGACGTCAGGCATCGGCACGATCATCTATCTCATATGCGTACGCAACAAGATCCCGAGCTTCCTCGGCTCCAGCTTCGCGTTCATCGCCCCCATCATCGCGGTGGGTGGCGGCGCCCTCAACGGCGTCGCCCTGCACCCCGACAGGATCCCCTTCGCACTCGGGGGACTGATCGCTGCAGGGGTCGTCTATATGATCGTCGCCGGGATCGTGAAGCTGTTCGGGACAGGCTGGCTCAATAGGATCCTGCCTCCGGCCCTTGTAGGCGCCGTTGTCATCGTCATCGGCCTCGGGCTCTCGGCGAGCGCCATCAAGATGGCGCTGTACCCGGGCAGCGACCCGACGAAGGGCGTCAATCTCGTCTTCGTCCTGATCGCGTTCCTCACGCTCGCTTCCGCGGTTGTCTTCTCATCGTTCTTCAAGGGCTTCACGAAGACCATCCCGATCCTGCTGGGGATCGTCCTCGGCTACGTCGTGTGCCTCTTCATCCCCGGCATGATCAATTTCAAGCCGGTGGCTGACGCGGCATGGATCGGCCTGCCGCCCATCACGTTGCCGAAGTTCGACTTCTCGGCGATGGCGATCATCGCTCCGGTGGCGTTCGTCGTGATCATCGAACACATAGGGCACCTTCTCGTGATCAACGAGATCACGGGGAAGGACTTCACGCCTCTGCTGCCGCAGTCCCTGCTCGGAGACGGCATCGCGACGGCGATATCGGGCCTGCTGGGCGGCACGCCGTCCACTACCTACGCCGAGAACATCGGCGTCATGGCCGTCACCAAGGTGTACTCCACGCAGCTGTTCTGGTACGCGGGCGCTCTGGCCATCCTTGTGGGCGGCTTCGTGCCGAAGCTGAGCGCGATCATCAGTTCGATACCGACGCCCGTTATGGGCGGCATCTCGCTGCTGCTGTTCGGCCTCATCGCGTCCAGCGGACTCCGCCTTCTGGTGAAGAGCGGCATCGACTTCGGCCACAGCCGCAACCTCATCATGACCAGCGTGGTCCTCGTCGTCGGCATCGGCATGGAGACCGGCGGGTTCACGATCCCGCTGGGCCAGTATTCGATCCCCGGGATGACGCTTGCGGCGCTCCTGGGCGTCGTGCTGAACCTGGTGCTGCCCAAGGAGTCCGAAGGCATAGCGGTCGACTCACCCGACTTCAGCGGCGAACTCCAGGCGGAGTCGGCTCAGGAGCTGACCACACCGTCCGCCAAGTAGCGCGTCCCGCTTTCTGGCCCTTTCAAGCGATCGGCCCCGGCCTGCGGAGAACCCGCGGTCCGGGGCCGATCCATCTCGCGGGGCTCCACGTGTGAGGCGTCCACGTCGTTCTGCTCTCTCAGCAACGCCTGATAATACATCTTATGTAAAGTCGGAGGTTCAGCGCCATGAAGCCGGGCCATGAATTCCGAGATGACTCCTCCCAGCCCCTCTTCCGCCTCCTGCCGATGTGTCGGAGACGGGCGCACACAGCGCGGGGCTCTACGCGCCGTCCACTGGGAAGTAGCGTGCCTCGAACTCGGAGCGCGTGAGCGACTCCAGATCCTCTTGCGCGGAGGTGAGAGCCGCGTGTGCGTCTTCAGGGGACTCGAACGTGCCCATGGGAGTGGCCTCTTCGCTGTCCGTCACCGCTACGGCCTGGACCACATAGAGCTCACTCTCCTGCGCACGTGGCGAGGACGCCTCGTGACGCCAAAGGATGTCGTCGCGCCACTGAAGGTCCAGGACGTCGGCGTCCCCGACGTGGATGATCCGCAGCCGGTAGTAGTCGGAGGCCGCTCCGATGCCCCTGCCCACAAGGGCTCCCCTACTTCTTGGTCGGTTGGATGAACTGGGCCGAGTCGGTCACCCAGCCCGCGTGGCCGAAGGTGTCCTGCACGCGGAACCATCCTTTGGCGAAGCCGATCACCGTGAGCTTCGAGTTCTTCTGCTCGGTGGCGATCACGTCGGCGGTCGAGGACGGCTGCACGTGGAGGCGCAGGCCGTCGATGAGCGACGCCATGACCGTGCCGGTGGAGACCGCGGACGTCGTCTCCGCCGTGGCTGAGGCGATCGCGGCGGCCTGCGCGGCCGCAGCGACGGCATCGGCGTGACTCTGGTCGTGCCGGAACTGCGTCCAGATCCCGGACAGCTGCCAGAGGATCACCAGAAGCACGATCCAAGGGATCGTCCACCGGGCGATCTTGAAGATCGGGTTCTTGATCACTCGCTCGTGAGACTCGGGCTCCATGTGCAGGGATCGCCTCCCAGTGGCGACATCGGACTAGATATAGAGTCCGCCCCCGTACACGGCGGAATCGTCGACACCGGTCTCGCGCAGTTGCCTGTCCAGCTCCTCGCCCGCCGCCGCGATGGCGGCGCGGATGCCCGTCACATCGATGGCGGCCACACCATCGAGGACGGCCTCCGGCGTGGGCGCCTGGTTGATCCGGCCGACTTCGTCGCGCAATTTGATCGCGGACGACATCAGCAGGTCTGCCGCCTGCCAGAAGCGCTTCGGGAGTGCGACGTTCTGCAACTCCTCGGCCTCGATGGCCATCCGCGTCTGCAGCTCCTCGAGCGCCTTGCGATGCGTGCTGGTGGGATCGATGGCGAACTGCGACACGACCGTCGGGTCGTCGCTGCCGAGCGCCCCGAAGACCGCCTCCAGGCCACGATACGCCGCGCTGACCGCCTCGCGACGGCCGACGAGCCCCACAAGTGACTTCCGAACCTGTCTGCGCCACAGCAGGATCGAGCCGACGACGATCCCCGCTATCACCAACACGCCGACTGTCGCGACGATCCCATAGATGACCCAGATGCTCATGTGTCTCCCGTATCCGCCTCTTGCCGTCCAAGATGACGGCGCCACCCAGTCTATCGGAAACCGGCCGCGCGAACGCGAGCATGTCCGTCATCGCGTCCGAGAAGATCGCCTCGCCTTCCTCGCCGTCAGACAGTGCCTCGCTGCGCGGAAGCCGGACCTTGGCTGAGCCGTCGGACCGAGACGCCGCCCGGAGTCAGGCCTTCGCGACCTCTAGGGCAGGTACTACCCGGACGGGACTGCCCTTCAGTAGCGCCGTCGCCCTGTCCGCGTCGACGACGTTGAGAACGACGTACGTCCCGATCAGCGAGTACACGTATTCGATGTTGACCCCCGCCTGGGCGACGATCCGAAGCACTCCCGCGAGACCTCCGGGGTGATCGGGCAGGTCGACCACGATCACATCATTCTCCTTGACGGTGAATCCGGCGTCTCGCAGCGCTGGCGCCGCCACATCTGGGTTGTCGACGATCAGCCTGAGGATGCCGTGATCCGCCGTGTCAGACACCGAGAAGCCCCGGATATCCACGTTCGCGTCGCCGAGTACGTTCGTCACCTCCGACACGCGACCGGCCTCGTTCGCGATGAAGACAGACAGCTGCACCACGTTGCTCACGTCTCGCACGCCTCCTTCTCACACGCCGCGCACCCGAGATCGAATGCGGCGAGGTTGCCTTCCACGGTCTTCGGGGGCACTATCGCGGCGATACACTCGCGCCACGAGTCGCCGGGGAACGGCAGCCCACGCGAGAGCGCCCCGAGCAGCACGATGTTCGCGCTCCTCGGAGAGCCCGCTTCACACGCGAGCGCCTCCGCATCGAGCATGACCGCGCCCTCGTACACGAGTGCGGCGTACATTCCTGTTGGAGTCGCCCATTGGCCGATCAGTACCGGCAGAGGCGCGATCATTCGCGTATTGACGACAAGGCGTCCTTCCGGCTTGAGGTACGGCAACCACCGCGCCGCCTCCAGGAGTTCGAAACTCACCATGTGATCGGCCATACCGGGGCCTATCACGGGCGACGCCACCTTGTCGCCGATGCGCACGACCGTATCGACGCTCCCGCCCCGCTGCGACATCCCGTGCACCTCGGCCAGCTTCACGTCCATGCCGGCCGCTGTGGCGACCTTCGCGAGAACGTCAGACGCGAGGATCGTGCCCTGGCCGCCGACGCCCACGAGCAACACGGTCTCGGTATTCATCGCGCGCACTCCGCGTCCGCGGCGAGGACCTTCTTGATCGCGCCGACCCTGCACACCTGTACGCACTGACGGCAGCCGGCGCACGCCGCTGCGTCTATGGTCGCTCTGCTGTGTTCGCCGCGACTGATGGCGGGGCACCCCAGGCGCACGCATTCACCGCACGAGTCGCACTTCTCCGCGTCGACCGCGAAGGGCACCCCCCGCTCGCGCGAAAGCATGATGCAGGGAGCCCGTGCGATCACGACCGACACGCCGGGAGCCTGGACCGCGTCCCGGAGCGCCTTCTCAGTGGGCCGCAGCAGGTTGGGGTCGACAGTCGTCACGTCCTTCACGCCCAGAGCACGCACAAGGCCCTCGATGTCGATCTGAGGGGCCGGCTCGCCGCTGAGTGTGCGACCGGTGAAGGGATTGTCCTGATGGCCGGTCATGGCGGTCACCCTGTTGTCCAGGATCACCACCGTCGCATCGCCGCCGTTGTAGGTCATCTCCAGCAGCCCGGTCATCCCTGAGTGGGCGAACGTCGAGTCCCCGATGACCGCGACCACCGGACTCGCGCTCACGGCCCCGACCGGCGAGCCCAGCTGGAACCCGCGGGCCATCCCGATCGACGCACCCATGCACAGACAGGTGTCCATGGCCGCAAGTGGCGGCAACGCCGCCAAGGTGTAGCAGCCGATGTCTCCGACGACTGTCGCATTCATCTCGCGCAGCGCGCGGAACACGCCGCGATGCGGGCAGCCGGCGCAGAGCATCGGAGGCCTGTCGGGCAGGTCGAGGATGGGCTGCCGGGTCTCGAGTGCCGGCTCGCCGAAGGCCTGCGCCACTATCGTCGGGGAGAGCTCACCGATATGCGGCACCGCGACATCCGTGACGCTGATGCCGGCCGCCCGAAGCGACTCGAGAAGGTAGGGGTCCAGCTCCTCGACCACGTAGAGGTCATGGACCTTCGTCGCGAACTGCCTGATCCGCTCTATGGGCAACGGGAACGTCATCCCGAGCTTGAGGGTCGACGCGGAAGGCAGGGCTTCGCGAACGTACTGGTATGCGACACCCGACGTGACCACACCCACGGCGGCGTCTCTGATCTCCTCGACCGTGAAGGGGCTCCCCTCGCTCGCTGCCGCGGCGCGGCGAAGCCGAGAGTCGAGATCGACCCTCCTCCGCTTCGCGTTGCCCGGCATCATCACCCATTTCGGCGGGTTCTTCGCGTACGGCCAACCGCGCCTTTCCGTGCGCTCCCCCACCTCGACGAGGCTCTTGCTGTGAGAGAGCCGTGTGGTCGATCGCAGAAGCACCGGCATGTCGAGAGACTCCGACAGCTCGAACGCCGCGATCGCCATCTCCCGGGCCTCGGCGCTGTCCGACGGCTCGAGTATCGGGACCTTGCCGAAGGGCCCCCATCGCCGAGAGTCCTGCTCGTTCTGAGAGGAGTGCATCCCGGGATCGTCCGCGACGACGATGACGAGGCCTGCGCCCACGCCCGTGTATGCAAGGGTCATGAAGGGGTCGGCCGCGACGTTCAGGCCCACGTGCTTCATCGTCACGAGGGACCGGGCGCCGGCCATGCTCGCACCCGCCGCGACCTCGAGGGCCACCTTCTCGTTCGGCGACCATTCGCAACGGGCACCCGGCATCTTCACGAGACTCTCGAGGATCTCGGTGGAAGGCGTCCCGGGATAGCCCGTGCAGACGGTCACCCCCGCCTCCCAGGCGCCTCTCGCGATCGCCTCGTTCCCGGACAACAGTGTGGGCATCTACGAATCGCGACCTTCCGGGGTCCGGGAGTCAGGGCATGCCGAGGAAACGGGGCGGATTCTACCACAGGAGGGCGCACCCCACGCCTGCCGCGCGTGGTGCCATGTGACGATGAGCGGCCTCATACGAGCGCCGAGCGGGCGGCCGTCAATGCCGTGGCCTTCACCGCGTCCACGTCCGCGACTCGTGGGTCGACCCACGCGCGGACATCGACTCGCACTCGATCGAGGCTCGCCGCAGAGACGCTCGCCGACGGGGCGGGCTCTGCCAGCACGCCAGCCACCGCCGACACTGACGCGAGGACACACTCTCGCGTGCGTGCCGGGTCGCCAGCCGCGCCCGTGCGCAGCACGATCTCGAAGTCCTGCGCGGTACGCGAGCTGATGTTGACCACGGTGCCGTTGAAGACTGCCGTGTTGGGCACGTATACTCGCCGACCGTCAGGCATGCGCAGGACCGTGTCACGGATGCGGACGTCTTCGACCGCTCCTTCCGACCCCGCGACGCAGATCGTGTCCCCGATCGTGAAGGGGCACTGGAGCAGGAGCAGTACGCCGGAGACGGTGTTCGCGAGGACGTCGCGAAGGGCGAAGCCGAGAGTGACGCCGGCGAGTCCCAGGCTCGCCACCAGTGCGGTCAGGCTGACCCCGAGCACCGCCAGCGCCGCGACAGCGCCCACCGCTACCACAGCAACTGAAGAGGACCGAGCTATCAGAAGGTCGACGTGCGCCTGCGTCGAGCGCCGAGCCATGACCTTCCGCGTACCGGCGAACACGAGCCTGGCCGCGACCCATGTCAGAAGGGCGACGACCAGCGCCGCCGCGAGCGCGGGCAGCAGGCGCGCCGAACCACGCACGACGGTGTCGAGGGCCTCGAGCAGGCCGGCTCCGAACTGCGCACTCACGCGATCGAGCACAGGGGGTCCCCTAGACCTTCGTGGGATGGCTCACGGGCGGACGGCGCCGACGTAGTCGCCCCGGCTGGAGAGCCGCGCGTACCTGACGACTTCTCCGGTGTACGGCGCCTCGATGAACGTGCCGTTGCCCGCGTAGATGCCCACGTGATGGATCCGGCTCGCGTCGGCGCCGTAGCCGAAGAAGACAAGGTCGCCCGCGCCCAGCAGGTCGGTGCGTCCGGGCGGGATGTAGTGACCGATCCGGAACTGCTCGCGGCTCGTCCTGGGGATCGAGATGCCGGCCTTCGCATAGCAGTACTGCGCGAGACCCGAGCAGTCGAAACCGCTGGGTGAGCTGCCGCCCCAGACGTAGGGCACGCCCAGGTAGTGCGAGGCGATCTGCACCACCTCCGGATGCGGCTCCCCGAGGCTTCCCAAGTCGGTGGAGCGAGAGCTCGCGCCCGCAGTCCTCCTGGCTGATCGTGCCAGGGCCGCTGCGGCAGCCGCCTCCCGCGCCGCCTCCTGCTTCATGAGCGTCTTGACCTGGCTGTTGAGCGAGGCCACATAGGACGACTGCTGGCGCACTGCGGCCTCGACGACGGCCTGTTTCGCGGTCGCATCGGTGCGCAGGGCGACCTGCTCCCCCTCGCGGTTCTCCAGAGCGACCTGCACGCGCGTCACTTCATCTCTCTGGGAACGGATCCGGATCACCAGGTCCGCGTCGGAGGCGCTGATCCGATCGAGAGCGTCGACCCGCGACAGGAAGTCCTGGAAGTCCCTGGTACCGAGCAATACGTCTGCGATCCCTACAGGTCCGCTCCGGTAGATGGCCTCAGCGCGCTGCGATAGAAGGTCCTCGGACGCGTCGAGCCGCAGCTGGGTGGCGACGAGCGTCTCCTCCGTCGAGGCTATCTGGATCCGCGTCTGCTCCAGCTGGTCGGTGACGGCGAGGAGGTCCTCGCGCTTCATCTCGAGATCGTCGTTGAGGGACTGCAGCCTCGTACTCGCTGCCACCGCCTCGGCCTGCTTGGCGCGGATCTGAGGAGTGACGCGAAGCGCCGTTGCTGTGACAGGTGCGCTGGCGAGCGCAGTCGTCAACAGGACGCTCATGAGGATCCCAGCCGATCGGCTGAAGGTCTGTCGCATCCGCTCCAACCCCCCGTGCTGCGAACAACTGCTGCGTCGTGGTGGGTCTTCGATGTGACTGTGAAGGGTCATCGTTCGGCCCTCGGTGAAATGATACCACTCGGCGCCGACTGGTATGCTCTTTCGGACGACGCGCAGATGCATCATGGCACACGACCTGCGAGTGTGATCCGAGACATGCGCAGCAACTTTCGGCGCCTCGCGGCGCTCCTCGCTCTCCTCGGCATGCTCGGCGTGCCCGCCGTCGCTTCGGGCGCGCCGACACTGCCGCCTATCGCGCCGGCCAAGGTCACGGCGTCGGTCGCCAACCCCGCATACGACGCCTCCACCCAGCAGGCGCTCCAGCTGCAACAGCAGGTCGCCGACGCGCAGGGCGAAGAGGTCGCGGTGGAGAACCGCATAGCTGCCACGAGCCAGATGATCACGGACCAGCAGGACCAGCTCGACCAGGCCGACGAACAGCTGAAGACAGCCCAGGACGCGTTCGACGCGCGCATCGTGGCCATGTACGAGTTCTCAGGATTCGATTCACTGGCGGTCCTCCTGGACTCGCACTCTCTCGACGATTTCGCCATCCGCATGAACGCGCTCAGCAAGATCGTCGAGGCGGACCAGTCCACGCTCGCGGACGCACGCGTGGTGTCGGAGCAGGCCGACTACGAAGCGGCACAACTGGAGAGCCTGCGCGCCCAGCAGGTGACACTGCGTGACCTGAAAGCGCAGCAGGAACAGCAGCTCAAGTCCGCGCTCACGCAGCAGGAGGCCGTGCTCGCGACACTCTCACGCACGGACCGCGTGGTCGTGACCAACAGCCAGAAGCAGTACGCCTCCACCCGAGCGAAGTGGCGAGCCGCCTCCATCCCGATCGGTACGCCGATCGCGAAGGTGGCTGGCAGGGTCCTCCCCTACACCACCCTTACCTATCTCGTCTCGCAGTACCACTACAAGACGTACCGGACGACGGGCGTGAAGTACAACGCGGTGTGCTCCTGGTACGGCGCCGATTTCAACGGCAAGGGCACATCCTCCGGCGAGATCTACAACATGGAGGACTTCACGTGCGCCAGCAAGACCCTTCCCTTCGGTACCTGGCTGGCTCTCACTCGCTATGACGCGGGCAGCCGGACGTATCGGCGCATCGTCGTGGTCGTGAACGACCGTGGGCCGTTCGTGGCCGGTCGGGATCTCGATCTGTCGAAGGCCGCTGCCTACGCGCTCGGGATGGCGGGCGCGGGCGTCGCCAAGGTGAGCGTCGAGGAGGTCACCCCGGACCGGTGGCGTATGTTCGCCGACAAGGACCGTGACCGTCTCAAGATTCCCTTCGGACATCAGATCAAAACCGGCAACATCATGTATCTGGACATCAAGGAGGGCGCTGAGTTCGGGGGCGGCCCGCACGGCATGCTCATCGGCACCACCGGGTCGGGGAAGTCCGAATTCCTGCGCACCCTGATCTTGTCGCTGGTGGCCATGCACCACCCGGATCAGGTGAACCTGCTGCTCACCGACTTCAAGGGCGGTTCGACGTTCCTGGGAATGGAGAAGCTGCCCCACACCGCGGCGGTGATCACCAACATGGCCGAGGAAGCCGAGCTGGTGAGCCGGATGGGGGAGGTGCTGACCGGCGAACTCGACCGCCGGCAGGGGCTGTTGCGCCAGGCCGGCATCCAGGTCGGGGCGACCGGGGCGCTCTCGGGGGTGGCCGAGTACGAGAAGTACCGGGAGCGCGGC
>CAIKZH010000002.1 GCA_903831865.1 uncultured Coriobacteriia bacterium
ACATGATCGATACCGCCGGCTCCATCACCGAGGGCGCCAAGGCACTCATGAACGCGGGCGCCAAGTCGGTCTACGTCGCCGCGACGCACGGCATCTTCTCGCCTCCCGCGTTCGAGCGCATCGACGCGGCGCCGATCGAAGAGGTCGTCGTGACGAACACACTGCCTGTCCCTGAGGAGCGCCGGCATGGCAAGCTGCACGTGCTGAGCGTGGCCCCGCTCTTCGCGCACGCCATCCAGAACGTCTACGACGACGAGTCCGTCTCCGAGCTGTTCGACCCCGACTTCCAGTAGCGCGCCCCGTCCCAACGAAAGGATCCACAAGGATGAGCGAGACCACCGAGATCAAAGCGAGCAGCCGAGACATCGTCGGCAAAGCGAACCGCCGCGTCGAACCCGACCGGCTGCCCGCCGTCGTCTACGGCGCGGCCGTGACCGCGCGCTCCGTCTCCATCGACCGACACGAGTTCGAGCAGCTGCTCGTGCACGAGGAGGGCTTCACCTCGAAGCTGATGAAGCTTGCGGTGGAAGGGGACAAGGCGATCAACGTCCTCGTGAAGTCCGTCCAGCGCGATCCCGCGACCGGCGCTCTGCTGCACGTCGACTTCTGGGCCGTCGCGATGACCCAGTCGATCGTCACCACCGTGCCCGTCCATTTCGAGGGCGAGGCGCCGGGAGTCAAGGCCGGCGGCGTGATGATGCACAACCTGCAGCTGGTGCAGGTCGAGGCGCTGCCAGGAGACCTTCCTGACGCTCTGATCGCCGACATCTCCGCATTGGAGGTCGGCGACTCCATCCACGTGAGCGATCTTATCGCGCCGAAGGGCGTCACCATCGTTGAGACCCCGGAGGAGATCGTCGCCTCCGTGGTGGCACCGGCCAAGGCCGAGGAAGAGGCGCCTGAGCTCGAGGCCGAGCAGCCCGAGGTGATCGGCGAGGAGGAGAGCGCAGCCGAATAGGCGCGTTCACTCTCACATGACACGATTGGTGATCGGCTTGGGCAATCCCGGGCCGGAGTATGCGGCCACGCGCCACAACGCGGGCTTCATGGTGGTCGACCTGCTGGCCGACACGCTCGGCGCGGCCTACTGGAAGGACGAGGCCGGCGCGAAGACAGCCAAGGTGAGGTTCGGTGACGGCGATCTCGTGCTCGCCAAGCCGCAGGCCTTCATGAACGTGTCGGGGAAGTCGGTGAAACGGCTGCTGGCGCGTTACGCGGTCCCCGTCGAGGAAGTCATCGTCGTGCATGACGATCTGGACCTGCCTGCGGGCGATGTGCGCGCCAAGAAGGCGGGCGGCCACGGCGGCCACAACGGGCTGCGGTCCCTGCACGACGCCGTGGGCGACGCCTACCTGCGGGTGCGCGTAGGCATCGGCAGACCGCCGGGACGGATGGATCCCGCGGACTTCGTGCTCGAGCCGCTTCGGGGGGAGCGTCTGGAGCAGTTGCGGGAAGCGGTGCCGACCGCCGCGCAGGTCGTCGTCGATGTGCTCGAACGCGGCGTCGAGGCGGCAATGGCGGACCATAACGGGTAGTTGCCGATCCCTGCCTCGCCGAGTCCGGATGTAACGGCGACATGGCACCCCCGCCCGCGGCAGGTGGCGAGTTCGCGCCAGCCAGTGACACCAGCAAGTTGCTCGCATGGCTCGGCTATCTGATCCCGATCGTCGCATTGGTGGCGATCCTGATCGAGCCGTACAAGAAGGAGAAGTTCGTCCGCCTGCACGCCATCCAGGAGCTCGGTCTGGCAGTCGGGTACATCGTGGCGTGGATCGTTCTGATCGTTCTGCAGACCATCCTCGCCGTCATCCACCTCGGCGTCCTGGGCCTCATCCTGTCCCTCCTGTACTTCGTCCTCTGGATCGGCTATGTCGTGCTGGCCATCATGGGCATCATCAACGCAGCGGGTGGCAAGCGCTGGGAGATGCCGATCGTCTACGGCTTCGTCAAGAACTACATCTAGGTCCTGAGTCCGCCGCTCGTCGAGCGGCGGTTCACCGAGGCGAGCCTTCCGTGCGGAGGGCTCGCCTCGGCTTTTGCGTCCTGTCCTCGATGGCGGTGCGTATACTTGTGCGCACGCGCGCCGAAGCGCCGTGACATCCGCATGTAAGGACCTTCGTGTTCCAGGTGATCGCAGCGCGCCAGCTCTCAGACGCCGTCTTCGAGATGACCGTCGACGCTCCCGCCGTGGCCCGCAAGGCCGCTGCCGGCCAGTTCTTCATCCTGCGAGCCGACGAGCACGGCGAGCGCGTCCCGTTCACCTTCTCCGATTGGTCGGCTGACGAGGGCTGGATCCGCTTCGTCTTCATGCGCGTCGGCGTCACGACGCACAAGCTCTCCCATATGGCCGCGGGCGACAGCCTCGCCGATCTGGCGGGCCCCCTGGGCAACGCGACCGTCGTGGGCGGTCTGGGGCGCGTCGCGGTCGTGGGCGGCGGCGTAGGGGCGGCGGTGGCCTACCCGGTCGCGCGGGCCATGTGCGCCGCCGGCGACCGTGTGACCGTCATCCTCGGAGCCCGCACCGCGGGCCTTCTCATCCTGCGTGAGGAGTTCGAGGCGCTCCCCCTCGAGGGACTGGTCATCGTCACCGACGACGGATCCGAGGGCGTCAAGGGCCTGGTGACACATCCGCTCAAGGAGACGTGCGAGCAGCGCGCGGTCGACCATGTCATGGCCATCGGGCCGGCGATCATGATGAAGTTCTGCGCCGCCACCACGCGCGAGTACGGGGTCCCCACGACCGTCTCGCTGAATCCCATCATGGTCGACGGCACGGGGATGTGTGGCGCCTGTCGCGTGACGGTGGGCGGTCAGACCAAGTTCGGTTGCGTCGACGGTCCCGACTTCGACGGTCACCTGGTCGACTTCGAGGAGCTGATGAGCCGCCAGCGCGTGTACGTGGACGACGAGCGCAGCGCGGACGCAGAGTACAGCCGGGGGTGCTCGTGCCGGGTGTAGACGAGCAGGTCGCCAGTCCCGCGCCGCGCCGGCGGCCTCGCAAGGGGTCGAGGATGCCGATGCCGGAGCGTGCCCCGCTGGAGCGCATCGCGGACTTCGCGGAGGTCAACCTGGGGTACTCGGACCAGGATGCACTCGCCGAGGCGGAGCGGTGCCTGCAGTGCCGCGATCCGAAGTGCAGTGAGGGCTGCCCGGTCGGCGTCGACATCAAGTCGTTCATAGCCCGCATCCTCGAGGGCGACGCGGCCGGAAGCATCGAAGTCATCAAGGAGCGGGGTCCCCTGCCCGCTGTGTGCGGGCGCGTGTGCCCGCAGGAGGAGCAGTGCGAGGCGTCGTGCGTACTCGCCCGCACCGGGGAGCCCGTGGCCATAGGGAGGCTCGAGCGCTACGTGGCCGACCACGACCTCGCCGGCGCCCTGGAACATCGCTGTCGGCCGGCGGCGGACGAACCCACCGGCCGGAGGGTCGCCGTGATCGGTTCCGGCCCCGCCGGGCTCGCGTGCGCCGGAGAACTGGCGTGCCGCGGACACGAGGTCACGGTCTTCGAGTCTCTCCACGTCCCCGGGGGCGTGCTCGTCTACGGCATCCCCGAGTTCAGGTTGCCGAAGGAGATCGTCGCGTCGGAGATCGAGATGCTGCACCAGATAGGAGTCAAGATCGTCACCGACGCGGTCATCGGATCGATCCATACCGTGCAGGAGCTGCTCGACGAGGAGGGCTTCGACGCCGCGTTCATCGGGATCGGAGCCGGGCTGCCGGTGTTCCTCGGGATCCCCGGCGAGAACCTCAACGGCGTCTACTCCTCCAACGAGTTCCTCACTCGGGTGAACCTGATGCGCGCCCACGAGTTCCCCAAGAGCGACACACCGGTGTGGCGAGGGCGCAAGGTGGCGGTCCTCGGCGGAGGCAACGTGGCGATGGACGCTGCTCGCACGGCGCTGCGCCTCGGCGCGGAGGAGGCCTTCCTGATCTACCGGCGCACCGAGGACGAGATGCCCGCGCGCCGCGAGGAGTTGCGCCACGCTCGCGCAGAGGGAGTCGACTTCCGGATGCTCTGTGCCCCGTCGGAGATCGTCGGGCGGGACGGGTTCGTGACGGGCATCGTGGTGACCCGCATGGAACTCGGCGAGCCGGACTCCAGCGGGCGGCGCGCTCCGGTCTGCGTCGTCGGCTCCGAGTTCGAGATCGAGTGCGACACCGTCATCGTGGCGATAGGCACGCGGCCCAACGCCACGCTCGGGAAGGCGGCCCCCGCCGTGGGGCTGGACCGCCGCGGCTACGTGGTCACCGATGACGACGGCGCGACGGATCTGCCGGGCGTCTACGCCGGCGGGGACATCGTGACCGGGTCGGCGACCGTCATCCTCGCGATGGGCGCGGGCAAGCGCGCCGCCCGCTCGATCGACGGATGGCTCGCCTCTCGGGGCTGAGGGGGCGTGGCAGGCTGATCCGGGCGACAAACGAGCCCAAACACAGGGTCGGCGGTACCGTTCGTCGGATTCCGGTATAATCCCCGATGCGCACCTTCCTGCCGGACCACAGACGCCGCCCTTGGGGGTGACGACACGAGCATGGAACCCAAGATCAACGTTCTTGTCGTCGACGACGACCCCTCGATCGTAGAGATGATCAAGCTGGGGTTGGAGACGGACGGGATGGACATCATCAGCGCCGGTGACGGCGCCGAGGCGCTCGACGTGCTCCGCCACTCTCCGGTGGACGTGATCCTGCTGGACATCATGATGCCGAAGGTCGATGGCTGGATGGCCCTGATGGAGATCCGGAGCAACCCGGCCACCGCCGACATCCCCGTGGTGATGCTCACAGCCAAGACCCACGACCTCGCGAAGATCCTGGCGTTCAAGCAGGGCGTGCAGCAGTACGTCACCAAGCCCTTCAACATCCTCGAGCTCTCAGCGCGCGTGCGTTCGCTGATGACGATGCGCACGCACGCCACCGAGGGCCGTACCGACAGCGAGTTCAGGCGGATCGCCGTGCGCAAGGGCGGTCGGACCGTGCTGCTCTCCATCGACGAGATCGTCTACGTGTCGGCGAAGAACAAGTCGACCTACGTGCACACCTTCGAGAACCAGTACCTCGTGGACCTCACCCTCGGCGAGATCGAGAAGAAGCTCACGCGGGAGAACTTCCACCGGATCCACCGCAGCTACATCGTGAACCTGAACTGCATCAAGGAGATCCTGCGGGCGGACGGCGGCTACGTGGTCGTCACGAGCGACCGCGACGAGACGCACATCCCGGTCGCGCGCCGCGCCGTGCACTCCTTCCGGGAGTCCGTGGGCCTCTAGGCGCGGCGCCTCTAGTTGCGCAGCGCCTGCAGCGGCGCGGGCACACGTCCGCCGCGCCGGGCGAGCCTCACGCCGGCCCAGGGATTGACCGCCATCACGGGGCCGGCCCCGAGCAGTCCGCCGAACTCCACACGCTCGCCCGCCTTTGCTCCGGGAACGGGGATCAACCGCGCCGCCGTCGTCTTCGAGTTGGCGACCCCGATGGCGCACGCGTCGCCGATGATCGCCGCGATCGTCTCCGCGGTGGTGTCTCCGGGGATCGCGATCATGTCGAGTCCTACGGAGCACACCGCGGTCATCGCCTCGAGCTTCTCGAGCGTGAGCGCGCCGTCCTGGACCGCGCGCACCATCCCGGCGTCTTCGGTCACGGGGATGAACGCGCCCGAGAGGCCTCCCGCGCTGGAGGTCCCCATGGCGCCGCCCTTCTTCATCGCGTCGTTCAGGAGCGCGAGGGCGAGCGTGGTGCCCGGCCCGCCGCACCTCTCGACGCCCATGGCCTCGATGATGGCCGCGACGCTGTCGCCCTCCGCCGGCGTGGGCGCGAGCGAGAGGTCGACGATGCCGCAGACGACGCCGAGCCGACGGGCCGCCTCCCGCGCCACGAGCTCTCCCATCCGGGTGATCTTGAACGCCGTCGCCTTTATCGCCTCGGCGACCTCGGTGAGATCCGCGTCGGGCGCGAGCGACTCGACGACCGCTCGCACGGCGCCCGGTCCTGAGATGCCCACGTTGATGACCTCGTCGGGCTCGCCGGAGCCGTGCACCGCTCCGGCCATGAACGGGTTGTCCTCCACCATGTTGGCGAACACGACGAGCTTGGCGCACCCGATCCCGCCTCTTTCAGCGGTGGCCTGGGCCGTAGCCCTCACTGTCTGTCCCATGGCGACGATCGCGTCCCAGTTCGTGCCGGCGCGGGTGGTCGCGACGTTGACGGAGGCGCAGACCCGGTCGGTCGTGGCGAGCGCGGCGGGGATCGAGTCGATGAGGCGCCTGTCGGCCTCCCCGATGCCCTTGTGGACCAGCGCTGAGAAGCCGCCGACGAAGTCGACACCAACCTCGTGCGCGGCGCGGTCGAGCGCCTCGGCGACAGGGGAGAGGTCACGGGCGCCGCAGGAGGCGGCGACCTCGGCTACCGGGCTGACGGCGATGCGCTTGTTGACGATGGGGATCCCGTACTCGCGCGCGATCGCGTCAGCGACAGGTACGAGCCGTGCGGATGCCGTCGCGACACGGTCGTAGACTCTCTGTGCCAGCCCTGCGATGTCGTCGCAGGCGCACGAGCGGATCGACAGCCCCAGAGTGATGGTGCGCACGTCGAGGTGCTGCCGCCCGATCATCTCGAGCGTTTCCGCTATCTCCTCGGGCTCGATCCACATCCCGCGGCCCTAGACGCGGTGCATGGCGCGGAAGACGTCCTCGCGCTGGAGGGTGATCTGCACGCTGAGCTTCTCGGCGACCTGGTCGAGCGCCGCCTGCACCTGCTCGAACGGCGCCTGCTCCTCGTCGATCGTGACGAGCATCGTCATCGAGAACACCCCGGAGATGATGGTCTGTCGGATGTCCTCGATGTTCACAGCGTTGGCCGACAGCGTCTGCGAGACCGCGGCCACGATGCCCACGCGGTCCTCACCCAGCACCGAAAGGATCGCCCTGGTCTGCACGTCCCTCACCCCCTTCTCAGCTACCCGCCTTGCCGGTGATCGCCTCGATGTCCAGTCGCGCGATGCGCATGCGCGCGTAGGGTTCGTCTCCCTGGAGGCCGTGCCGCTCCCACAGAGGGGTCACGTCCGGCTCCAGGCGTCCGACCAGCACACGCATGCCGTGCCGCCGCTCGACAGGATCGTCGACGATGACCATGCGGCCCTCGATCACGACCGACTCGTAGTCGTGCTTGCACTCGCCCGTGCGGTAGCCGCCGTCGATGACGACGGTGGCGCAGACGCGAGGATCGGCTGTGATGGCGTCGAGCTTCCTGCCCTCGGTCGCGAGATGGAAGTAGAGGGCGCGGCGCGCCCCGTCGAAGCCGTAGGAGAGGGAGACGACGTACGGGGCGCCATCCTGCACCAGACCCACCGTGACGTAGCTCCCACGGCGCAGGATGTCGTCGAGAGCGCCGGGGTCGGTCAGCTCGCGGTCGGTCCGACGGAGGTGGTAGCGGCTCACGTGGCTCCTCAAGTCGCTCGCGCGTGCGGCGAAGGTGGCCCCGACCATACAATGGTGGGGGCGGCAGGTAAAGCTGACGCACGGGAGCGAGACGAGGAGGCGACGAGGTGCCGGTACCGATCACACCGATCAAGGTCGGCGACGTCGTCCGCCTGAAGAAGCCGCACCCCTGCGGGACGAACGCCTGGGAGATCACCAAACTCGGGATGGACATCGGGTTGCGCTGCACGGGCTGCGGACGCTCCGTGCGCCTGCTGAGGTCCGAGTTCGACCGGCGGTTCCGCGGCTTCGTGCGACGTGCGGGCGAGGAGTGCCCGGGCGCCTAGTCCCCGCTCGTTCCGGTCACCGCTGTGCTGGTGGAGGCGCTTGTTCCCGCGAAGCCCTTCGGCAGCTTGTTGATCTGCAGATGGCAGTGGTCTCCGCCCTCGGCTGTGTACTCGCCGAGTTGCAGTCCCGACACCACACCCACCAGCTTGCGGACCTTGGCGATGGGCGTGACGCCCCCGACCACATGCTCGCCCGCAACCACGGCGGGATTCGTGAGGTGGAGCATCGCGACGTAGACGCCGGAGAGATCGTCAGGCTTGATGTCGATCTCGAAGTCGGGGACGCGGCCGTAGAGCATGTACGGGTGCACCCGGAGGATGGTGCCGTTGAGCGGCGAGAAGACCACGGTCCCGGGCTTCGCGCCGGTGTCGACGGCCGTCCTCGGAGGCCCGGCCCTGCCGTTGCGGTAGAGCGCCAGCGCCGTGCCGGTCCACACGTCGCTCGAGTTCTCGTACACCGCGGCAGCCAGCGGCGCGGTCGAGGTCACGGCGACGGTGGACGGCGTCCCGGCCTTCTTCCTGGCCTTGGCCCGTGCCACGTTCGCCACGAGCTTGCTGGCGTTCGCCTTGCCCACCAGCGCCGTCATGGGATACGTGTCCTGGAGCGCCGACTGATGGAAGGCCATCACGGTGACCGCCGACGGCGGCACCGGCAGGTGCAGCCGCACCCCGCGGAAGGACGCGAAGTACGGCGTCGGTGCGACAGAGGGGAGCGTGGCCGGCGATGTGGCAAGCGCGGTCGCGACATTCTGGCTCGCGGCCTCAGACGTGACGGCGAGCTCGGCTCGCGCCTGCTCCCGTCCGCGGACACTGCTCGCCGCCACAGTGGAGACCGTCACACCGGCCACGATGACGAGACCCGCGATCACTGCGGAGATCACCCAGATGCGCGGGCCTATGCTTCGCCGCGTCGTGTGCAGGCCGCCGCTGACGCGTATCCCGGTGTCGCGCGGAGGCGCCATGGGCGTCCGAGTGCGTCCCTTGGCGTGCCGCCTGCGCTGGCTCGAATCGCTCACTTGAAGGCCACCGTCGCCTCTGATCCCTTCACGTCGATGCGGGTCCCCCGGTCGGCCGAGATCGCTCGCAGTCTGGCGAGGATCGATCTCGCCTCGCTACCTGTGACCACCGAGGGCCGGCCGCTGCTCGCAAGGTACACAGGCAAGATGCGCGCCACCCCGACACCCGCCGGCCCGAGCTCTGCCTCAAGGATGAAGGACTCGCCGGTCACGCGCGAGTAGTGGTCGAACACGAAGTCCCCGAGCGAGTACGCGATGATCCCCTTGTGATAACGCTCCACCGCTTGTATCACGTGCGGGTGCTCGGAGACCACCATGTCGGCGCCCGCGTCGATCGCCGCATGCGCCGCCCTCACCTGCTCGCTGTTCGCGTTGTCGGTGTACTCCTTGCCCCAGTGGAACGAGACGAGGACGTAGTCAGCACCGATCTTGGCCCTCCTGATCGCGCGGCTCACAGCCGCGGGGTCGTAGCGCCCCGAGGCGAACCCGGCACGGTGGGCTCCGGCGAGGAAACCCGGCGGCACCACCCAGGAGAAGGACAGGAAGGCCACCTTCGCTCCGCGGCGGCCGATGACGGCTGGCTTCCACGCGGCGGCCGTGTCGGGCCCGGCGCCGGCGTGGGCGATGTGCGCCCGATCCAGCCGGGCGATCTCGTCCGCGAGCCCGACGGGTCCGAGGTCGAGCACGTGGTTGTTGGCGAGCGAGACCAGATCGAACCCCGCGGCGATCAGGCCCGCCATCGCGCGCGGGTCACCGCGGAACGTGACGTCCTTGACCACGCGCGAGCCCTTGTTCGACAGGCACGACTCCAGGTTGCCCACGGTGACGTCTGCACCGGACAGAAGGTGCGACACCTTCGACAGGGGGGCGGCTCCGCCCTGGGCGGCGATGAGCGTGGCCACGGAGCGGTCGAACTCCATGTCGCCGACCGCGGCGACCGAGATCGTCGGCGGCACGGCCGGCGTGGGCGTCGCATCGAGGGCGGCTGTGGCGGCGACGCTCGGCGTGGGTGTCGACGAGGGCGCGGGAGTCGCGGTGGTGACTGTGGCAGCGACTCTTGCGGGCGTGGCGGTGGTGAATGGCAGGCGCAGGTGGCCGCCGAACCTCGCATAGGCGACGTACGCGCCGCCACAGATCACGCCGAGGATGAGCAGCACGACCAGGGTGGAGCGGACAGGATGCGATGCGCGCCGCGGTCTGCGGCGGCTTCTGCGAGTGGGTGAGGAGGTCGGCATGCCCCTCCCGACTTCGGAACGCGGATCGGCGCACGAGGACCAGTTCTCGCGCGCCGTCCAGTATAGCGTCGGCCACCGCGCTGCAGGCCCCGCTGCCGCCGGACGGCGACTCGCCGGACGGAGCCGCTACTCGGTCTGGCCGGTGAACGTGAACCGCTCGAGCACCAGGTGAGGCGCCAGCACGCGCCCGTCCTCACCGGTCCGTACCCGCGCCGCGGAGACGGCCAGCGTGGCGTCGAGCGCCTCGATCGCGCTCTGGGTGAAACGCAGGTTGCGCACCGGGTGCGAGAGCGCACCGTTCTCGATCAGGAATGTGCCGTCGCGTGTCATGCCGGTGAGCTCCACGCGGACCGGGTCCGAGATGTTCACGTAGTGGAAGCGAGTCACGTAGACCCCACGAGTGACCGACGCGATCATGGCACCCACGTCCGCATCTCCCGCCTCGAACTCCAGATCGAGAGGGATCGGTCCCATGCGGCTGGGGGCGGGAAGTGCGTGTCCGGTGTTCGCGCGCCCGGTCTTGACCGCCCAGTAGGAGTCGGTCACAGGTCCGATGGCGACGCCTCGTCCGATGAGCTCGGTGCGTTGCTTGGGCTGACCCTCGTAGTCGAAGGTGAGGCCCGGACAGGAGGGGTCGAGCGCGTCGTCGGCGAGTGTGATGAGCGGAGAGACGAGCCGCTGCTCGAGGCGCCCCGTCATGAAGGATCGGCCCTCAGCGACAGTCTTCGCCCCGGCGCCGTACCAGCCCAGGAATTGTGCGATGTCCGCGACCGCCTCCGGAGCGAGCACGACCGTGTAGACACCCGACTCCAGCGTTGCCGGCTTGGCGCTGCGCAGCGCCAGCTCGGCGGCCTCGCGCCCGAGCGCTGCGGCATCGAGACCTCCGGCGCCGCGAGATGCGAACGAGGCCCAGCCACTGGCCGAGTCCTCACCCGAGGCCAGGACAGTCACTCGGGTCATGGCGGTGGGCATCGCCGCGTCGACCCCGAGTGAGTTCGCGACGGCCGTGACCGAGTGGTCGGTGGAGACGGAGCCCGCGGCGACGAGCCCGCGCTCGAGGCACTCGCCGACGATGGCCCTCACCGCGGTGGCGCGCGCCGTGGCGTCGAACGCGAGCGTCGTCGCGTCGGCGCGGTCCGGCTGCTCGACTGGGCGGGCAGCCGGGAGTCCCGGGAAGTCGGGGTCTGCGGGCGAGTGCCGTGCGGCGTCCACGGCGCGCTCGCAGCACGCCCGGATGCCCTCGCCGCTCGCCCGGTTGGTGGAAGCCACCCCGATGCGGTCGCCGATCACGGCGCGCACCTGCAACTCCGTGTCCTCGCTCGCCACGTTCTGGTGCACGCGGTTGTTGGCGAACCTGGTGAGCGCGGTCTCGTTGCCGAACACGATCGTCTCGGCGCTGGTCGCCCCGGCGCGGAGGGCTGTCTGAACGGCGGCATGGGCCAGTTCGCGCGCGGACTGCGTGGTGATCATCGGCCCACCCCCACCTGGACGTCGCGGAATCGGGCGGGCGACGCGCCATGGGCAACGTGGGCCACCTGCATCGGCTCGCCCTTGCCGCAGTTGTCGAGTCCCCACACCCGCCAGGCGTCGCGCGAGCAGACGGCGTCGCACGCGCCCCAGAAGTGGGGCGTGATGCCGGTGTAGTTGGGATGCCGGACCATCCGGCCCAGCCGCCCGTTCTCGATCTCCCAGGCGACCTCGCAGCCGAACTGGAAGTTGAGCCGGCGGTCGTCGATCGACCAGGAGTCGTTCGTCTCGAAGTAGACGCCCTTCTTCGTGTCGGCGATGAGCTCCTCGAGCGAGCCGGCGTCTCCGGGCTCCAGCGAGACGGTGGTCATGCGGATGAGTGGCGTGCGCGCCCACCCGTCCGCCCGCATGGCGCCGCTGCTTGTGAGGCCGATCGCGGCGGCGGACTCGCGGCTGGAGAGGAAGCCGGCGAGCACACCCTCGCGCACCAGCGGCACGCGCTGCGCAGGCACGCCCTCGTCGTCGTAGCCGAACGAGCCGAGGCTGCCGGGGATGGTCGCATCGGCGGTCACGTTCACGATGTCGGAGCCGTAGTGAAGCGAGCCCAGGTCGCCGGCCGCCACCCACGACGTCCCGGCGAACGCCGCTTCGTCACCGAGGATCCGGTCCAGCTCCAGCGGATGTCCGATCGACTCGTGCACCTGCAGCGCGAGCTGGCTGCCGTCCAGGATGAGGGTCGTGGTGACGCTCGGGCACTCGGGCGCGCTCAGGAGCGCGACCGCTTCACGCGCGACGCGCTCGGCGTGCCCCGGAAGGTCGAGGGCCGCGACCGTCTCCCAGCCGCCCTGGTAGCAGCCGCCTCCGTGTGAGTTCGGATAGGAGCGGTTGAACGCCTCGCCCTCGGCCACGGCGGATGCCACGATCCCCGCGGAGCTCTCGACCCACGACTGCTCGATGAACGAGCCGGCCGTGGATGCGAACGTCTTGCGAGAGCGGAGGAACGACATCTCGCCTCGGGCCACGCTCACGCCATGCACTGAGCGCATCGCATCGTCGGCGGCGAGAAGGATCTCGAGACACCGCTCGGTGCTGACGGTGAGCGGGTCGATGACGCATGCGCCGGACCAGGTGTCGGTGAATCCGGCAACATCCGCGAGCGAGACCCGGTGAGCGCCGACGGTGGCCGAGGCCTTGGCGATGGCGACAGCCTGACGGGCCACGCGGACGGCCGCCTCCGGGGTGACCTCGGCCGAAGCCGCGAAACCCCACGCCCCGCCCGTGATCACTCTCACGCCGAATCCAAAGGAGGCGCCGCTCTCGATGCCTTCGGTGGCGCCGTTGCGAACGGCCAGCGAACGGCTCTCAGTATCGAGGACCCGGACGTCCGCGTATTCGGCTCCCGCTGCGCGGGCGGCATCGAGAACAGACTCCGTGAACTCCCTCATGGGATCCCCCCGCGCAGACCGACAGTCGACGACGCCCGCCTAAAGGGGCGGGCGCCTCAACAGGTTCGTGCGGATTGTACCCGAGCGCTCCGACGCGCTAGAGGCCGGCGGGGATCGAGACCTTGCCCACGCCGCGCGGAGGCCCGACACGGTAGCGCCACGCGTAGCGGCGGGCGCCGACCATGTCACTGCGGCCGGCGAGCTTGCTCACCCGCACGTCGGCCCCGGTGTGCGGCGCCTCGACGAAGTAGCCCCCGCCGATGTACATGCCGACATGGTGAACGGGGGAGCCGAAGAAGACCAGGTCGCCCGGCTGCAGATCGCCGCTCGAGACCGGCGTGCCCATCAGGTACTGGTCCGCCGCGTGATGCGGCAGGTTCACTCCGTGCTGCGCCATGACGTACATCGTGAGGCCGGAGCAGTCGAACCCGGAGGGAGTGGCCCCACCCCAGACGTACGGGATGCCCACGTAGGAGAGGATCGTCTCGACGGGGGAGCCGGGCACCACGCTGACGCCCATGTCCTTCGCACCCGTGAGGATGTTCTTCACCAGGGTGGTGGACTGAGCGGCGCGCTGCAGCGAGTTGTTGTTCAGTGCGGTGCGGACGTCCGCCTGCGCGGAGTCCAGCAGCTTCTGGACGTCCTGCATCTCGTACTGGATCTCGATCTTGCGGCTGCGGGCGGTGAACTCCAGCGACTGCGCCTTCAGCGAAGCGTTCTCCAGGTCGCGCTCCTTGCTCGCGATCTGGTCACGCTGCGAGGAAAGCTCGGAGGCGAGGTTCGCGTCGGCCGACGAGATGGTCGTCACGAAGGTCATCCGGTCGAGGAAGTCGGGGATCGACTTGGAGCTCAACAGGATGGCTGCGTTGTTGGCGGCGCCGTCACGATAGATGGCCTCGGCGCGCTGGGCGAGGAGGTCGGTCTGCACGTCGAGAGCGGCCTGCGACTGTGCGAGGTCGGACTTGCTCGCCGTGAGCTGCTGCTGCGTGGTGCCGAGCGCCTGCTGCGCCGCGTCCCAGTCCTCTGTCGCCTGCTCCATCTGGAGATAGAGGGTGTCGAGTCTGGTCTGGAGCGCCGCGACGGCCGCCTGCTTGGTCTGTACGGTCGTCTGCGCCGGGGTCGTCGTGGGGACCGTCAGGTCCGTCGTGACTCCCACGCCGGTCACGGGAGTCGCGTACGCGGCGGGAACGCCCATGACGGCGGTCCCGAGAGCGGCGACGAGCGCCAGAGCGCAGGCGCGATGCTTGAGTGTGGTGCGGATCCGCATGCAGGCATGTCCTAGATAGAAGTGTCGTCTCGCGGTGCTTTCAAGCGCGTCCCGCGCCAAGTCCCGCTCGACTTCGCATCTCATGTATCGGCAACACCATTCTATGTATCGACGCTCCGCCTGTCACCGACCATCGGCTGATCGTCGACAGCGGCCGGATCTGAGGGCCGTTCGCGCCCGGCAATATGTACCACACGGCCGGTGGCATCGGGTGCAATCACACGGAATCCACACACCGGACGGGAGTGAGCGGCGCATACGTCCCGGGTGGTACCTCGCACCTACGCCGGGTGCTGAATGCGCGATACCGACTTCGAGGGCTAACATCGTCGCATGGGGAACGACGCACTCATACGCAGTGGCGACCGGCGCGTCCTGACGTTCGACGCCCTCACAGCCCTCGCGCTGCTCGCGTTCGTCTGGGCTGAGATGTTCCTGCCGAGGTTCGGGTTCGGGCGGCACTTCGGGTTCCCGGGCGCGCCTCCGTTCCCGTTCCTGCTGCGTATGCATCCTCCGCTGGCGTTCCTGGCGGCGGCGCTGTGCATCCTGCCGCTGGCGCTGCGCAGGCGATTCCCGGTGCCGGTGCTCTTCACGGTGAGCGGATTCACCGTGATCTACCTCCTGCTGCCGTTCCCGCCCTCGCTCGTGATCCTGGCCGAGCTGGTCGCGCTCTACACAGCCGGCACGGCGCTCGACCGCGGACGGCTTGCCTTGATGGCCGGCATCTGCGCCGCCGCCGTCCTGCTCGCCTCACTCCGCGCCTCCGTGTCCGCCCTGTTCTGGGCCGACGTCGTGCGCACGCTCGCGCTGCTGGCCGGCGCCGCCGCTCTCGGGGATGCGACCCGCAATCGGCGCGCCTACGTGGCCGAGGTCGAGCGCCGCGCCGCCGAGGCCGAGTCCCGCGGTGAGGAGCAGGCCCGCCGTCGCGTCGACGAAGAGAGGTTGCGCATCGCGCGCGAACTCCACGACATCACCGCCCACTCGCTCTCCATCGTGGCCGTGCAGTCCGGCGCGGCGCTCCACGTGCTCGACACGGACCCTGCCGAGGCGCGCAGGTCTCTCACCGCCATCCGGGAGACATCGCGCTCCGCTCTCGCCGAGCTGCGCGCGATGCTCGGCGTGCTGCGCGCCAGTGGCGACGCCGAGGAGGGCGCACCCCTCACGCCGCCGGCGGGCCTGGCCCGGCTCGACGACCTCGCGCGACCGCTGCGCGACGCAGGATCCAGCATCGACCTTGACGTGGAACTTGGCGCTGATCCGCTGCCGGCGATCGTCGACGCGTCCGCGTTCCGCATAGTCCAGGAGGCGCTCACGAACGTGCTGAACCACGCGGGACCGGCTCACGTGAAGGTGCGCGTGCGGCGCGAGAACGAACATGTGGAGATCAGCGTCGCCGACGACGGATGCTCGAACGACCAGGGCGATGAAGGGCACGGCATCGCGGGCATGCGTGAGCGAGCGCTGGCGCTTGGGGGAACGTTCGATGTGGGACCGGTCCCCGGCGGAGGATGGCACGTTGAGGCCACTCTGCCGCTCGACGCGAGGAACAGCTGAGTGATCAAAGTACTGATCGCCGACGACCAGTCGCTGGTGCGAGCCGGCTTCCGCGTGCTAATCGATTCCGCCGCTGACCTTGAGGTCGTCGGCGAGTCCGCCGACGGCCGCGAGGCCGTGGAACTCACGCGGAGCCTGCATCCCGATGTCGTGCTGATGGACGTGCGCATGCCGGAGATGGACGGGTTGGCGGCCACCCGGGAGATCGTCCACGGGTCCGAGGGCCCGCGAGTGATCGTCCTCACCACCTTCGACATCGACGAATACGTCTTCGAGGCTCTGCGCGCCGGTGCGAGCGGCTTCCTCCTCAAGGACATGGAACCGGCGGAACTGCTGCTGGCTGTTCGGGTGGTTGCGGCTGGAGACGCGCTGCTCTCCCCACGTGTGACGCGCCGGCTCATCGAGGAGTTCGCGACTCGGCCTGATCCGCATCGGACGCCACCGGCCGCCCTCGATGTCCTTACGCAGCGCGAGCGCGAGGTGCTGGCGCTTGTCGCGAGGGGGCTGTCGAACACAGAGATCGCCGGGGAGCTGGTCATCAGCCCGGCCACGGCCAAGACACACGTGAGCCGCGTCATGATGAAGCTCGACGCGCACGATCGTGCCCAGCTCGTCGTCGCCGCCTACGAAGCCGGGCTCGTCAGCCCGCGGGGTGCATGAGTGGGAGCGAGGCCACGCCGCCGTACTCCGGCGGTCGTACCGGACACTCACACCCAGCGGGGGACGCCGTCGCGGCCCCGCCGCCCTATCGTGGTCGCTTGTGTGGGCCGCCCCGCGGTGGTCCCGTGCGCATGCGCTTCTAAGAAGACGACGGATCGGACCGTGAGGTGAGCTTGCAATGAGTGACGACGCAACCATCCCGAACGACTTCCCAGCCGCCGCGCCGGCATCGATGCCGGCGCCACATCCCACCCACTCCGAGCACGGATGGCTGTCTTGGCTGATAATCGCCCTTGGGGTCGTGGCGGCCGTCGGCATGATCGCGTTGGGAGTCCGGATCGTCTTCGGGCATCACATGATGGCGGTCGCTGCGATGCGCCACGGATATCTCCGTGCCATGCCCTTCCGGCGCGGCCCGCTTCGCCCCTTCGCCCCGCGCGGTTGGCGGCGCTGAGGTCCGAGTCACCTGCACAAGAAGATCACTGCGAACATGTGAGGAGCCCATTCCATGAGTGACACGAGCCAACAGACGACGGTGGTCGCGAACGCCCAGCAGGCGCTTGCGATCCAGGACCTGAACGAGGACGTCGCCGAGCTGCGCAAGAAGATCACCACGCTGTGGGTGGTCGTCATCATCGTCGCCGTGATCGCTCTCGCCGGCGCCGTGCTGACCATCCTGCCGAGGTTCGGCGTGCGCGTCGGCGGCGGCGGCTTCCCCTCCGGCCGCTTCAACCAGCAGAACTTCCAGACCAACGGCGGCGCGGGCGGCACTGGCGGCGCGGGCGGCCCTGGCGGCGCGGGCGGTCAGACGGCGCCTTCCACCGGTCAGTAGCGGCTGCGGTCTTCGTGCACCACCTTCACGAGTGTTCGAACTGTCGAGGCGGTCTGTGACAGAGGGGCGGGACCATGTCTGACGAGGTGGCGGCGGCACGGCCGACGCGGAGGAAGCCGAAGAAGCGGCTGCACTGGATCTGGTGGGTGCTTCTGGCGGTCCTTGTGATCGGCGTGGCGGCGATCGTGTTGTCGATGCTCAACGGCGGCGGTACGACGTCGAACGTCACCACGGCGCAGGTCACGCGGCAGACTCTGCAGGCCACCGTGAGCGGCAGCGGCAACGCCATCGTCTCTGACGTCACCGAGGTGCAGCCCGGCATCTCCGGCACGGTGCAGGACCTGTCGGTCAAGCTGGGCCAGAGTGTCACCGCGGGCGAGCAGCTGTTCACCATCAGCAACCCGTCGCTGGACACCGCCGTCGAGAAGGACGAGGCGTCCTACCAGCAGTCTCGCCAGCAGGTGAGATCCGCCAAGGCCAACCTCACGCAGGCACGCAACAACCTCTACAACCTCCAGCACCCGGGTAACGCCGGCGCGAAGCCGCTGCAGGACGAGGTCTACGAGCGCTCGGTCAAGCTTGCCGAGCAGCAGGTGTGCGCGGCGGAGGTCGGCGTCACCGCGGCGGAGGAAGGCCTCGACGGCTCCTCGCAGACCCTCTCGGTCGACCGGGACAACGCCGACAAGCGCACCGTCACAGCCCCCGTGAGCGGTGTCATCACTGCTCTCAACGCCGCGAATGGCGTGGCGCTCTCCGGCGGCGGCAACTCCAGCTCGTCCGGGTCGTCGTCCTCCGGCTCCGCCTCGGCGGCCTCGGTGAGCAGCAGCGCCAACAGCGCCGTCGAGATCGCGGATCTCTCCACCCTCAAGGCGGAGATCCAGATCAACGAGGTGGATCTCGTGAACGTGAAGGTGGGCCAGTCGGCCTCCGTCACGTTCGACGCGCTGCCGAGCAGCCCCGTCTCCGGCACGGTCACCGCCGTGGCTCCCACAGGGGTCAACTCCTCAGGCGTGGTGAGCTACAACGTCGACATCACTCTGGCGAGCGTCGACAAGCGCCTGCGGCCCACCATGAGCTGCTCCGCCGACATCAACACCGCCACGCACACCGACGCCCTCGTGGTGCCGAGCGCCGCGGTGCACACGAACGCCACCTTGCAGACCCACTACGTCACCGTGCTCGCATCCGACGGGTCCGAGCGGCAGGTCACGGTCACGACGGGTCTCATCGTCGGGACCCAGACGGAGATCCTCTCCGGGCTCCAAGCCGGGCAGACCGTGGTGACGAGCAGCACGAGTTCCACCACCAGCGGGAGCACCAGCACGAATGCGAGCAGCTCGAGCACGGCCTCAGGGTCTTCCAGCAGCACCCGCAGACCCGCAGGCGGGGGCGGTCTCGGGATCCTGTTCGGGCGATAAGCGTAATGGCGCCCATCCTCGAGGTCCACGACCTGGTCAAGGTCTATCGCACGTCGGCAGACGAAGTGCCGGCGCTCGGCGGCGTGTCGCTCTCCGTCGAAGCGGGCGAGTTCGTCGCGATCATGGGGCCCTCGGGCTCCGGGAAGTCCACGCTGATGAACATCATCGGCTGCCTCGACAAGCCGACCACGGGCACGTACCTGCTCGAAGGCGTGAACGTCGCTGAACTCGACGAGGAGGAACTTGCGGACATCCGCGCGCACAGGATCGGCTTCGTGTTCCAGTCGTTCAACCTTCTGCCGCGCGCCACGGTCATGCGCAACGTGACGCTCCCGATGATCTACACGGGGGTGCCGCTCGCGGAGCGCGAGCCACGTGCCGCGGCGGCGCTCGAAGCGGTCGGCCTCGACGAGTCCCGGTGGGAGCACCAGAGCAACGAGCTCTCGGGTGGGCAGATGCAGCGTGTCGCGATCGCGCGCGCGCTCGTGAACGACCCGGCGATCATCCTCGCCGACGAGCCAACCGGCAACCTCGACACCCGGACGGGAGAGATCATCCTCGACACCTTCCGCAAGCTGCAGGAGCAGGGCCGGACGATCGTACTCATCACTCATGAGCAGTCGGTCGCGGCTCACGCGGACCGCACCATCCATGTACGCGACGGGCTGATCGTGAGCGACGAGGATGCGGCGGCCGCGGACGCCGCGAGCGCGCCGGCAGGGAAGGTGGACCTGTGAGCCTCTACGACCTCGTCCACGAGACGCTGCTCTCGGTCACGAGCAACAAGGTGCGCTCGGCGCTCACCATCCTTGGCATCGTCGTGGGGATCAGCGCCGTGATCCTCCTTGTCTCGATCGGCCAGGGGGCCCAGGCGAGCATCACCAACTCCATCCAGTCGGCCGGCGCCAACCTTCTCACCGTGAGTCCGGGCGGCGGGAGGTTCGGCGGCTTCGGAGGCGGGGGCGCGCGCGGCGGAGGCGGCGGAGCCCAGAACGAGATCACGCTCACGGCGGCGGACGTCGCGACCATCGAGAAGCTGCCGAACGTGGCCAGCGTCGCGTACTCCGTCAACGGCAACTACACGGCCGTGGCGCCCGGCGCGAGCGTGAGCATCCGCACCGTGGGCGTGGGCGGCTCGTACGACAGCGTGAACGCCATCACCGAGTCCTCCGGATCGTTCATCGGCGCCGAGGACATCCGAGGATCCACCCGCGTCGCAGTCCTTGGGCCGACCGCGGTGACCGACCTGTTCCAGACGGGCGTCGACCCGGTGGGTCAACGCATCCGCGTGAATGGCGTCGACTTCACCGTGATAGGCGTGACGAACAGCAAGGGCGGCACCGGCTTCGGCAACGCTGACGAGGTCATCTACATCCCGGCTACCACCGCGCAGCGCTATCTGACCGGCAACACGAATGTGGACTCGATCAGCGTGCAGGCCGCGAGCGCCTCGTCGGTCACCGACGTGACGAACGAGATCACCGCGGCGCTCATCACGGCACACGCCGTGAAGGATCCGACGCAGCCCGGGTTCAGCGTCCTCTCCCAGGCGGAGATCCTGTCCACCGCGTCCACCATAACCGGCACGTTCACCACGCTGTTGGCGTCGATCGCCGGCATCTCGCTGCTGGTCGGCGGCATCGGGATCATGAACATGATGCTGACCACGGTGACCGAGCGGACGCGCGAGATAGGTCTGCGCAAGGCGATCGGCGCGCGGCCCCGCGACATCACACTGGAGTTCCTTGTGGAGGCGGTGACACTCTGTGTGGCCGGCGGGATCATCGGGATCGCCCTTGGTTGGGGCGCGTCGGAGATCATCACCGCCACCGGGCTGCTCACGACGCTCGTCTCGTGGCAGGCGATCGCGCTGGCGGTGGGAGTGTGCGCCGCCATCGGCATCGTGTTCGGCTTCTATCCCGCCAACCGGGCGGCGAAGCTCGACCCGATCGAGGCGCTTCGGTACCAGTAGGCAAGCGGCGTCATCGCGACGTGCGGCGGCGGATGTTGCGCCGTGAAGGCGGGCGGTGCTATCCTTCGTGTCCGCCGCAAGGCGGAATCGCATACTGCGGGGTGGAGCAGTCTGGTAGCTCGTCGGGCTCATAACCCGAAGGTCGCAGGTTCGAATCCTGTCCCCGCTACCAAGCATTCATGCAGGTCAGGTGCCGTATTCGGTGTCTGGCCTGTTTGTCTGCTCTGGACGAGCGTCTAACACTCTTCTGAGTTCAAGTTTGAAGTGCAACGCTGACGTCTCTCCGACCGTCTACGAGAGTGCATAGCATTCCTCCGGTGTCCTGTAGCCGAGCCTCTTTCTCGGTCGTGAGTTGAGTCTGTCGGCGAT
>CAIKZH010000003.1 GCA_903831865.1 uncultured Coriobacteriia bacterium
AGGGCTTCTACAACCCTCACCGGCGTCACTCTTCGATCGGCGACTTGTCTCCTGCAGAGTTCGAGCGGAGACTGGAGGAGCGGCGGCTTCAGGCCGTCGCGTCATAGACAGCAGGTGTCAACAAGAGCGGGGCAACTCCCTACGGCCTCGTTGCGGCGCACGAGGACGTCGTAGGCGTCGAGTTCCCGCACGACGGGTTCGCCGACGACCTCGTTCCCAATCATGGTGACGACCTCACACCCACCACCGTGGTCGCGACCCCACAGCCAGTAGGAGATCCCACCGCGAATCTTCACGCCCGGAAACACGTCGTACAACTGCGGAAAGTCAACGAGCTTCACGAAACGGTGGTCACGCAGCATCCGCTCACGGAAGTCGTCCAGGCCCTTTCCGCCCGAGAACCACCGGGACGGCGTGATCATCACGGCATACCGCGGTTCAAGCGACAGCGCTGCCTCAACGAACAGGTTGTAGATGGGTGTCGCTGACGCACCGCCACCACCGCCGCCATCGCCGAGCTGGTACGGCGGATTGCCGATGACCACGTCGAACTGCATCGCGCCTCCAAACAACTGGGCCAACCGAGCCTTGATGTCGTCAGCGTGGATGAACGCGTACGCGTGAGTTTCGAGGTCTTCGCCCCTGCCAAGGGTCTTCCTGCTCGCGCCACAGTACTCGCATCTGCCGGCGACCCATGTGTGTTCGGTGCGCGCGAACCAGATGTTGCCATCGTCGCTGGTGAAGGAGCCGGCGATGGAGTGCTCACCGCTGGCGTGCTTCGAGCAATACACGCTTCGGCGTGCAAGTAGGCTGGTGAGGTGCGTGATGCCGATGCCGAACACCTGGTTGGTCAGGATGTGATTGACGCGCTGCTCGAGGTCCGGCATCTCGTCAGCAAGACCCATGGTGAGGCGCCTGGTAATCTCACGGAGGAACACGCCCGACTTCGTGCACGGATCAAGGAACCTCACCGAACGATCCGCCCACATGCTCGAGCCGTTGTTGTCGGCCGCCCACGCCTCGGCGAGGTTGTCCAGCATCCTGTTGGCGAATTCAGGCGGTGTGAACACCTCATCGTTAGACAGGTTCGCGATGCACGTCAACACATCCGGGTTGCGACCGCGAAGCGAGAAGGGTTCCTGGCCGTTCATACCGCTCCCCTCGTGGCGCCGCCGAAGGCCGCGCTAGCAAGCTCGCTCACCCCGGTTGTCGGGTACGTCCTCGTCGGTATGAAGATCTCGTGCTCGTCGAGGTGGGCGAAGAGCGTGCCCTCCTCACGGAACGCTGCCATCTGGGTCAGGGCGTCCAGGCGGAAGTCGCGACGCTGGAACTTGCCCTTGCCTAGGTAGCCCCACTCCGCAAAGGTGATTGGTTGGCCAGCGCTGGTGCGCATCGTCAAGGCATCACCGTGGACTAGGTTCTGAGACAGCACGTAGAAGCCGGCTCGGTAGAGATCATCCGACTCCTCGAGATTCAGGTAGTCAGACAAGATCTCCAGCATGTTCGAACGACAATCAGCGAGGTTGTCCGCCAGGAGCTCAATCCCATAGCAACACATCAGGGCGAGAAGCGCGTATTGACGTCGCTCGAAGTTGGACTTCCCGAACTTGAGTTCGACCGCAGCAAGCTTGCGTTGAAGGATGCGGACGAGGAAGTTGCCGTCCCCGCACGCCGGCTCCAAGAAACGAGAGTCGATGCGCTCGGTCTCGTCCTTCACGAGGTCGAGCATCGCGTCAACCATCCACGCGGGAGTGAATACCTCTCCGTGGTCCGCGATACGTTGTCTTGAATTGAACAGGCTCATGGAATGAATCCCGTCCGGGGCGCGATAGCCGAGTTTGGATCCCACGTACGTCCGAGCGAAACCTGTGAGACGTGGTGGCTGGGGACGTTCGTCTGCATGGTCGGATGATAGCTGGGTGAGACACTGGCCGACCAGAGTTGCCACTCTGCCGCGTTGCCTGCACCACAATTTGCTGGGTCCGGATACTTGTTCGGCCGACTCGCGAGAATCACACTCCTACGTGAATCACGGTGCCTCGACCCAAGGACGGGAACCCTTTGTCTCTCTTCGAGATCTCCCCCGAGTCCGGGCTTGTGCCCTTCCGCGAGCTGAAGGGCGACGACATCTACGAGAGTGAGATCGAGGATCTCTTCTGGGAGAACCCCGAGAGCTTCCTCGGCGAGCCAGTCTTCAAGGTCGCTCGCCAAGCAGTCCTTCCGACCGGGGGACGCGCCGATGCCGTCGTGATCGACAAGGACGCGAGAGTCGTTGTGGTGGAAATCAAGCGCGGCATAGACCGTGGTCAGCTGGCACAGTGCCTAGAGTACGCTGGCTGGGCGAGGCGAACGAACCTCGACGAGCTGGCGAGCCTCTACAAGGCAGGCGTCGAGGAGTTCTTCCAGGACTGGGGAGAGTTCACTGAGAGCGACTCCCCTCGACTGGTTTCCCCAGCCCCTCGGCTTGCTCTTCTCGCTCATGGATTCGAAGGGCGCACCGAGTCCGCGCTCGAGTACTTGGCCGAGAACGGCGTCCCCATCCTGTGGGTCCCGTTGACCGTCTACTCAGATGCAACGGATCGGCAGTTCATCGACATCCAGAACGACGTCGAGCCCGCGCTTCCGCTCGCCACCGCCGAAGGCAGTTCGGCAGGAAGCCGCCAGCGCCGCGACGTCCTGCTTGAGGGACACCGGGTGACGATAGGTGACCTGCTGGACGCGAGGTTGCTGGGCGTCGGCGAGGAGCTTGCCTGGGACCTGCCCAGGCTCGGCAAGCGCATCACCGCACACGTTGAGGACAATGGAGCGCTCTTGCTTGGCGGAGGAGAGTCTTTCGCGTCACCTTCGGCCGCAGCAGGTGCCGCAAGGGGCGGAGCGGGGTCTTTCGACGGCTGGAGGGTGTGGCGCGCCGACGCGGGCAGGGGCGCACTACTGGATGAGCTTCGCGATCAACTCCTGTTGAGTCACGGCGCCGACAGCGAGACCTGACCACGGGCGAGCGAGACTTGGGGTGCTTTGGGGCTCCTGCTCGCCGAGTACTCGAAGCACCGCCGAAGAACGGTCGGCGGCCTCATGCCCGAGTCGGCGCAGCCGGACTCCCTCGGCTTTCCTGCTCGGCAGCGGTCAGGTTTGTTCCGTATCCGAGGCTCGACCCTCCGCGACTCGCTAGTGGATGTGCGCCTGGATCAGGTAGCCAACGATGCCGAGGAAGGTCGTGGCGATCGCCGCGGCCGCCCAGATCACGATCCTGCGCAGATCGGCGGTCTCGGTCTTGTCAGCCTTGCACGTGAGCGCCTCATCCAGCTTCGCCTCGATCGAGGCGAGCCTGCGGTCGATGTCTGTCATGTGGGTCTCCAAGGCGGCGAGCCGCTCGATCTCCGGGGCGGTCACTCGGTGGCCAGCACTTCGCGCATGGTGGCCTCGTCGTGGTGCATCGTGGTCGCCTGGACCTTACACACGATGCCCTTGGTCGCGGCGCAGGCCGAGATCCGCAGGGCGGCCAGCCGGCCGCTGTAGGCAAGGAACACCTGCGTGCCGTCTGGGCGCGTGTCGGTGATCGCCGTGTCGCCCAGCGTGCGGGCCAGCGCCACGACGAGGCCGAGGTTGCCGGTCCGTTTCGTGCGGGCCGAGACCCAGTAGCCGATCGGCGCCGGGGCCGGTGCCGCTGCGTAGGGCGGGTAGCCGTAGCCGACCACGTTCAGGTACGAGCGCGTGCGACGGTAGACGCCGCCTCCGTTGACCTGAGAGCCCGCCACGCCCGAGGACGTGTTGCCCTCGATCGTCTTGATGCCCCAGGCGTAGACCGCGGTGACGATGCCGGTGTGGTTGATGCCCGCGTGCTCGCCAGAGAAGTGGTAGCCGACAATCGACCAGGGCCGCGGTCTTGTGCCGGCGAGCCTCTTGGCGGCGAACTGGTCGTGGAGCTGCTGCGCGCTCGCCGACCAGAACTCATGGCCGAATCCGGTCTGCTCGAGCACGATGGAGACGAACGAGGCGCACCACGGCTCGCCCTGGGCGCCGAGAGCCGCTCCGAACTTCGTCAAGTTGACCGGCTTCTCGACGTAGCCCACGTAGGCCGAGGCGATGCGATCGACGTCTGCGATGTTGCGCATGGCGCTCCCTCCCTGGAGCCGAACTTGGCCTTGCAAGCTCAATGGTCGCGGTGCTGTCAGGGGCTCGCGTTGCTTGCCGCTTCTTCGGTCCCTCGCGTCGTCACCCTCGCCAGATGCTCCGTGACGGTGGCGAGGTCGCGCCGCGCATCGTCTCGCTCGGCCTTGGCGACCGCGGACTCAAGGGACAGCGTCGCGATCTGCTGCTGCAGGTACGCGATCACCTGTCCGGCGTCCACGGTGTGCTGACTCTCTTCCGGCATCGGAACTCCTTCTGCGTGGACATGGTCCCGTCGTTGATGGGCGCGTCTCTATCCGGTGCTGCCGACCAGTGCCCACGCGCCGCCGTCGATGCTGCGTTGCAGGTGGCCCGTGGCGTTCACGTTGAACTTCACGATGTTGCCGTTCGAGGACTTGAAGATGAGCGCGTTGCTGGCGCTGGCTGACATGTCGCAGCCTCCGGCGGCGGTGAGGACGCCGGTGACGCCGAGGGTTCCCGAGACCGTCGCGCTACCTGTGACCGTGAGCGTCCCAGAAACCGTGTGCCCGGCGATCCCGCCGCTGGGGGTGAGGACGCCGGCCACACCAAGGGCGCCGCCAAGGGTGCAACCTCGCGTGCCGACTTGTGAGATGGCTCCGTTCACCGTGAGGTCAGCATTGACCGTCGCAGTCCCTATCGTCGCTGCGGAACGCAGGTCGAGCACCGCCGCGACCTTGCCGGAGATTGCGGACGTCTGCAGGACCGCCTCGTCCAGCGTGCCCTGCGAAAACCAGACGCCGCCCGGGCTCCCGGAGGGCGGGTAGTAGTAGATGTAGCCGACGGGTACCGAGTTCGACATCTCAAGACGCTCGCCGGATGCCGCCGTTCGGAAGAGGGCGGCTGAGATCGTCCCGCCGCTGATGGACGGCGAACTCAGTGCGACGCTCGCGGAGACGTAGTCGGCCCTTATCGAGTAGAGCGACCAGTCGCCGGGGTACTGCGCGTACGTGTAGCTGCCGCCTCTGGTCTGGATGCACCGACGCATGATGCCGGTGCCGTCCCAGTACATGTCGCCGACGTTCCACGGCGTGGTGGGAGCGACGAAGAACACCTGCGTCTGCAGGCCGCCGGCCGGGCCCTGCGGCCCCTGGATCCCTTGAATTCCCTGGCTCCCCTGGCTGCCCTGCGCACCCGCGGCACCTTGTATCAGGCTCCAGGTGTAGTCGCTGGGCGTCACGCTCTCGGTCTGCGTGAGCTTGTTGTAGGCGATCCCCATGTACGACATGCCGGTCGGTGAGTCCGTGATCCCGGCGCCCGCCGCGCTCGTGCCGTACTTAATCCAGGTGTAGGTCGGAGCGCCGTTGCTACCCGCAGGCCCTTGAATGCCCTGCGAGCCAGTGCTACCCGCCGCACCTTGTATCAGGCTCCAGGTGTAGTCGGTTGCCGTCGTACTCTCGGTCGCGGTGAGCTTGTTGTACGCGATGCCCATGTAGGTCATGCCGACGGGCGAGTCCTGAAGCCCGGCGCCTGTCGAGCTTGTTCCGTACTTGATCCAGGTGTAGGTCGTGGCGCCGTTTGCACCGGCGGGACCCTGTATGCCCTGCGTGCCCTGCGACCCGGCTGGACCCTGTATGCCCTGCGATCCCGTGGCGCCCGTGCTGCCAGGCGCACCCGTCACGCCGACGATGCGCATGGCGCTGGACCAACCGCCCGACCCGATCTGGACCTCCATGTAGAGATCCGCGGCGGGATTGAACGCGGGGTGCCAGTTCGTCGCGCCATTGGCGCTGTACTGCGTGGACAGGCTCGCTGCCGCTCCCGGCGAGCCAGCCGGGCCCTGTGCGCCCTGCTCGCCGACGATCCGCATGGCTGCCGACCACGAGCCCGAGCCGACTTTCAGGTGCATGTAGATGTCCGCCGAGGCGTTGAAGATCGAGTGCCACGAGGTCGACCCGTCGACGCTGTACTCGACAGACACACTCGCGCCGTCGGCCCCAGGGGCGCCGGGAGATCCGGCCGAACCCTCGATCTGCACCGGGGTCGACCACGTCCCGACGAGCGTGCCATCAAGCGCGATGGTCGCGAGCGACATCCACAGTGGGTTGCCGTCCTCGGCGGGTGGAGAGTCCGACCACGTCGTGGGGTCGGGCCCGGTCGGCGCGGCGGGCTGGCTCGCGGAGCGGATGAAGATGTAGCTCGTGTACTGACCGACTCCCGTGGGCAGCTTGCTCGCGGGCACGATGCCGGTGCCCGGACCGCCCTCCATCATGCCGAGCACGAGCATGTCCATGCCGCTCACGATCACGGCGACCGTGTCTCCGACCACGGGGTAATAGGCCCCGACTCGTGGCACGCTGGGCACGACCGTGGCGGATCCCGCGATAGTGATGTCCACCGTGCGGTCGCCGACGGCACTCACCGTCGCCCATCGCAGCCGGGCACCGGCCGGGGCCGTCTTGAACGCGGAGGCCATCTCGTGAAGCTGCATGGCTCTACACCACCTGTGTCTCTCGGGCCGTCGCTGACATTGGGTCTGCCGCGGAGAGCGGCATGGTGATCTGGTCGAGCAGATAGCGGTGCACGCTGCCGTCAGGGTGCGTGATGTCCACCACGTCCCAGGCGTCGTGCATGGGGTTGACGACCTGCGTCCAGGCGACCTGCTCGCTCTTGCCTGTGACGCTCGCCAGCAGCGTGGCCGCGGCTGCGTCACAGGCGGCTTGCGTGGTCAGAAGTGGCGAGGAGTAGAAGTAGGGCACCATTCCGGCGGGGCCGAGGTAGTACGTCGGAGACGACGGGTCGGTGTCCCATGCCACGCTGCGCAGCGGTGTCGCCACGCCGGTGCCCTCGCCGCTGGCCACGACCCCGGTGTAGGTCTTGTCGTAGCTGAGATGGACCGTGGAGGCGATCACGACGGCGGCCTCGCCTCCTGAATAGGTGTAGTCGGCCTGGGTCCGCGCGAGATCCGGCGGGATCCGCAGTCGCGCGAGGCCGTTGGTGTCGAAGTAGAGGTTGAAGCCCGCGGCCTGCGCGAGGGCCTGCGCACCGGCCCACGGATCCGAACTCTCGCCGGCGTCGAGCACCACCTGCGCGGGGACCGTGGCTGCCCCGGTGTCCGTCGCGGTGAAGGCGACCGGGCAGGCACCCCAGCGGTCGTGCAGCAGGTCCGTGAGCGCCTGGGCGAGGTCGGTGCCCGCGGCGATCGTGTATGGGTCCACCAGCCGGGCGCGTGAGATGCGCAAAGAGCGGTCGGAGCCATTGAGGGTGAGACTCATCCCGGCCTCGTCGTAGTCGAGGTCGGTGACCAGGAACACGCCGAGTGGGATGAGCGTGCCCGGGACCCCGCGAAACAGCCTGACCTCCACGCCGTAGCTGGACAGCAGGCCGTAGAACTCGGAGAGCAGCCGAGACGAGTCCGGCGAGACAGTGAGCGCGCACGTGCGCAGGACAGCCCTGGTCGCGTCGATACTCACGGATCCCGTGGAGATCGGGAGCTCGCCCAGATCGGTGTCCCCGAACCACATCTCGGCCGAGGCGATGGCAAGGTGGGAGGAGCTGATCGCGGAGACGAGATCATCCATCGCGTTGCCCGCTCACGCCGGTGGGTCGATCTCGAGGTAGTTCAGCGTCCAGGTGCCGCGCGGCGCCGCAGCCGTGCCCTGCAGGACCTTCGAGCGCGAGGTGAGGCGGATCCACTTGCTGTTGCCGAACCCGTCGAGGACGTAGACCGGCCCCTGCGAGGCCACGATGGCGTCCATGTTCGCCAGGTCGGTCGCGTTGGCACACAGGACGTCGTAGCTGCCGTCGAGGCCGTGCATGTCGCCGGCGACGACGACGGGCTTCGTGCGCCCGCGAGGATAGAAGGCGCCCTGGTCCTCGATACGCTGTATCGCTGGGCCCGTGAGGACCTTCTGGTCCGGGTTGGACCACACGCCTCCCGCCTGTGCGTAGAAGAACCAGCCCGTGACGTTGCTGGTGATCGTGTGGCCCAGCGTGTCGAGCGAGCACGCCGGAGACCACGCGGAGCTCACCTGCTGGCCGCCGACCAGACAGTTCACGCGGGAGCGGTACTGCACGCCGGCGCCACGCGGGCAGGTCAGGTCCGTGCAGCCGCGAGAGGTCGACGTGCCGTCGAACTGCAGATTGGTGTCATAGACGTCGGCCCATGTCGTGCCGCCGTCGAGGCTGCGCTGGAAGTCGAACGTCGGCGACGTCAGGCCGGACGCGTAGCCGCAGTAGATCACCGGCACCGTCCCGGCCGCATTGTTGCAGGTGGTCGTCGGGGTGGCCGGCGGAGTGATGGCGATGGAGAACGACGAGTAGCTCCAGGCGCCCCAGAAGATGTCGCCTCCGGGAACGTCCCGTGACGCGCGAGCGTAGCAGCGATAGGCCGCGCCGTTGACGAGCGAGGTGCCACACGTGGCGGTGAGCGCGACGGAGGTGGGAGTCGACCCGTCCCCGTAGGCGTCGTTGTTGTAGAGCAGGCTCGCCTTCACGCCGCCGTTGACGACCGTCGCCCACACCGGCGTCGAGACGGCCGGATCGAAGCCCGTGGCCCCGTAGGCCACCGCGTCGAAGATGCAGATCTGGACCTGGCCCCCGGTCAGGTAGTCGCCGAGGGCCGGCGCGTTGGTCTGCCACAGCTCGACCACGGTCGAGACCGAGAGCGCGATGGCAGGGAACGACGTGCCGGCGACCGCCCCGGAAGGCGCGCTGACCGTCACCGTCGCGGGCTTGAGGGTGAAGACGTCGGCATAGAGCTCGTAGATGTAGGCGCGGCTGGCGTAGGTGGCCAGGTGCTGGTCCCACACGCTGTGCACGAGGTTGTCGATGTGGGCCTGCGCCCACTGTGTGCCGTCCTGGGCCAGCGGCCGCCCCGTCGATGGGTGGCCGATGACGTCGGTGGCGCTCGTGGCCTTCGGGTAGGTCGCGTAGGGCCCGGTGTAGAGCGTCTTGGCGTTTCGGTCCTTGACGGTGGCGACCGCGACCGAGCACGGCTTGCCGTCGGTCGCCGCGAGCAGGTAGCGCATGCCCGGAACGACCGTGATGATGCGTTCCCCGGATCCGGGAGTGAACGTGCCGAGCTCGACCTGTGCGAGGACGTTGCTGGTCGCGCCCGCGCTTCGGCGTATGTAGGTGGCGTCGGACTGGTCGGAGAGAACGCCGTTGATGGACGAGCCGCCCGTGCGCGCCGCGTAGGGCACCCACCAGTCCGCGTTCGGCCGCAGTCGAGTGGTGGGCACTAGAGGGCCCTCTTCTCGCGGATCAGGCGCTCCATGAACGCCTTGGCCGCCGTGTCGCCGGCGCGCTGGGCCTCAGCCACGGTGCAGCCGGGAGCCGCGGTGACGCTCACCTGCACCGCTCCCGACGCGACGTGGATGGACGTGCCGCCCGCGAGTGCAAGCTGCGGCCCGGCCGAGCCCACGCCCAGCGAGTCGAGCACCTGCGGGATCAGCGCGATGGCCTGGCTGCGGAACCGGCGCGCGAGCGGGATGATCGCCTCGGTGCCGTGCAGGACGGCCGCATAGCCGGATCCAGGCCCGGACGAGATTCCGCCGCGCATGAACCCCTTTGGGTGGTACCACTCTGGCCACGAGGTCCGCGCGCCGGTGTCCGGGCCGAGGATGCCCCACTTCTTGCCTTTGGCCTCGAACGCGAGCTTGTTGAAGAACTCGATGCCGGTGTGGTGTCCAGGCACGAGTCCGACGCTGACCTCCTTGCCTCGGCCCTTCTCCAGAGCGCCGGGGATGGTCGCGGTCGTCAGCCGGCCGTAGCCGAGTCCCATCGACTGGAGGACGAGCGACACGAGCCCGGAACAGTCCGCGGCTGCCTGCGACATCGCCCCCCAGACGTAGGGCTTGCCGACCATGGACATGGCCTCGACCAGCCCACGGGCGACGGAGCCGAAGCCTCCGGTCAGTCCCCTCACGTTCTTGAGCGCACTCGCGATCACCCCGGTGTCGCCCGAGTCGAAGATTGAGGACAGGAGCGACGGCACGTTGGAGGCCAGCCCCCAGATCCCTCCGAACGCACTCTTCACGATCTGTAGGGCGTTGGAGAAGTTCAGGCCGTTGACGAAGCCTCCGACGACGTGGCCGCCCAGCGCCTGGAACACGGTGGAGGGCGAGTGGATGCCAAGGAAGCTCTTCACGGCGTCGATCAGCTTGCCGGCGAGCGTCCGTCCCGCGTCCTCGATGGCCTTCAGCCCGCCGGTCAGTCCCGAGACCATGCCGGAGATCACGCCGGATCCCCACGAGGCGGCCTGCGAGATCATGGCCTTGATGGGCGCGGTGACCTTGGCCACGACCGTCGTCACCACGGACACGATGGAGTTCCAGATCCCGGAGAGCGTCGTCGTGACCGCCGTCCAAGCGGTGGTGGTCGCCTTGCGGATGGTCGTCCACGCCCCGGTCACCGCGTCGACTATGTGCTGGAAGAGGTAGCAGTGCTTGTAGGCGGTCGTGAACGCGCCGACCACGGCATTGACGATGAGTGGCCCCAGCTTCTGCAGCCACGCTCCGAGTGCGACGCCCTCCTTGATGACCCAGGTGAATCCCTGGACCAGCTTGGCGAGGACGACCACCCCAGCGACCACGGCCGCGATGACGACGGCGATCGGCGCCGCGATGGATATGAGCAGGATGGTGCCGAGCACCTTCAGGATCGGCATCAGCGGCTTGAGCATCGGGGCGAGCTGGGCCCACGCCTGCTTCAGGTTGTCGAACGCCTTCGCGAGCGAGTCCTTCACGATGGCCGCGACCTTGGAGAAGATCGGCGCGAGCACCGTCCACACCTGCTTGCCGGCGGTGATGATGGGCTGCAGCCTGAGCATGACCTGGGTGAAGATGCCCCGGACCTTGTCCCAGTTCTTGTAGATGAACAGCCCCGCCGCGCCCACGAGCACGGCGACGAGCCCGATGGGCCCGAAGGCGGCGTTGGCGGCCAGTGCCGCGCCGGCGACTGCGGCGATGCCGATGACCAGGCCCTTGGTCGCCTTGGGCGCCGCATCGAACTTCGCGATGAGGCCGGAGAGGAAGCCCATGAACTGCGCGAGGTACGGCAGGATCTGCGTGCCGACCGTCACCTGCAGGGCCTGCAGGCTCGCGTTGAACTTCGCCTGGGCGCCGGCGGCGGTGTTGCCGTAGGCCGCAGCCTGTCCCGATGCCTTGGCTTGGATGTCCTTCAGGTAGTTCAGGCGGATGGCGGTGAGCTGGGCGGCCTTCTGCTGCGCGTCCAGACCCTTTGTGTTCGGCTTGACCGCCTCGATCCCGAACTGCTTCAGGATGCGCGTGTTGCCAGCCAGCACGAGGCCGATCTGCGAGGCGGCCGATGTGACGTCCTCGCCTTTCGCGCGGGCGACGTCCATCGCGAGGCCCATCAGGTTCTGGGCCTTCGTGACCGATCCGGTGCGCTGCACGAGGTCCGCGAGCGCCGAGGACAGCGACTCCTTGGAGAAGCCCGAGAAGCGCATCATCGCGCTCAGGTTCTTCTCGACCGAGGGCGCGAGCTTGTCCCACGACCCTCCTGCCGCCTTGACGGACGTGGCGAGCCGGGCCTGCACCACCTGGGCGTCTGTGGCCGCCTTGACTGAGTCCTTGAGCCACAGGACGATCCCGGAGGACGCCAGCGCGCTGCCGAGGCGCCCCACCACGGATCCGAGGGCGGAGCCCATCTTCTGAAACGCGCTGCCGATAGCGCTCGTGTGGCCCGAGACCTGTGTCTTGAGCTTCGTCAGCTGGTTCATGGCGCGGTCGATCTGCGCGCCGTTGTACTCGCCTACGACGGAGACGGTGACAGACACCTCAGGTCACCTGTCCTCGGCCCTGGCCGGCGTCGAGGCGAGCCTGTAGCTCCGCCTCGGCCGCGCGCACGTCGGCGAGCATCGCGGCCTGCACCTCGCCGCCGATCTCGTCCCACGCGTGCCACAGGAACCGGCCTGGCTTCGCCGTGCCGTCGAGCCAGCGGATCATGGCGGCGCCTTGGGGGGTCTTGCCGCCGGCGTTGACCTTGCCGGCGAACTCGAAGATGGCCGCATCCCTCTTCGCGGCGTAGACCGAGACCTGGAACTTCCCGCGCTTGGTGCGCTCGCGCACCTTATAGGCGCCGGACACGTCGTCGCCGTGCACGCCTGGCAGGGAGGACAGGGAGGCGTCGGCGAACATGGCGATGCGGTTGCCCGCCACGCGCAGCTGCGATCGCAGGCACTTGGAGAGGTCCGGAGCGAGGTTGCGAAGGGCACGGACGGTGTTGGTCACGCCGTCGATCTGCAGGCGGACCTCCCAGGCGCCGTTCGCCTGCGCGCTCACCGACGCCACCTCGCACCTCCTAGACCTTCCCGAGACGCTTGAGCGCCTCTTGGTGCTTTCGCTCCCTCTCCGCTTCCTCGCCGGCCTCGGCTGCCTCCTCGACCATCGCGTCGAACAGCTCCGGCCACGGCCCCCTGGGGATGCCGAGGAGCTCTAGAAGGTCGCCGACGGGCTGGCCGGAGAGGGCGACGCGGGCGATGAGGCGCATGGCGCCATCGGTTCCCCCGGCTCGTCCCCCTCGGGCTGCTCGTCTTCGTCCATCGCCATGCCGGCGACCACGTCCTCGAACTGCTCCTGCGTGGTGTCAGCCGGAAGGTCGCCGCTCTTGATGAGGGCGAGGCGGGTCATGAAGGTCAGCGCGACCACGCCCTCCATCGCCTTGCTGCCGAGAGCCCGCTCCGCCTTGGCCTGCTCCGAGAATCCGATGGTGATGCGCACCGGCTCCCGCTTCTCGTCGACCCACTCCACCCAGCCGCGGGTGACCGTCGAGTTCTTGAATCGCATGGGCTTCTGCGCCTCCTAGTAGGTCGCGACGGAGTTGACGACAGTGGCGGTGAGGATGGTCGAGCCGCCCGATGCGATGGTCGGCTGGGCCGTGAGCGTGATCTCGCGGTTGGCGTTCTTGGCGTCGACGGCGGGGAAGTCCACGACAAACGGGCAGTTCGTGCACGCGAGGGTGAGGGTGTTGGTGCCGTTGACGAACTGCACCGAGAAGCTGCCGTAGGCCACGACGCTGGTGGGCGCGGTCCCGGTCGGCGTGCCCGTGAGCGCCTCTTTCCACATGCCGAGGTCGCTCACGAGCGCGGAGAGCGAGATCGTGACCTGCTGCTTGTCCTCGAGGATGTCCGCCGGCGTGATGGATCCCGAACACAGGGGCGTATCGACGTTGTTGTTGATCTTGATGTCGCCCTGCGTGAGCAGGACGGCCGCGAGCGTCGAGCCGACCACGTCGATCTGGAACGTGCCGCCCACCGGCGTCCAGCGGCTGTCGCCCGACTCCGCGGTCCCCGGCACGTAGGTGGCGGGCATCGTGAGCGCGCCGCCCTTCCACGTCGGCTTGAAGTGGAGCGGCTCGTTGGCCTTCCAGGTCAGCTCGAGCTGGTCGAGCTTGCAGTCCTGGAGGGACTGGATGATGCCGGACAGCGAGCCCCACAGCGTGAAGTACGGCCGGGGGAGCGCCAGGGTGATCACGTGGGTGTAGGTCGGGCCCGCGCCTGTCACGGCGTCGGCGCCGAGGGCTGCGAGCAGGTAGAGGCCCGCGCTGCCGAAGTAGGCGGGGCACTCGTAGTCGGATGCCCCGATGATCGAGGCGAGGAAGGCGGAGGTGTCGCCGGCCGCGCCGCTCGTCACCTCGTCGATCTGCACGTCACGCTCGACGTGCGGAAGGGTGCCGCTGTACAGGCCATGGCCGAAGGTGGGAGACGCGGCGGGCGTGCCCTTCGCCGTCTGCTTGCCGATCCCGACCAGTCCGAGTCCGGGGTTGAGCTGTGCCATCGTCTACTCACTCCTTCTTCTCGGACGGCTTGCCGGCCGCCTTGGGCTTGACCTCGCTCGCCAGCCCGATGGACACGAGGTGCGCGACCACGCGCTCGTCGGCCGCGTCGAGGTCCCCGGCGGGGAGGTCGAACGCGATCCGCTCGCTTCCGTCGCCCGTCTCGCCGTGGACCGGCCGCTTGATCTCGTAGCGCGTCTTCATGGGTCTCATCCTGCTTTCGCTGTCAGCCGACGACGGTCGTGCACTGGATGGTCAGTTCGATGCCGCACGCGCGGTGCTTCTCGTCCGGCCACCACCCGACGATGTCGAGCCCGGCGACGGCGGCGAGCTGGCAAAGTCCTCCCAGCGTCGGGTCGGCGGTGATGGCCACCTCGATGGCCCCCGCGTCCGTCTTCGCGGCGTCCCGCACCTCCGCGTAGGTCCTCACGGCGAGTCGGCGAAAGACGCGCACCTTGACGAGGAACTGCTCTTGCATCTCGGCGAGGCCCGAGACCTCGTAGGTCTGGGTCACGTCGTGGTCCTCGTCGATCCACACGTGCCGGTCGGTCCTGCGCGCCGGGGTGCCCAGTTCGACGGTCGCGCCAGCGAGGTCGTCTAGACCTGAGATGAGAGCGAGCAGGGCGTCCTCGACTTCGAACGCCTTTGTCCTGAGTCCGGCCATGTCAGCCCACCATCGGGATGCGCCGGTCGTAGTCGGCGAGGATCGCGTCCACTTCCGGGATGCCGCTGGGGCGATCCGGGGAGGCGACGACGATGCGGAAGGTGTTGTCGCCCTGGGACTGCATCGTGGCCCGCGCCGGGAGCGATGAGGGCAGCAGGACGTCCACGGCCCACTTCAGCGCGGCGTACTTGATCGGTGCCGGCGGGACCGCGTAGCCGTGCGTGTACTCCACGTCGACCGTCGAGCCGCGGGGCCAGGCGACGGGACGCCCCAGAGGACCGATGCGGGTGACCACGCCGCGGCGCGCGATCCTCACGAGCGCGAGCTCGGTATTCGTGAGGTCCACTCCGTCGACTGCGATCGACGAGACGCCGGTCACCTCGACGTCGGGCAGGATGATCGTGGAGGACCCGTCCCCCCGCACAGAGCAGGTCGACGTCCTGGGAAGGAACGCGACCCCGCACAGATGCTCGATGCGCTCCTCGACCATGGCGATGCGATCAGCGAGCATCGCGTCCGGGTAGGAGTCGGCGCTCTCCAGCGTCTCGTCCTCGGCGCGGAGCTCGTCGATCGTGAAGTAGGCCGTCGCGGGAGCCTCGGGCACGAGAGCTACTCCGTCTACCCGGCCGCGGTCAGAGCCGCGATGATCTGGGCCTTGGTGGCCTCCTCGTCGTGCTGCACGCCCTTGGAGGCCGCCAGCGCGATGAGCTCCGCCCGGTTCATCTTCTCGACCGGCTTGGCAGGCGCGTCCGCCGTCTCGGGCACCGCGTCGTCCTTGACCGGCTTGGCCTTCTGGCCGGTCAGGCGCTCGTACTCCGGCTTCGGCACCGAGGCGCCCGCCGGATAGCGCAGGAAGCCGATGCCACGCGCGTAGGACTCGTAGAGCGGCTTGCGGGTGATGACCCTCTCGACCGCCATGTCTTCCTCTCCTCATCTGGGAAGGCCCGGCGCCCGTTGCCAGGCGCCGGGCCCTCGATCGCTCGTCCGTGTAGGACCTGCGCCTAGTGACCGGCGTGCGAGCCGTGGGCATCGACGGTGCAGAACGCGTAGGAGCGCTCTGTGCCCGCCGCGGCGCGCAGGCGCGCCTTGTAGGTCACGAGGTCCTTCGTGAAGTTGTCGCCGGTCTGGTCGCTCATCGTGAGGTTGACGCCCTCGCGGACCGCGACCTCCCACTGCGAGAAGTCGGCGACCATCGGCTGGCCCTGCGTGAACGACGCGTGCCGGACCACGTTCAAGCCCCACATCGTGCGCGGCAGCGGGGCGAGCGGGCCGCCGTAGAGGTAGAGCCCGCTGGTCGCGACGCGCTGGATGATCTCGTCTTGGTAGTCGAGCGAGTTCAGGCCGACGGCGGTCGCCACGATCGAGCCGCACGATGCGATCTCGATGGCGATCGCGGCCTTGAGGATCCCGTCGGACAGCGACTCGTCCGTCCCGCGCTCGTAGTAGAGGCGGTCGGCCCAGTTGTACATGCCGAGCAGGTTCTCCCCGTCGCCGTCACCGGCGATGATCTGGCGCTGCAGCTCTGCCATGGCGCCGTAGACCATGCGCCCGTCGATCCACGCGACCAGACGCGGCGCGTCCTGGGTCTTCTCCCAGGTGGTGGTCGCGATGTGCCCGATCTTGTGGACCTTCATGTCCACGTCGTCGAACTTGATGTCCGTCAGCGGGTAGTCGCCCTGTGCGGCGATCGACGCGGCGGAGTTGGTGAAGAGCTTCTCCACGTGGAACCGCACGAGGTCCGACGTGGTGGCCGTGACGCTCACCAGCTGCAGGATGTTGAGCGGCAGCTGGGGCAGGCCCACGATGTCCGGACGGATGTCCGGCAGCACCAGGACCTCGGCGTCGCCGTCGATCGGGCCGGGGGTGTCGTCGCCGGCCATGGCGCGCACGACCTCGTCGCGGCCCAGGATCTCGAACAACGGCGTCTCGCCGCCGATCGAGCCGTTGGCGAGACGACCGCTGTCGGCCAGCGCCTGGTAGACGTCGCCGTCCACGAAGCGCGATCCTGCGGTCACCTTGCGGCGCACGGGGTGCGAGGCTCCGGCCGCGCGCAGGCCGCCCGTGGAAGCGCCGGACGCCTCGGCGTCGGAGCAGGCGTCCGCGAACATCTGCTCGAGCGAGTCGACGCTGTCCTTCGCGTCTCCGAGAGCCTTGCGCGCCTCGAAGTACTTCGCCTTGAAGTCCTCCGTGGTCAGCGTCTCCTCGGAGACGGCGGTGTCCATCATCGCCTTGGTGTTGCGCTCGAGCTCGGCAGCGTGGTCGCGCGCCTTGCTGAGCTCGGCGCCGATCTTCCGCGCCGTCTCGGTCGTGGCCTTGGGTGCCATCGCCAGATCCCTCCTAAGTCAGTCGAATGCGCTGCGCAGCATCGCCGCGACTTCCGCCCTGTCCACGGTGCGCCCGCTGTCAGCGGTCGGATCTCTGACCGAATCGCTGGTCGCGCCGTCGCCCCCGTCCCCGCCGCCGTCGTCTCCTCCGCCGTCCACGCTGCTCAGGACCTGGTTGATCAGGTCGCGAGCGTCGGTGAGCTTGCCTTCGTTCTCCGTCGAGAGCGTCCGGCCGACCGCGACCGGCTCCGCGGCGTCGGCGGGAGTGGCGGAGGCAGCTGCCACAGCCGGTGCGTGACGGAATCCCAGCGCCGCGAAGTCGAACCGGGAGAGGGCGGCCGCTTGGAGGGACTCGGTGACCTCGTCCGCGAATCCCCACTCGGCCGCGTCGGCCGCGGTGAGCCACGTCTCGGCGTCCATCGCGGCCAGCAGCTCGGCCTCGTCCTTGGTCGACCGGCTCAAATAGGTCGAGACCATTGCCTCGCGGATCTTGTCGAGCGAGTCGGCGACCGAGCGCATCTCGTTCGCGTCCCCGATGGCCAAAGACCACGGGTTGTGGATCATCAGCATCGTGTTGGCCGGCATGACGATGCGGTCGCCTGCCAGCGCCACGATCGACGCGATGGAAGCCGCGTAGCCGTCCACGTAGGTGGTGACGCTGGCGGGGTTGGCGCGCAGCGTGTTGTAGATCGCCACGCCGTCGAAGACAGAGCCGCCGGGCGAGTTGATGTGCAGGTTGATCTGCGCCACCGGCCCCAGCGCCTTCAGTTGATCGACGAAGTCCTTGGCGGAGGTGGAATCCCCCCACCACGAGTCGCCGATCTCGTCGTAGATGTAGATATCGGCCTCGCCATCGGCGACAGCCTTCACGCGGAACCAGGGCCGACCGCTGGCAGGGTTGAGCTTCGGCCTGGGCATGGCTGATCAGTCCTCCTCGTCGAGATGCAGGGGTGCAGGCGCGCCGCGCAGCGCTTCGGTCACGAGCGGATCCGTGGCGGGGACGGGCGCCGGATCCGGAGCCGCGGCGGCGGGAGTCTGGCCGGGGACCTGCATGTTGACCGGCGCGAGCGGCAGGTCGTAGGGGTTGTCCGTGGTCGTGGGGTCGGCCGGGGGCAGCTCCTCGTATCTGCGGCGCTCGTTGGCGGCGTTGGTCCCGGACTGCTGCATCATCAGATGCATGCGGGCGCGCGCCTCTGGATCCGGCCGCAGGATCTCGTCCACGTTGAACTTCAGGTACAGGCCGTCCCACGCGGGTTCGGGAGCCACGAGCTGCGCCTGCAGCTCGTCCTCGACGAGCTCCACCGCGCCGCCGACGGCGTCGACGTAGAAGGCGCGGCGGGCCTCGAGCATTGAGGCGTAGGCGGCCTTCTCGGACAGCCCCATCTGCATGAGCGTCAGTCCGTAGGCGCCGATGACCTCCTCGCGCGAGAGCTTGCGCTGGTCGATCAGGGCGACGTCGGCCGCCGATACCCCGAGCGTGTCGACGCTCCACTCGCCCCCGAGAAGGGCGAACCGTCCGCCGTTCGCGGGACCGGAGTAGAGTTTCTCGAGCTCGTTGCGCAGCTTGGTCTCGTCGTCTGGGTTGCGCGTGAGCTTGGCGGCGGTGAACACGGCCCTCGGGGTGACGCCGTTGGCCATCGTCGCGTTCTGGAGGTCCATCGAGGCGTCCTCGAGCGCGAGCGTGCGGGCCAGTGCCTCGAGGGGAGAGACGCGCCCGGGCAGCCAGACGTGGACGACCTGCTCGGGCGCGAGGGTCGCCATCACACCGCCGGCCATCACCCGGTAGCCGATGATGCCCGACGCGTCCTGGATCGTCGTGACGTACTTCCACGGGATGGGCCACAGCTCTGTGGGCGGAGATCCGAGGCTGGGGCGGTACGGCACGATCAGCCCCTCGCCCTGGACGAACAGGTCGAGCAGGAACTGCACCTTCAGCCGCGTCTGGGATGCTCGCGGGAACGGGGAGGTGAGAAGCGCCGGAAGCCCGTTGCCTTCTGCTCCCCGCACCTGAGTGCGGGTCTCGGCATCCACGCCGTCGTAGACGTTGATCGACAGGCGGGCGATGCCCATGACGAGCTTGTTGACCACGGCGAACACCCACGGCTGGCGCCGGTACATCTGCTCGTAGGTGACCGCCCGGAACTCTCCCGGCTGGGAGATCAGGCGCACGAAGTTGTTGCCGGCGGAGTGCCATATCTTCGGGCCGGGGTCCACGGGGAACGAGGCGCGCACCTGACGCGCGTGGCCGCCGGAGATCACGAGACTCACGGCGCCACCTCGATCTCCTGCAGCCACAGCCGATCGGAGCGCGGGATCACCGCGCGGCCATCGATCTGCGTGGGACCGTCAACGCCGAGGGCCTCGGCGCACTCGAGCACGATGCAGTCGCGGTAGACGCCGACCAGGACGCCACGGACGCTCACGTCGTCGGGGCGATGGACGACCACCGTCGAGCGCTTCATGCGATCGATGTAGCGGCGCAGACTCATGAGGCGAGCCTGCGCGCGCTGTCAGCCGCCGATGACGAACGCCCCTCCGCCCGCGTTCGCGTCCTGCTCAGCCGCGCGTGCCGCCATCGCGAGCGCGACGGCGGCGTCGATGCGCTCCTCCTCGTGGAGCTTGGTGAGCCTCCAGCCACGCCCGGGCTTGTCGTGCACGCCGCAGTTGAGGATCGCCGTGGTGAGTTCGTCGGCCCCGGTCCCACCCGCGCGAGTCGTCTTGCCCGCGCGGATGAGGTGGCGACGGATGAGCTCGTGCAGGTTGTCCGCGGCCGGGATCATGTATGCGTCGGACTGCGGCAGGTCGACCATCGGCAGGCCCTCGGAGGCGAGGATCGAACTGGAGCGGGTCATGAAGTACGGATCCACCAGCACCTGCTCGACGTAGTTCTCTGCGCACAGGTCTCGCAGAAGCTGCTCGATCGCCTCGAAATCCATCTGGCCTGTGATGTCGCTCGCGCGAAAGACCCACGTGCGCAGGTTGTGATGGCCGTCCGTGCTGCGCTGATCGAGCACGACCGCCGACGTGTCGCGCTTCGAGGCGGCGTCCACGCCCACGAAGCACGGCGTGCAGTCGTCGAAGAGCGGCAGCGTGAGGCACTTCTGCCAGTCCTGCCACCGAAACGCCCGCGCGGCGCCCTTGGAGACAGGGAAGCGGTTGAGGTGGTAGCGCTCGAACTCCCACAGCGGCAGCGTGTCGTGGGCGGTCTTGAGTGCGGGGACCGTGATCCACGGCATCGGGTTGGCGTCCTTCCACACCTTCGAGTCGTGTGGATCGTCCTCGTCGTCGGCACCGCACCAGTAAACGTAGCCGTGCGAATCCCGCCGCAGGTTCGGGATGAGCTCCCACAGAGGACCCTTGCGCTCCGGACCAGCGGTGGAGAGCACGATCAGCAGACCCTCGGTCTCCCAGTTGCCGATCATGCCGGACGACATTGCGTCGTAGACGCCGGTGTCCTTGTGCACGTGGTACTCGTCGATCACGCACACGTCGGCGTGTCGGCCCTGCACGGACTTCTCGTCGCCGGGAAGGACCTGAAAGACGGCGCCGGTGGCCGCTATCTGTATCGAGCTCTTGAACACCTGGCACGAACGGCTCAGGTCGGCATCATGCAGGACCATCGCCCGGGCCTTGTCGAACAGGATGTGGGCCTGCTCCCGGTCACGCGCCACGACGTAGTACTGCCCCTGGTAGCGATGCTCGAGGAACATGCACGCGAGCACGAGGGCGGCGCCGAGTTCGGTCTTGGCGCCGTCACGCGGAAGGCTGATGAGCGCCTTGCGGACGCGGCGACGGCCCTTGCGATCGAGGTCGGCGAAGATCGGCAGGATGATGTTGTCGAGCTGGAACCTGACCGGCTCAAGCGGCGTGAACGCGACCTTCCCGCCGCCCAGATGGACGAGATGCTCGGCGCAGAAGACCCGGATCATCTCGGCGCGCAGCATCCCCGCCTCGCCGTAGCGCTCGGGCAGCTTCGAGGAGTACCCGTTGCCGCGGGCGCGGCGCGCACTCACCCCTCGTCCTTGCCGGCGAGCCTCGCGCGATTGGCGATCGCCTTCTTCTCGACGTGCTCCGCGACCGCGAAGGCGACCGCGGCGGTGGCGGTCTCCATGAAGTTACCGCGGACACGGGCGATCGGGTTGAGTGCGAGCTCGTTGGAGAGCATCCGCAGCCGGTCGAGCGCCTCGCCGTGCATCTTGACCGCCGGGTTCTGCTTCATGCGATGGCCGACGATGACCGCCTCGCCGTCGCCGTTCTTGGCCAGGATCGGCTCGCGCATCATCTCGCCGTACTCGTCGATCAGCTTCTCGGCGGCGATCATGATGCCGGCCTGGGCGCAGTAGCCGCGTACCAGCACGAGGTCGGGTTCACGCAGGTGCCCGAGCGTCGCCATGTCCGCGACGATCATGTCCCAGATCTGCTGTGCGATCGGAGACAGCGCGCTGGGCGCTTCGGCGCTCGCGACCCTCTGCTCGACCCGAGTAACCTCCGCAGGCTTGGCGCGGCCCGGTCCCTTGCGATGCCCCGCGCGGCTGCCGTCAGGCTTCGGGACACGCCCCTGTCCGCTCATCGCAGCGCCCCAGGGAAACGCTCGTCGAGCAGAGCGCGGATGCCATTGCATACGTGCTCGCACCGGGCGGCGAGCCCGGGACGTGCCTCGGAGGCCAGTCGGGCGAACATCGAGGCCACCACGGCGGCTTCGATGATCGTCCGGGCGACCTGCGTGTCTGTGTCCGGCGCCGGTGGCAGCTTGAGCTCGGCGTGGTCGATGGCGGGTCGCCACTGCGCTGACATCGCGCGTTGGCGGCAGGCGGCCGTGCGGCAGGCCGTGGAGCAGTACATCCGCGCCGGCCCGCGTCTTGCGCGAGGGGGCAGCTCGTTCTCGCATCCGATGCGCGCGCAGACGCGGCGGGGGTCTTTGGACGATGTTTCCATGTGCCCAGCGTGGCCGGGCTGTCAGGAAACTCGTTACATCGTCCGAACCATTGCGTTACCGCGAAACGCCCAGATTCGGGCGCAAAGAAGGGCGCCTGGCAGGCAGGGTCGGGGTGTCAGGAGGCTGGAGATTCGACCCCCCTTACCCTAATGGGCCCAGCAAACGCTAGGCACGCAGTTACCTCGAGTGTGTGCTGCGTCCCTGCGGTGCGACGGGCAGTTCATTTGGGCGCTGCCGCCCGTTGCGGGAGTCGCCGATGGCTGCCCCATCGTGTCCAACGGCATAAGACGGCAGGGATGTTGCATGGAGGTTACGTATGCGGCGAGCTGGCGCGGTCACTCTCAGCCAGTTCCGTACTGTCGGCTGTCGGGCGCACGAATCCAAGGCCCACTGGAGTAGTCTGAATCCCGGAGTCGCATCAGCTCCCCGTCATCGGCGCAAGCCGTCCAGCGCAGTCGAGAACCGACTTGGAGGTCGCCCTCTTGGGTGCATTCGTCATAGGAATGGGCAAGACAAGGTTCGGTCCGACGTCCAAGCCCATGTTCGAACTTGCGCAGGAAGCTGCGCTCGACGCCCTCCGCGACGCCAGCCTGCAACCCGACGAGGTCGACGCAATCATCGTCGCGAACTTCCTCGGAGGCCCAAACGAGGGTCAACTTCATCTGAACTCCGTGCTCGCAGGCATCTTCCCAGGGGTCCACGTGCCAAGTTGGAGAACTGAGGCCGCCTGTGCTTCCGGAGGCGTCGCAGTCCACCAAGCGGTCCTCGCTCTTGCGAGGTACAGACGCGTCCTCGTCATTGGCGTTGAGCGTCTGAGCGGGGTAGTCGGAACCCAGCTCGCGCGAAACATCGGAATGGCAGGGGACGCGATCCTCGACGTCGCTGAGGGGGTGAGCTTTCCTGCGGCGTACGCGCTCGTGGCGCAGTCACACATGATGCGCTTTGGCACGACAACCCGCGACCTTGAGTTGGTGAGTTTGAAGAATCACGCGAACGCGAACCTCAACCCGAAGGCTCACTTCTATCTCAAGAAGGTCACGCAAGGGGACATCGACCAAGGACCCATGGTCGCCTCTCCCTTGAGGCTCTTCGACTGCTGCCCTATCTCCGATGGAGCGGCTGCACTCGTCGTGTCTAGTGAGCGGTCACGCGACGACGACATTGAGATTAGGGGTTCCGCCTTGGCCAGTGATGTCATTTCACTTTCGCAGAGGGAGGACACGACCAGTTTCGCGGCGACGAAGGAAGCTGCAGGCCGTGCGTATGCGGAAGCGGGAATCACCCCGGGAGAGGTGGATCTAGCCGAAGTCCATGACTGCTTTACGATTGCTGAGATCGTCGCGATGGAGGATCTCGGTCTATGTCGCCCAGGAGAGGCCGTCGACGCGATTCGTGCGGGAGACAGCGGAATCAATGGCCGCCTCCCTGTGAACCCCAGCGGCGGATTGAAGGCGGGCGGTCATGCAATCGGCGCCACCGGAGTGAGCCAGATTTGCGAGATTGTGCTGCAGCTTCGAGGAGCCGCCGGCCTGAGGCAGGTGCCTGGAGCGCGAGTGGGAGTCGCGCACAGCGTCGGCGGAGTCGGCGGCACGAGTGCCGTCCATGTGCTGGGGGCCGTGCGATGAGTCTCTACAAGTGCCCGGAGTGTGGCCGTTCTTACCGCTACTCAGTGAGCGTGTGCAGCTGGTGCCACATCCCGCTCGTCGAAGAGGCATGGGAAGGGGCGACCGCAGTCGCAGTCTCCGAAGTCTTGGTGCCGATGTTGGGACACGAGGACGTGCCTTACTGGTGTGTCTTGGCCCGAACGCACGAGGGCTACAACTTGATTCTGAAGAGCGACGTGGCGGTTTCCGTGGGCGACGCGATGTCCGCCGTCTCAGATGACACGATGCTGTCAGAGGTAGGAGTCATCGGCAGCGGCGTGATGGGCTCGTCAATCGTGGAGCTGCTTCTGACTCGAGGACATCGCGTTGTATGGCTCGGCCGGACCTCGGCGGGCTTGACCCGAGCCAAGGTGCGGGTTCTTGACCGCTTGGGACGAACCCAGGACGAGGTCGAACTCCAGTCCTCGGCGCAACGTCTCACAATCTCCAATGACGACGCCGCCCTAGCGGCGTGCGATGTAGTCATCGAAGTTGTTGTCGAGCAATTGCAGGCAAAGAAGGACGCCTTGCGCAACGCTGAAGCCGCGATGCGCAGCGATGCCATCCTCGCAACCAATACATCTGGCCTGTCTCTGGACGACCTGGCGGCCGGCCTCGCGAGGCCAGAGAAGTTCGGCGCGCTCCACTTCTTCAACCCGGCAACACGCATGCGCCTGGTCGAGACTGCGGTATGCTCGCGAACCAGCCAGCAAACGTCACTCGAACTGGATCGATTCGCGCGCTCACTCGGCAAGATTCCTGTCCGGGTCGCCGCTACCCCGGCCTTCGCGGTCAACCGCGCGCTGATGCCACTCTTGAACGAGGCGGTTCGCGAGCTGGAGGAGAATGTGGCGGACGCGGCGTCGATCGATGAAGCCGTGAGGCTCGGACTGAACCATCCAATGGGACCGCTCGCGCTTGCCGACCTTATCGGCTTGGACGTCCTTGTTGAGATCATGGACAACCTCGCGGACCGCCTCAGTGACGAGACATACAGACCGCGCCCGTTGATTCTTCGCATGGTCGCCGCCGGTGAGCTTGGACGCAAGTCCGGCAAGGGCTTCTACGAATACGCGAAATAGAGCTCTCCGGGCTGCTAGAACTTGAAGAAGAGCTTTCGGCGGTAGAGGAACTCAGCCAGCAGCAGGAATCCTCCGAGTTCAAGCGCGGAGAACAGGAGCGTCGCCGCAGTTGGTGACATGACCTTAGTCATCGCCCTCGCAATGAGCGCGGCCAGAGTCGTAACGTGTCCATGCCAGTCCAAGCGAATCAACCCGGTTGTCGCGGCGAACGCATTTTCGCCGATGAACATAAGAAGCGCGTTCCGGCCCAGAGGCACAAGCCAACGCCACCCCTTGGTTTTGCCCTTCATGTCGAGCCACCAATAGAGAAGGCCGAAAGCAAGGGTGGCAATTCCCGAGCTAACGAGCACGAAGGAAGCCGTCCAGATGTACTTGTTGACGGGGAGGCCGATCTGGCCGAGCACGACTCCAGCGATGATGCCGACGATGCCCAGGGCAATCGTGGGGCGGACGATCTTGCCGGACCCGTGGTCCCCAACCACGAACTTGCCAAGCGTGAGACCGAGTAGGATCTGGGCGCTGACGGAGAGCAGACCGAGTGTGCCGTCGGGATCGAAGCCCGAAGCCTCATAAGTGTGATGAAGCCCCCAAAGCGTCTTGTCCACCCAGCCGGCGAGTGACGTGTGCTCGAGGACGGCCACTGACCCTGGGCCAGCCGGATTTGCTGTCCACGCGCCAGGTATTACGCCCGGCGCGTGGACATATAGAATCAGTACAGTGTGGATTGCGAGGAGGATGGCTGCGGCGCTGAGGGTCCACTTCCAGTCTTTGCGTATGAAGAACCATGCGACCCACGAGCCGATCGCGATTCGTTGTAGGACGCCCATCACCCGCAACATGCGGAAGGGCTCCACAAGGCTGATCCTGAAGTACGACACATCGTACTTGTAGAATCCCAGCGCCACCCCGATGGCGAAAAGGATCAGGACTCTCTTGACGAACTGCTTCGTGACCTGATCGTAGTTCTCATCGGTCAGCTTCCTCGCTGAGAATGCGAGGGACATGCCGACCGCAAACATGAACGCGGGCGCGATTGTGTCGGCTAGGTGGAATCCGTTCCACGCAGGGTGCAGAAGCCACCAAGGCGTCGCAGCTGCGATCAGCGGATGGTCCATGTAGATCATCAGACCAACGACGATTGCACGAAGGATGTCCAGCGACATGATCCGCGGCCGCGTTGCTTGAACGAGCGGGAGAACGTCAGTCGGAGGAGCGGTCACGGGATTTGCCGCGGCTTTGGGCACGGGGATGCTCCCAGGATCGGTGGCGAGCGGACGGCAGCAAGGGACAGACGGCATGATAGTATACGTCCGCTTTCGGGGCACGGCCTTCGGTGCCGCGAACCGATAGGAGGGCTCACATGTCTCCATATGCTCAGGATGTCGCGACTGATCGCACCGCGGCACCTTCGGATGACGAGCGTTGGAAGCGGTTGTTCAGTCGCCCGGCGTTCTGGTTGACCGCGGTTGCTGCCCTCACCGTCGTCTCGGGCACTCTTGGGGTCTATCTGTCAGGTCGGCCGACGATCGTCTCGGTGACCAACGGCACCACCTCCATGCAGGCCGCCGGCGGCGACCGCCGGATCGTGGTGACATCCGTTGCGACGTCCAAGATCCCCCTGGCCGGCGTCGATGGATTCTCCTACGTCATCGATCACAACCCCGGAACCGTTCCCAAGCCAGTGATCAATGCGACGACGATTCCCGATAGTTCGGCCCTCGCGATCCCAACGTACGACGGGTCGGGACAAGCGAACCATCCTGGAGTGATCGACTTTCTGACCGAATTCGGCATGCGGTCTTGGGCTGGATACCGCTACTGGATGTCGATGACTCCCTATCCGCAAGACAACGATGGATACGAGAACCCGTCTATTCTTGTCTCGAACGACGGGGTGCGCTGGACCCGCCCGAAGGGACTTCGAGCTCCGCTAGCGACTCCAAGCGGCGGGTTCGTGCACCTCAAGAACCATCTGAGCGATCCCGACCTCGTCTATGACGCGAAAGCGAATCGACTCGTGCTGTTCTACAGGGAGAACGAAGGTAGCCAGGCTGATTCCCGGGAAGTGATCAATCGGCTAGACATATCCTTCTCCGGCGCGTCGTTCCATCTTCAGCACTACCCCGCGGTGGTCTCACGATTCACGCGAGACGTTGAAATCCTGTCCCCGGGGGTGGTGATAGACCGGCAAGGAATGTGGCACATGTGGTTCACGTCGTTCTACCCGGAGGGCGGAGCTTACCGAAAGGCAGGCATTCTCAAGTTGTTCACGTGCTCGAGTTCGGATGGCGTGCGTTGGGGAGATCCTGTTCTGTGCACGCCGAGTCTCGACGCGCGCTTCTATGGCACCAACCCGCGACCGAATCTCCCATTCGGAGGCGGTGACCACCTCTACCCCTGGCACCTCGAGGCGAAGCTAGACGGCGACAAGATACAGCTACTGATCTGTACCTCGACGCGTGCCTCTGACGCATCCCTTGACGAAGGCAGCGCGCTCTACCTAGTTGTCACAACGCCGTCGCATCCCGCTTCGCTGACGTTCCCTGTCGACGGGCCCCTCGTCGCTGGAAATCCGGACGAAGCTATCTATCGTGCCGGGTTCGTCCCCGGACCGACAGACCGCATCTGGTATAGCGCGCGCGACGACTCGCACTGGTTCAGTGCTGCCGACCCAGGCCACTGGAAGATTGCGTTTCTTGAGGGACGCGTCAGCGACGGTATCTGGAGTGCGGCGTCCTCGGCGGCGATCGAGTTGCCCATCCTGACACCCGGCCACTGGTACTTCCACGTTCGCGCTGTTAGCGGTCTAGGAGCTTGGTCCGGTACGTCCACCAAGAAGGTGGACGTGCTATCTGCGCGTTGACAGCGACCATCGCACTCCGCTTGCGCCCGAATCCGCCCATCCCCACTACCCGCGCTGCGAGGTCAGCGGATGGGCGCCGCAAGGACGCCCACCGTGGTCATGAGGTTGAGACAGACGCGGCGAAGCGAGTCGCCCTCTGGCAAGGGGATTACGAGACCAGGCTGTTGAGGCAGTGAGACCTCGTCTGGCCAGATTTGAAACCTCCCGTCCATGAGGACAAGATAGGCGCGGCGTGCCCGTTCCAGTTCACTGTCGCTGATCCGGTGCGCAGCCGGGTCCGAATCGTCGCTTCTCGGCAACCGCGCCAGCGCCGAGTAGCGTGCTGCGAGAAGGTCCAGACGTGCCCTCGCGTTCTCGGCGCGTCGCACGAGACCGCGGGGACGAGCCTCGCCTGACAGGGCACGGGAGAGGTCTCCTCGGTCGACCTGCTCCCCAGCTAGGAGACGGGCAACGCGATTCGTCAGCTCCAAACTGGCGGCGAAAGCTGACACGTTGTGAACGGATGCGTCGACCAGAGCGCTGGCCGCATCACATGGCTTCACGCTGTACCTGTCGCGCCATGTCTGGAGATCCCTTCGGATCTGACGCATCGTCACGTAGCGGTCTCCGTACCAGAGCCAAACGAACACTGGAACGTTGGCCAGGTCCTCGATGTACCTCATGCCCGCTCGCCGTCTGTCGAGCAGTGTCAACAGCAATCGAAGCTGTGCTTGGGGCCATTTCGCGCAGCGTTCGCCGTCCCGGCCATCAACGGGTCTCGACGCGCACTCGAGTAGCCCCAGATCAGACCATTCGCGAATCAGGCGGGGAGTAACGGGCGTCCCCGCAGCGTGCGCCGCAACGACAAGATCGTCAGCTGTGTACATCGCCGCTCTCAAGATCGCCGAATACACCTACCGCTCTAGCGCTCTTCCTGGCGTTCACCTCGTACGGGAACGAATCATAACGCTCGGCTCAAAGCGACGCGGCGTGGACGCGCAGTTCGCATGAGAGCGAGTGGCGCCTCTTCTGGGGCCAGTTCGAACTGCTGCCGCTCCGCTAATCCGTGGTTCGAGTTCTGCGGTGATGAACTGTCTTCGGGTAGCGGCGGCAAGGTAACCGCGGCGCAGGTTCTCCTCTACGATCGATCCGCCGTCGGACAGCGGCCCGTGACTACTTTCGACCGACCCTCTCCTCACCCAGCGCCTTCAGGTCCGCGAGCAGCTGCGCGGTGTTGAATCCCTCGGGGCTCCTGCCCCCGCTCAGCACCTCGTCCGAGACGTAGGCGATCGCCTCGTCGCAGCACGCGGCCAGGAAGGAGCTCGCCATCTTCTGCACGCGTCCCACGTCACGCAGACGAGGTCGCGTCTGTGCGTCACGATCGGCACGTGGTGGCCGCCGAGGGTCGCGGTGTTGGTGCGCTTCACCGTTCAGGCGCGTCCCGCGTTGAACTCGTCCATCGCGTAGGCAGGCAGCTGCAGGCCGATGCCCACGGCGCCGAACAGCCAGCATGCGGTCAGGATCTCGCTCACGTTGCCGCCCTCGATGGCGAGGTAGGCGGCGATCTTGTGCACGTGACCGTCCGCGTCGGTGATGCCGCTCTTGCGCCGCCACGACGCTGCCTTGGCCATGTCCGTGCCACGGTCGGTGGAAGGTTTGCCGGGGACATAGCCGGTCAGCGCCGAGTACGCGGAGATGACGCTCGCGGTGTCGAATCGGCAGGCCAGCGTCGGCACCGATTCGTCACACCACACCATGTGCTCGTGCGCCGCGCCGGCAAGCACGCAGTCGCCGACCGAGTCGTTGCCGAGCATGCCCCACGATACGACCGTCTTCTCATGGCCGAAAGTCGCAGGCGGATGCGGCAGGACCGTCTTGTCCACGTAGTCGGCCAGGCGGAAGGTCGGCGGCATGGCTGAGAGTGTGCGGCCGGGGTGGAACTCGATCATCTTCATGCTCTTCCTCGTCCTCTCTTGCTGCCGGTTCTCACACGAACGTGGGCGGCTCGCCGTCGCATTCACCATCCACGCGGACGAGGCCGGCAGGAGGGTCCGGTCGCGAATGGCGCCTGCGAAGCCGCTCCTCGCGCACCCGCAACTCGCCCGCGACCTTGGCCTCACCCGACCAGAACCGCGCGTGCAGCAGGGCAGCCTCGAGCAACTCCATCCAGTCGGTCTCGGTCAGATGTGCCGCGTACTCGCTGCGTCCCCACGCCGCCCACCACTCGCGGGTTATCTGCGGCCACTTCACGTGGCTCGGAAGCTCGGGCTGAGGCGCGCCCTGGCTCATGACCGGGTCGCCTCCTTGCCGGTGAAGGTCTCCCAGCGCTTCACGATCACGTCGCAGTAGGCGGGGTCGAGTTCGAGGCCGTAGCAGACGCGCCCGAGTTGCTCGGCGGCGATGAGCGTGGTGCCGGATCCGAGGAACAGGTCGAGCACGCAGTCCCCGGTCTTCGACGAGTGATCGAGCGCTCTGGCCACGAGCGCGACCGGCTTCATCGTCGGGTGCTCCTCGCTGCGTCTCGGCCGAGGTATCTCCCACACGTCGTCGAGATCCCGGCGGTCGCAGAAGGTCGACGCACCCTTCTTCGGCCAGCCGTACCAGATCGGCTCATAGCGCCTGTGGTACTTCGAGCGGCCCAGCACGAAAGTGTCCTTGACCCAGATCACCGTCGCTGACCAGTGAAGGCCGGCGCCGCGGAGCGCGAAGTCGAGAGATGGCCACTCCGATGCTCCCAGCACGCAGTAGACGTCGCCTTTGGCGAAGGCGGCGATCTGCAGCGCGACCATGCCGAGGAAGTCGTGGAAGTCTTGCGGCGAGAGGTTGTCGTTCTTGAGGCCAGGACGCTGACGGTGCCGCGGGTTGGAGTCCAGGCCGATGGCCACGTTCCAAGGCGGGTCCGTAAACACCATGTCCGCGTCTCGGTCCGCCATCAGGCCCTTCACGTCATCGGAACTGGTCGCATCGCCGCACAGCAGCCGGTGATTCCCGAGCATCCACAGGTCGCCCGCCTTCGTGACCGGATCCTCTGGCGGCTCGGGCGCCTCGTCCTCGATCACCTCTGGCCCGGCGGACGGGGCCGCAGTGAACAGCAACTCGAGCTCGGAGTGCTCGAAGCCGGTCAGGTCCATGTCGAACTCGCCCGTGTCGAGGTCGCTCAGCAGGTCCTTCAGCATCGGCAGGTCAGGCGCGGCCAGCTCCGCGATGCGGTTGTCGGCGATGAGGTCGGCCCACTCCGCGGCCTCGCTCTCGTAGTCCTGCCAGTCGACAGGCACCTGCTCGAGCTTGAGGACGCGTGCGGCTTCCAGCCGGCCGTGGCCTCTCACCACGAACCCGGAGCGCGTCGAGACCGTGATCGGGGCGCGCCAGCCCTGGGCGGAGATGATCTTGGCGAGCAGCTCGATCTGGGAAGCGGGGTGCGTGTTGGGGTTGCGAGGGTTGCCGGTGACTCGCTCGATGGGCACGAGCTCGTCGTGGGCGCACAAGACGTCGGGGCTCACGCGTCTCTCCTTGCTCGTCGGCTTACTCGGGTCTTGGCGTGGTGGCAGGGCAGGCATCGGCAGTAGAGGTTGGCCACGTCGTTAGTCCCGCCATCGGACAGCGGATCGACGTGATCGCACTCCCACGGCTGCCCCTCGGGGAACAGGCGCCCCTTGAGCTTGGTCCCGCAGTCCTCGCACTTGCCGCCGGCGAGCTCGTAGCGCTTCGCTCGATTGCGCGCGTAGTCCGGATCCCGATAACCCTCCCGCCACTTCTGCGATTCGCGTCGGCGCTTCTCCTCGGTAAACGTGTGCTCCGGGCAGTAGGTCGACCCGCCAGTGAGCCGTCCGCACTTCGCGCACAAGGTCGACTTGGCGCCTCCGCGCTTGTGCTTGGCGCATCTCGCGGTGCCGTCCTCGGTGATGCGCCCGCACACGAGGCAGGTGCGACTGGGTACCGGAGTCCTCACGACCGCCTCGCGCGGCTGCCGTACCGCTCGCGAGCGTCGGCGACCAGCGCAGGAAGATGGCGCCTTATGGTCTCCGGGCAGAGACCCGATTCCGCAGATGCCGCGCGCAGCGTAGAGCCTCCCCGCAGCAGGCGCTCGGCAACGACGAGCGCCGGAGCGACGCGACCCTCGAAGTGCCTTCGGTGAGCCTCCGCTGACGCCTTCTGGTGGACTTCGGATGAGATCCCCAGGGCCTTGCGGCGTTGGGACTCCCGCCCTGCGGTCGACAGCGTGCGGGGGTGTCGGCACCCGTCACTCCCGCGAAGCGCGTCCGGATTCGCCTTCCCGCGAGCAACCATCCGCAGGTGATGGTCCTCGTCGCAGATCACCGCGGACTTCGTGAGATGTCCCATCTCACGCAACACATGGCAGTCCACGTCGTGGACCCGGTGCGCATGGCCTGCGACGACGCGGTAGGGACCGCAGCCGCATATCGGACAGATGCCGTCCTCAAGTAGGCGCCTGATCTCCTCCGGCTCGGCGGCCTTGGATACGTCGACAATCGGCCGGTTGTACTTTCGACGGCTCACGTCCGCTCCCGCTTCCGTGCCACGCGGGTGTGGGTCCAGCAGAGGCCGCCGGTGCCGTTGGCGTCGTTTCTACATCCGGGCACCGAGCACTCGGCCGCACGCTCGGCTTGCTTTGCCGCGGCCTGGATCTCACGCTGGGCCCGGCGCTGTTGTTCGATCTCGTGGTACTGGCGCACACGCTCCTCGGCGTAGCAGGTGAAGCACAGGCCGCTGGCCGTGTGTCTCGCCGGCCACCTGCCGCATGCCGGGCACAGGGCCGGAGGGTTGGCGGCGTCCTCCGCGATCCTGCGCTCGATCAGCGAGAGCGACAGCGCTCCGGACAACGCCTGAGTTCGGAAGATGGCGTTCTCGCCGGAGGTCCACGACTCGCCTCGCGTCTGGCTGAGCATGATGCCGCGCCTGGATCCAGGCTTGCGCAGTTCGACGCGCATCCGATGCGCCTTGCGCTCCACCGCAGCGACGGTGCGACCGAGGGCCTCAGCGATGGCTCTTGATCCTTCCTTCGCGTGTCCGCGCAGGTAGCGGATCTCGCCCGACGACCACGGGCCTGAAATCATCCGCGCGGAATCATCCACCCTCCGCTCGGCGGCACTCCCTTCGCGACGAATGGTCACGCGGCCCCCTTGAAGTCTGACGCGTACCACTTTTCGGACGCCTCGGAGTCCTTCCGTCTTGCCACCATCCGGTGGATCGCTGATTGTGAGACGCCCATGGCGCGCGCTATCGATGCCTGAGACGCCCCCGCCTCCAGCATCTCCAGCGCCCGGAGTTCATCGGCGTCCCTCAAGGCGCGGGGATGGCCTATCCTCGGCTCTCGCATCGCCCATCTGGCCATCTGGCGGGACAGGGCGTCGCAAGACACGCCGACCGCTTCGGCTGCATCCTGCAGCCGCATGCCGCTCTCGTACATGGCGGCCGCCCGACGGTATTTCGGCTCGTACTCTCTCGCGACCGCCTCACGCTGGCGGCGGGACGCCGATCTACGCTGATCGTCGGTGAAGTTGGCCCTGGCACGGGCTGCGCACGCAGCGCGCTCTTCTTCAGTGAGCCTGCGAGTCTGCCGAGGAGCGGGGCTCGTTCTATGACGTTCCGCTTTCGCTCCTTGACCCTGTGGAAGGTGCGACGTGTTGTCTCGGAGCCGCATTTCGTCCGACAACTCCGACGAGCAGAGTGGCGTCGTGTACGGCAGGTGGGCCGCTTCCCGCAAGTCGTCGGCGCTGATCCCGTGGGCGAGGTGCGCATGCACGGCGAGAGACCTCCACCCCGCGCGCCCACAGATCGGGCACTCCTGAGCTTCGATACACGCCCGCACCTGTTCGGGACTCCCGAGGTTGTGGTGAGCGGTTCGCTCTGCGTCCATCTTCGTTAGATCACACCGCGCATCGTGCTTCGAACGTCGGTTCTTGGCGCATTGGCTCGGCCCGTGCAGGGGATTAAGCGTCACGACTCCTCCTCCGCTCCTTCGGACGCGTGCGCTTTCCCGAAGCCCCTCACCTGGTCACACTGCCTTGCTCACGCCACTTGCGGAGCATCCCGGAGACGTAGCGGGTGTTCATGTCTTTGCCACGCTTGGCTGCCTCGTCGATCGCCTGCTCGGTGTTGCCCATGCCGTAGACGCGCAACCATCGCGCGACCCACGACCACTCGCCATCGGTCAGGTCTCGCCCGACGAATCCGTCCCAGTACGACCGCTCCAGCTTCCCGTCGCTCACGCTCGCGCCTCCTGTTGCGTCTCGGCCTTGAGGATGTGGGCGATGAGCCGCATGTTGCCCGGCTCGCCCTGAACGGCCGCCTGCCCGATCGCCTGCTTGGTCGCCTCTTCACCGAACGCCCTGCACCACTTCACGATCGAGCGGATCTCGTCGGGCTTGGCATCGCGGCGAAGTTTCTCCTCGAAGTACGAGCGCACCGGGTGAGGGGCTTCTGTCTCGCGTGCTATCGACAAGACCTTGTCTCTTGAAGGTGAAGGCGTAGGAGAAGGTGAAAGAGAAAGAGAAGCGGCGTTGTCCGCTGCTTCCCGCTGTTCTTCGCTGTTGAGCGGCGGGCGCCGCTTGTCGGCGTGGATGTTGGACTGATAGCTGTAGAAGGACGCGGGTGGAAGGTAGATGACCTCAGCTCCGCGATCCCACAGTTCCAGCAGTCCGGCGTCCTCGATGATCGCGAGCGCCTCTTCGACGTCCTTCGGCGTCTTGTCTCGGCGGTACGGGCATACCAGGGCGAGCAGGCGCTTCGGGCAGCCCGTGATGGTGGCGTCCTCTTCGACGTGCGGGATCATCCACGTGTAGAGCAACGCCGCGAAGTCGCTGCGCTGCGCGACGGCGTCGACCTTCTCGTCCAGGGAGATGTCGGTCGAGATGTTCCGGCGCCGGCTCACGACTCGCTCCCGCAGCGGGCGATGAGCGTCTCGGCGTCCGGATAGCAGACCATCGGAGCCGTGAGCCGATCGCCCTCGACGTCCCAAGGCTTGTCGAGGACGCTCAGGTCGTCGATCTGCAGGACGCGTTCAGGCACGACTACGGCTTGGACTTGATGGCGCTGACGATGCCCTCGGCCACGTGCAAGACCGTGCGATAGGCGCCGTAGACGACGGGGATGACGCCGGCGAGCGTCATGGCGTCGGCCTGGACGGGCACGCTCGCGGGGATGATCTTGAGCGCGACGGCGGCCGACAGCACCGCGAAGAGCAGCATGAACCAGAACGACGTGCTTTGAGTGCCGGGACCGACTTGCATGGGGACCTCCAGATGCGGTGAGCCGATGGGTCGCTAAATGGCCGCGGCACCGCCTCCTCGCGGACTCCGCCGCACGAACGCGCCGCAGAAATCTGCGAGCCTGCATTCGCGCGACATCGCAGTGCTCACAGCAGCCGCCCGACTACCCACGCTGCGGCGATCTCAGGCGGCAGATCGTCGTGGGGCCTCGAGCTCGGCGGGTCGAACTTCGACAAACGCATCGGAACCTTCCCGGCAAGGTCGGGATAGCGGCCGACGAGGATGCGCGCGAGCGGACCGCTGTAGCTGTTGTCGACCGCGTACGGGCTGCCATCGCGGTCGAGGTGACACTCGTCCCTGAGCCGCTCGATCCCCTTCTTGACGCGCGGAGTCTTGTGGTCAGCGATGGCCTCACGCAGCCACTTCACCAAGAGCGCTTCTGCGTCCGGGTTTGCATCCAGCCACGAGTGCGCGCGAATCATGGCGTCGGGGCGACTCACCGGCGTGTCTTCTGCATCGCGAGGTAGTGGAGACCGTGCGCGGCCGCGCTCCGCAGGTGTTCGTTGCGCAGCACCTCGTCTCCCGGACAGATGCCGTGCTGTCCCAGGGCCCAGAGCCGCATCGCCTGCGCGTAGGCGGTCATGACCGTCTCCGGGTCCTGCCACACGATCTCGCCGGAGTCCGTGAGCGAGCGCAGGACGGGCACGAGCAGCCCGACCGTGAGCGGAGTCGTCCAGCGGTTCTTCGCCGCGCGCAGATGACCGGGGATGTCCTTGTACGACTCGCAGGCGAGCACATCGGCACGCGGCCACTCCGCGGTAGCCTCGGCAATCTCGGCGGCCATGTGCTCGACTCGCGTCACGCAGGGACCGAACTGGGGACAGGTCGCTCCGGCCTTGGAGCGGACGGTGAGGGCGCGCGCGACACGGCGGCCCTCGAACAGCACGAGGCCGGTGTTGGCGAGACCGGGGTCGATGGCGAGAAGGTTCATCGGCCCCTCACATCGAGCGCCTCGGCGATGCCAAGAATCGCGGACTCGCCTGAGAGCCCGATGCCCGCGGTGTCGTCGAGCACGCAGGTGACCTGGGACCGGCAGGACCGGCCGCCGAAACCGATTCCAAACCCGACGCGAGAGGCGGTCATGACCGCGACCCCTCACCGGGCCACGTCACTTCCGGATCCGCGTCGGTGGCGACGCGCTCATCCTTCGGCGCGATTCCGTCCAGGACCGTGGCAGCCTGCTCGGCGGTAAGGTCCTTGGCGGCGCGCACATGGAAGCGCGTATTGAGCGCGCTGCGCAAAGCAGGGACGCTCCTGCCCGACGCCTTCCAAATCCGCTCGATGGCGGCGATCTGGTCTGATGATGCGAGCTGGACCGCGGTGAGCGGGACGTCGCTCAGGTCCTCGATGTCCTGCGTGAAGATGTCTGAGGCGGCGGTGGCCGAGAGAATGGCCGCGATGAAGGCGCGCTTCTGCGCCATCTTCAGCACCGTGTTGTAGTTGTCGGCCGGATTGTCGTGCTCGACCTTCTCGCCGGCGACGACGATCTCCCATGTGCCGGTGTCCGGGTTCTTCTTGGTGGAGTGGCCCCGGCCTCCCAGGAGCGCGATCGCCTCAGCCTGCTTGTCCTTGCGCAGATCCCAGTAGGCGGGCGGGACCGGCTCGCCGGTGAAGGTGACCTCGCCGGTGCGGAATCGGTACTTGCCCTCCTTGGTGGAGCAGGATCCCATCGCGTCGCCGACGACCTGTCCGGTGACCAGCGACGTGAGCGTGCAGGTCAGGACGTAATCGCGGTGGTCGTTATCGAGCTTCTCGACGTCGCGGTGATAGCTCGGCGCGAGGCGGAAGGTCATGGCGAGCTTCTCGGCGCCGGGCTTGAGCAGGCTGGGCTTGTCGCCGCACCCGGGGATCTTGCCGTAGTGCTCACCCTCGTGCATGACGCCCGCCATGACCTGCTGGATGAGCGCGACTTGCGCGATGATGTCGGCGGGAGTCAGCACCTCGTGCTGACAGATCGCGAGAGCGGTGTCCTCGCTCATCGCGCGCAGCCCGGACCAGCGGCTTTGGCTGCGGAAACCGGACTGCTGAGCGAGATGAGCAGTTCCGATGGCGGCACGCCGAAGGCTTCGGCGACGCGCCGGATCGTTGTCCGAGAGACTCTGCGGCCGGCGAGAAGCTGTGCCAGCGTGACACGGTTCACGCCTGACGCCGTGACGAGGTCCGCCAGGTTCCAGCAGCGCTCGTCGATGAGCGCCCTAACGCGCGCCACTGAGATTTCGGGGGCCTTCACAGATCTGCCTCCCACTCCATGTGCTCGTCGGCAGTCGTGTCGAGCCACCGAACGAACCCGCTCTTGGGGATGCGGATGGTCCGACCAAATCTGTGATAGGGGACGTTCTTTGACCTGATGAGCCCGTACAGGTAGTTCTTGGAGACGCCGATTGCCTTCGCCGCCTCACCGACCGAGTACTCGAGTTCCATGGTATGGCGCTTTCTCTCACTCGGTAGCACTTCCGGCCGCTATGTAACCACTCCGGGTTGCACCACACAAGGGTTCGGTTCAGATTAGGTCATGCAAATGTCAGTCACCGGGTGTACCTTATTTGCACCGGGTGACCTATAGAGCTAGAATCCGCATCGAGGGAGACGAATGGAGCCAGAAGCGCGGGTTGTCCTGTCCATCGACGAAGAGGCGTACATGGCGGATCAGAAAGGGCTTCGGGCGGCATCGAGGCTGAAAGCGACGACGGTCTACATGCTCGACCTGCCCGAACTCGGATATCGAATCCAGAAGGCGCGTATCAACCGGCGGTACCCCACCGCGGCGGCCATGAAGAGAGCACTCGACGATTGGTGCTCGGCGCACGGGATGCCGTCGCTATCGATCGGGATGGTCCACCGACTCGAGACAGGTAAGCGCCCCCTGTCGGCCGACGAGATCCTGATGTTTGAAGAGGTGCTCAAGCCGGAGGGCGGGCCGGCGTACTTCCTGCCGAAGATCGGCGAGAGCGAACCGGACTGTCAGCCGGGCGACTGAGGTGACCCGCCGCGCTCTCGGATCCCGCGTGGAGGTTTCACCGGGGCTCCATCGTCTCCGCGTTCCATGTGAGCCCGACCCGGAAACGGGGCGGCGCCGGGAGATTGATCGGCACTTTAGAGGCAGCGCGCGCGAGGCGGACCAGGAGCTCGCGCGCATGCTGTCCGCCGAGGGTCACGCAGGCCCGCCCTCGGCCATCGCCTTGAAGGAGTACCTGGAGCAGCGGTATCTGCCCTGGGCCGAGGGACGGCTCCGGCGGACCACGATGGCCGGCTACCGAAGCGTTGTCAGGATCCACGTCGTTCCTCGACTCGGGTCCCTAAGGCTCTCGAAGGTCACGCCGCATGTCATCGACATGTGGGTCGCGCGCATGCTCCGGGAAAAGGTGAAGGATCAGACTCGCAACCACGCCTACGTGGTGCTCCGCACGGCCCTCAGGCAGGCCGTCGCCTGGGGGATGCTGCCCTCCGATCCGACCGTTGGGACGCGTGCGCCGAACGTGCCCGAACGCGACTTGGTGACGCTGGACATCGACCAAGCGAACAGGTACCTCGACGCCTTCGCGGGGACTGCGTGCGAACTCGCGGTCGTGATCGCTTTGGGAGTGGGGCTGCGTCGGAGCGAGGCGTGCGCTCTGCAGTGGAGCGACCTGAAGCTCGTGGCGCCGACGGGCGACGCCCCCGCATCAGGAGCGGTCACGATTACCAAGGCTCGCCACCAGTATGGCCGGGAGGTCTGGACGACCGAGCCGAAGTCGAAGAGCAGCCGCCGGGCGCTCTTGCTCGCCCCTTGGGTGGTCGAGGCGCTGCTGCCGCACCGCGGACTCGGGCCTGTGGTCTCCATGGCGCCGGACGAACTCACCCGCGCCTACCGCAAGACGATCAAGACATTCAACGCGGAGCACACCAAGACGCCCCTGCCCTACGTTCCGTTCCGCGATCTGCGCAATGCGCATGGCAGCATCATGGTCGACCTCGGAGAGGGCACGAAGGCGATTGCCGACTACTACGGACATGAGACGTCGGAGGTAACCGAGCGAAGGTACATCCGTCCGCACCTGGCGGTCCAGGAGCGCTACGTCGCGACCGTCCAGAGGATGCGACACTCCCCGCAAAGTCCCGCAACCGAGGGGGACGAGAGGGTATCGGCGGGGACGGAATAGCTGCCGTGAGCCCCTTTGACCTGCGGTTTCGTCTCCCCTCGTCCCCCGCTGTCACCCCCACGGCGGTTTCCTAAACCATGTGCCGCAGGTTCGAATCCTGCCGGGGGCACCACGCCTGACCTGCTGTTTCTCCGGAATCAGGCTCCGGATTCGAGGCCCGAGATGCCCCTTTGGGCACACTCCGGGCACACAACACGGTGCATCCAGACGACGCTGGACGCCTCTTTGCGCAGTTCAGCGCCTGCATCGGCACAAGCAGCCGCACTACCCGCGTCGGTGTCCCTGCGACCGGGAGTCTGTGCTCTGCAGGTGCTGCAGGACGCACGATCGACAGATGTCGGGCACACGGTCGCTGCCGTGGTGCCTCCTCAAAGCGTTGCCATACGCCTCCCGCATGGAGTCGGCGTTCCGGTAGGGGTGCAAGCCGTGACCGGCGTTCCAATCGTGCTGGAGTGCGGCCCATGACGCGTCCGGGTCGGCGGCGCGCCTCTGCTCAACAAACTGCACCATCTCAGCGACGAACGGGCGCGGCCGACGATGACGCACGGTTCGGGCGCGGCACTGAGGACTGCGGTTGTCGAAGTGACCCTGACCATCGAGCGCTCGATCGGGAGCGAAGGGACACGGGCTGACCGATGCGAGCACAGCCGCGGCCTCTTCCAGAGTGCGCTTGAGGCGGTGGGCCTGATCTCGATGCGTCTCTTCCCTCATTGCTCCCCAGCCGTTCGTCTGCCAACCGTGTCTGCGAAGCCTAGCACCGCGAGAGGGCGCGGCAGGAGCTAGGCGCCGCTCGCCGCCTCTTTGCGCAGCTCAGCGCGTGCAACGGCGCGAGCCTCGGCCAGCTTCGCGACTGCATCCGCCTGCATGCCGGGCAGCAGGTGTCCATACACACTCAGGGTGAACCCCGCCGATGAGTGACCGAGCCTCTCCTGCACGACCTTCGCCGGCGCCCCCGTCCTGATGAGCTGGCTGGCGTGTGAGTGCCGCAGATCGTGGAAGCGCACATGCACGCCGACGTGGCGACAGAAGACGTGGTACGCCTGCGAGAACTTCGAGGGAGGCCAGGGATCGCCGGTGTCTCCGGCGCACACAAGGTGGTTCTCGTGCCATGCCTCCCCCAGCGCCAACCGGCGCTCCTTCTGCCGACGTCGATGCGCTGCCAGCTCTTTGAGCGTGTCGGCATCCAGCGGCAAGGCCCTCCTGCTCGCGGCCGACTTCGGCTGCCTAAACACGAGCCCGGTGCTGGGCTCCTGAAGCGTCCGACTCACGGTGAGCACGCCGGCCTTGGTGTCGAGATCCGACCACCGAAGACCCAGGACCTCTCCACGCCGCAGTCCCGCGTTGGCAGCGAGCAGCACTGCCGCATAGAGGCTCAGGTGCCCGTCTTCCTTGGCCGAGGCGAGGAGGCGCTCGGTGGCCACCTCATCGATCGCCTTCATCTCGATATGCCGCGCTCTCGGAGCGTCCAGGCGATCACAGGGGTTGACCACGAGGATGCCGACGCGCACCGCGCGGCCCAGAGCCGCCCGCAACACACGGTGATGAGAGAGCACGGTGCGAGCCGATAGTCCTCCCTCACCCTTGGCCCGGCCACTGGTGAGCTCCTCGGTGTAGTAGCGCTGGATCCGGGTGGGCGTGAGCTGGTTCAGGCGCACGGAACCGAGCGCCGGGACGAGCCGCTTGTCCACGATCTGCCGGTAGCCGTCCAGGGTGTAGGGCGCCACGCTGGGTGCGGCGTAGTCCTTCATCCATGTGGCGAGCCACTCGCCCACCGTCATCCGCGACGGCTCGGCGTAGGAGCCGGTGTCGAGCCCGTGCAGCAGCGCGGTGAGCGCGGACTGCGCCTCACGCTTGGTGACCGCGTGCACCGTGTGGTAGTCGAAGAGCTGCCGCCCCGCCTCGTCGCGACCCCGAAAGATCCGGGCCTGCCAGGTGTCGGGCGACTTGCGGCGCAGCAGCCCTCTCATGACGTGGCGCCCGCTCCCTCCGAGTTGCCCGCGTCCTTCTGGCCCCTGCGGTAGATGCGCTGACGACATCTCTCGCTGCACCAGTCCCGACTCGCTCTCGCCCCCGTCGCGTCCCAGGGAAGCCCGCAGCCCTCGCAGGTGCGGTAGTCGCGGTTGCCGTCGATCGCGAGCGCGAGCTGCAACCACATCGCACCCAGAAGCGAACCGACCCGATAGGTCAGGCGCAGCCCCGCGCCGTAGGACTTGTTCGTGGCAGCGAGAGCGGGCGTGACATCCGCGTGCTTGAGGCCCTGGTTCACCTCGCTTGCCAGCATCGCCTGCACGATCTCGCGGTCGCTGCTGCTGGCGTCCACGATCAGTAGGCAGGAGTCCATGAGCTCGCCCTTCCAGCACTGCGGCGGGCCATTGGGATAGATGCCGAGCTCATCTCCCACGCGACGTGTCTCCCACATGCGTTCGATCAGCTCTGAGGGATTGCCGCCTCGCAGCTCGTCCCACATCTCGATGGCGAGCGCCACGCTCTCGCGCGCCTCGCCCCAGTCATCCTCGTCTCCCGCGTAGCCCTCAGGCAGGCCGCGCGCGGTCTTTGAGATCCTGTCGGGCAGAGGGTCGAGACTCCCATAGGCGCGCGCGAAGTCCGCGAACGCCTCGGGGGTGTCCTCGATCGCCGCGAAGATCCGGAACAGCGCCGGCTCATCTTTGAGCGGCGCGTAGGACTCGCCCTCGACGCCCACGAGCGCGACGGAGTCGCCGGCCGGAACAGCAACCTTGCCGTGCTGCGAGGCCCCGTGGTGAAGCGTCTTCCACTCCGCTTCCTGCAGCCGATGCCACCGGAATGAGACCAGCTCCGCGATCGCCGGTTCCTGTCGCGCAAGTGTCACAGTATTGCTCACCTCATACTGTTGTTGTGTCCGTCGAGCGCATCATACACTGGACGTGGCCTAGGCGAGAAGTCAAATGAGGAAAGGAAGTCGCGATGCTCCGGCTCGAAAGGGAAAGGGTGCGTGCGGGACTGAGCCGCTCGGCACTCGCGCGTCTCGCTCTGATGCACTCGGCCACGGTCGGACAGATCGAGAACGGCTACATCGGGCGCCCCTACCCCGTGCAGCTCGCCAAGCTCGCGAGTGCGCTCATGTTCGAAGGTGAGCCGGCAGATCTGCTGGACCAGGTGCGCGCAGATGACGACGAGTAGCGCACCGAAGCTCGAGGATCTGCCTGACGTGATCCCCGTAAAGACGGTAGCCGCCTTCCTCGGGTGCGCGGAGAACACCTGCTACGCCGCGATACGGGCCGGCGCGCTGCCGGCCGTGAGACTCGGCCGTCGGCTGCTCGTGCCGAAGGCGAGCCTGATGCGCTTCCTTCACGGCACAACGCACACCGAGTCCACGATCGACACACAAGGCCGATGACGCGGCCATGAAGCTCTCGGACCGCATGCTTCGAGCCGACGTGTTCACCGACGGTCGCCTGATCCGCGTCTCGCCGGGTGCGCGGCTGCTGGCCATGGTGCTCGATCCGGTTGCTGAGGCCACGGGAGTGGTTCGCCGGGACCCCGACGAGATCCGCAGCAGCGCGGCGCTGTTCCTGGCTGACGAGGAGGGCATGCCCCCAACCGCGGAGCAGATCGAGAAGTGGGTCGAGGAGCTCGTGGCCCGTGGCTGGGCGCTGGCCTATGAAGTCGGGTCCATGCGACTGCTCTACCTGCGGGGATTCGGCGCCCGTCAGAAGGGCGCCAACGTCTGCATAGGAGTGAGCCAGACCACCGGGGAGATCGAGCAACATCTGCCGACGCCGCCGTGCGTGACACTCGTCCCCCACCATGAGAAGACGAGGGACAAAGCGGGACACGAGGTGGAGCTGCGGCTTCGCAAGATGCTGCCCCGCCACTGCCAGGACGCGGGTGCCTGCCCGTGTGAGAGGTTCACCAACCCTTCGCCTACCCACCCCGAACAAGTAAGTAGAGGTAATGGGATTGAACTTGACCTGAGGGCATTTGAAATCCAACCAGATGAAGATGTGGATGGTCATCTCAGTGAAGGGGAGCGCGAGGGGGAGCTCGACGCGGAGCTTGCGAGACTCTCGGCCGAGTTCGGTCCCGAGATCGCGACGCAGGCGCTCTTCAAGGAACAGCTCACCTCGAGGAAGTGCGACCCTCCCAGAGCTGTGAGCGCAGCCATGGTTCGAGTGCGATGTGAGGCGCTGGTGCAGCAGGACATAGAAGCAAGGGCGCACGGAGAAGGCTTCGGGTGAGCGCGTCGGGCTGCGGTCGCCGGCTCAAGGGGCACCTCTTCCCCGACGGGGCGCGGCGGGAGTGCGATCACGTCGTCGCGCTCTCGGATGGCGGGTCGAACGCCGGGGAGAACCTGCGCTGCCGTTGCCTGGCCTGCCACTATCCCAAAACCGCGAAGGATCGCGGGGTCCGGGGGCAGGACAGGTGAGACTCGTTGACGGCGGAGACTGTGAGGCCCATGGTCCGGACATCACCGGCCCCCTGGGGCCGCCGACCTTCTCGTCCGCCGCACGCCGCCGCGGGCACGCAGGCGCCTCACGAAGCGAGCAGTCGTATCATTTGCTTGCACCGAGTGCTTGTGACCTGCCTCGCGCAGGTCCGCGCGATCCTTGCTAGGCGTCGTGGGCCGACTTCCTTTCCGGATGCCTGGGGGTATCGGATGGACATGAGATCTGAGCGTCGGGCGCTCGACAAGCTGTACAAGCGCCGAGACCGGTATGACATTCCCGATTGGCAGCGCGACGAAGTCTGGTCGGTCGACAAGAAGCGTCGACTCATAGACAGCATCCTTCGCGGCTGGAAGCTGCCGAAGTTCTACTTCCAGAAGACCCACGACAACCCCGATGAGTTCGACGTCGTTGACGGCCAGCAACGCCTGACAGCGATTTGGGAGTTCCTTGATGGGGAGTTCTCGCTGTCGGCGGAATCGGCCACTGAGTTCGGCGGCGAGCGTTATGAAGACCTCCAGGAGGACGTCTCGGACGCGTTCGACGACTACGAGATCGAGTACGACGAGATTACCAACGCGACGGACGAAGACGTCAAGGAGTTCTTCCAGAGACTCCAGGAGGGTCTGCCCCTGACGAGCAGCGAGAAGCTCAACTCGGTCCACAGCAAACTCCGCGACTTCTGCGCCAAGGCCGCGAAGGATCCGTTCTTCTCGAAGACGACCGTGATTGCGGACAAGCGCTATGCACACTTTGACATCGTCGCCAAAGTCACCGCCCTCGAGATCGAGGGGCTGGACGCGGGTCTTCGCTATGAGGACGTCCGAAAGGTCTTCATCGACAACGCGTCGTTCTCGTCGCAGTCTGCGGCTGCCAAGCGAGTCAGCGGAGCGATCAAGTTCCTGCGGGAGAACTTCCCTGAATCGTTCAAGCCCTTCCGCAATCGCACGATTGTCCAATCGGTCATCACACTTGTCTGCCACCTCCGTGAGGCGGGGCTCACGGCAGAGCAAGGCGAGATGCTGAGGGACTTCATCGTGTTCTTCCTGGGTGAGCTCAACAGGCAGGTGGAACTCGGACAGAAGGCGACCGATTCGGACTTCTTGGACTTCCAGCGCACGGTCAATGCGAACGTGAAGACTGGTGCCAGAACCCGGCAGACGATCCTGCTGCGCAAGCTCTTCCAGAGGCATCCTCAGTTCTTCAGCGCCCTGAGCCAGTCGGCAGATCTTGCGGCGGGAGTCAATGACAGCATCGGGAAGCTTGCGACCTCTGTGCGAGAGTTGGTCGCCGCAAGCAACGACCGATATGCAGCGCGAAATGGCGGCGACCTATTCAAGCCTACGAACAAGACGGCGAGCTCCCTAGCTGGCCTTGGGGTGCCGGTCACGTCGGTCGAGGAGTACAAGGCATTCATCGACAACCTGTACTTCGTCTTCTGGGAGGGGCCCGGCCAGCGCCTCGATGGCCAGGTCCCATCTTCGTTCGTCGATGTGAACGACCTGAGGACGATGCTCCAGCACGACGTCGATCACGGCAAGGGCGCCAAGGCTGCCGCAAAGCGCAGACATCTGGGATCCGTCTTCGCACGGTATGCAGGCGTGTCGTCGCCTGATGCGATAGACCCTGCGGCCTTTCCCGTCGTGCAGGCGAATGTACTTGGCGCCCTCGAGTCGGACTTGAGCGCGCTTGCCAAGTCGCTCATTTAGCAGTGTGCGACCACAGGTAGATCTCAGGACGCTCGACGCCTAGCGCATACTGGTGGCCACGGGCACGAGGCTTGAGTGCAACACACAGGGAGACAGGGGGGCGAAGACTTGGCGAGCACCGCGGGCCTACTGCGGCAGGCGCTCGATGCCGTCACGGACGGACTTGATAGTCTCATTCGGACCCTGCCCATAAAGGACAATCGCTGGCATGAGCCGGGCATCGTCTATGTCGCCCCGGACTACGCCTGGGGAGACATCGCAGCCGGCGAGCGCGCCCAACAGCTATCACTCAAGCGCTCCTACGACCTTGTGTCCGAGCGTCTGCGGCTGCTAGTGGCTGGAGCGCCTGAGGAACTAACCCGCCAGCTTGCGGATGCGGACGTCGCCTTTCGAGTGTGGGTTGAGCTCGACTACTCGAACTGGCACTTGTCGCCCAGCTCTGATTCAAATGTAGAAGCGCTCCGAGCGGATGCGGCCGCAATCTCAAGAATTCTGGACATCGTTGAACGCCTCGGTGCCGGAGAGACGTTCGCGATTCCGGACACGAATAGCCTGCTGAGGGCGCCTGACCCTGTCGCCTACCGTGACGTACTTGGGCAGAACGAGTTCACCTTCACTCTCCTGCCGACGGTGCTCGGCGAACTTGATCGGTTGAAGATCGAACACAGGAATCCCGACGTGCGCGACAAGGCCAAAGCCGTGATTGGCCGCATCAAGGGATGGCGCAATCAGGGGACGCTGTCTGCTGGCGTGAAGGTGGATCAGTCGATTACCGTCCGCGCCCTGCACGCGGAGCCGGACATGAACGACACGCTGTCGTGGCTCGACCCGGCCGTCGACGATGATCGGATCATCGCGGGCGTTCTCGCAATCCAGGCGGAGCATCCCGGGGCGCGAGCCGTCCTCATAACCGGCGACATCAACCTGATGAACAAGTCGGATGCCGCGCTAGTGGAGACCGCAGAGGCTCCCCAACGGGCGCGTCCAGCGGACGGCGCAGGCTAGGCGAGCGACGAAGAGAAGCGTCGCGGCCCGCCGCAGACGCGCTGACCGTTGGGCGGAATCGCTGGCCCGTCGTCGGCGTTTCGCAACGGGTCGTTGCAGAAGGAGGTGCGCGGTCTTGCAGGCGGCCAGGCGACTGATCGTTCGCGCACTCAACGGGCTCTGCGGCTTGGTCGACGCGGTCGCTTACCGGCCGGTCGTGGTTCGCTTCGGCAGGCCACTCCCGCACCGCTGGAACTGCAACTTGGCGCGACTCTCGATGCGGCTGGATGAGCGCTGGGGTACCGGATACTGGAACGGAGACGGTCCGCAGCCGGGGGAGCCGTGCGAGGCGTGCGGCCGGAGGCCGGCGCTGTTCTTCATCGGCGGCTACGCGGACGATCCCGACTTGGAAGAGCCCGTTGAGGTGGGCGACGACGACTACTTCTTCGCTCACCGGGAGGTCGCCCTCTGCGGCTGGTGCAAGCTCCCCCCACACGACGCCCCCTTCGGAAGTGAGGCGGAGTTGCAGCAGGCGCTTCGGGCGGCGGCTGAGAGGTCGACGCGTTGGGGATGGCGCTGGAGGCCGACTTGGGAGTAGCTGGGCTCGGCACAGTCTGCGGGAGATCCGCCCAACAACCGCATCCTTAGCGGACGGCGTAAGCTGGAGCAAGAAGGAAGTGCTGTGGTCCGCCGCAGATGCAGACCACGTTGGGCGTGCCAAAGGGGGGAGCTGGTGGACGATTCCAAGTATGAGCGTCGCGTGACGCTGCTCTGCCCGACCTGCGGATCAGACCAGTTCGCTTTCGACGATGACGATGAATCCGCTCCAGTGACATGCTCGAACTGCGGTCGTCAGACCACGCGTGAGGCCCTCATCGAGGAGAACTCCGAAAACATCGAGTCTCACGTTGCCGAGATCGGCGAAGAGGTCGTCGCAGACGCAGCCAAGGACCTGAACAAGTCGCTTCGCGATGCCTTTCGCGGCAGCAAGAACATCCGGCTTGAGTGATGGCTCTCTCCTTCACCATCAGCGACGTGCTTGCCGCCCTCGCACTGGTTCTCTCATTGGTTGCGACCGTTGCGACCGCCCGCTTCAACGCGCGGCAGAAGTCCCTAATCGAGAGTCAGGAGCTGCTGAACCGGCGGCTATTGGCTCGTGAGCAAAGCGAGGCTGCAGCGAGCGAGCAGGCTGACTTGTCGGCCAGCCTTGTGAAAGTCGGGCAGAGCAACTGGCGCTTGAAGATCTACAACCGGGGCAAGGCGGCGGCGCGCAACGTTACGATCACCACGGCGGAAGATGACGACTTGCTGATCCAGGAGGATGTGGTTTCGAAGTTTCCGCTGGAGCTTCTGGAGCCGGCGCACGGGGTGGACCTGATCTCACTCATCCATTTGGGCTCCAAGAGCAAGCACGAGGTCACCCTTGGCTGGAGCGACGACTTCAGGGACTCCAACACAAAGACCGTGTACGTGACGATCTAGCGTAGCAGTGAACCTCTGGTTCAAGCTCGAAGAGCAACACGTGGGACCTGCCTCGTCACGACTCCAATCCAGAGAGCGGCACAGGGGTACGGGGGGTGGAATCTCTAGCGCCCTCTTGCGCCGACCCTGCCTGGCCGCTCTTGTGGCTAGCGCCCATGTGCAGGCTCTGGCAATGAATCGCGCGGACGCCGTTACGCAAGCCGGTGACAGAGCCTCGGGCGACTAGTAGTCGAGCGCGTGCCTGCCGGTCGGACTGTTCGAGCAGTTGCCACCTACCTGGCTGGCGTCGGCCCCACAAAAGACACATCGGCCCGGATTGCCCCCGATGATGTGCCTCTGGGTTGGACTACTGGGGCACGTGCCGCCTACCTGACTGGCGTCAACCCCGCAGAAGCGGCACTTTGACGGGTCGCTAATCACATGCCTCCCGGTCGGACTGTTCGAGCAGTTGCCGCCCACCTGACTGTCATCGATGCCGCAATAGACGCATGCCATGATTGCCCTCCTTGCTTGCCGTTGCTGACGAATGCTCGCGTACCAGGATTACCTTGAGCAGTGCCAACGGACTCGACCAGTCACTTTGAGAGCAGGAATGCATCGAGCTCCTTGACCGTGAGTTCGAGTCCGTTTGCGCGAGCGGATTCGTCCGCGGAGGCGAACGCGAGGCAGTGCTCCCAGTAGGACTTGTAAGCGCGCGCCTTGTCGTACTTGAACAAGGGGGCCGCCAGCGCCTTGGACCGGAAGACCTTCAGCACCGCTTCTGAGTAGGAGTCGTAGATCGGCACGACGGGCTTGTGGAAGTGCAGGTACTTGGAGACGAACGACTTGGGCGCGTCGCCGGTCTGGCCTTTGGCCAGCGAGTCGCGAATGAGCGTGGTCAGCTGGCCATGGACCGCGACGAGAGTCTCGAGATCCGCCACCCGGAGATCGTCCCCGTCCGGCAGACTGGCGATGAGTCCGTCGACCATCGCATGGTTGTGGGCAAGAATCCGCGCGACCTCGCGTATCGCGGAACCGGGTCCTGATCGATCCTCCGCAGGGACCAGCGCGTCTATTCGCGTAGCGTAGCCGCGGCCGATGATGGCCACCTTGGCCACCACGCCGGCCGTGTCATCGTGCTTGGGATGTCGGCTGCACAACCCGTAGAGTTCATCGTCAAGCACTCCCCAGATCGCCTTCTGCTCGGCAATCACCTCCTGGCAACCGGTCCAGAACTCCGAATCAGGCATGTTCGTGCTCCTTGTGTCGTTGGCGCGGGTCATCGCGAGCTTGAGATGCGCTGGTGCGGGAGTCGTCGGCGTCTCGGCGGATGCGACTGCGGTCGGCGTGCTGCGCTCTGCCGCGTCCGACCGCCTGGCCACACTCTCCAGGCATGCGACCCGAGCAGACAGCCGAGGAACGGTCTTCGGACCAAGAGGTGTTGCGCCCGTGAAGAAGCCGGAGACCTCACCCCAGATCTCGACCACATCCTCCTCGTAGAACGAGACCTCGTTCGGGAAGTCGGCAATCACGTCGTCGAAGCCGCCACCTTGCACGATTGTGTTGAGTTGGACCCACGTGCTCCCGTCATCCTCCTCGTGGATGCCGGTCACCTTCCCGACGACATGGATCCGTGTGCCGGCCAGCCGCTTCGCGTCCTTCTTCAGAACGCGGTACTCGATGTCGCGACAACTCGCGACGAACTCGTCGTCGGTCTCGACTCGCTCGACAACGCGGGTATACGAGAGCGACTTGCCGATCGGGTCCGTCACCTCGACTAGCAGGTCATTGGCGCCGATGGCGAGGGGCGCCTCAATGGAGAAGCCGCCGTCGGAGCCGACGGTCACGGCCTGCTCGCCGATCGTCACACTGGAGGCAGGAGGCGCCTTGCCCACCAGCATCACATCGGCCGCGCTGACCTTCTCGAAGGGATCGGGGGCGGTGATCTGCACACTGGGCCGGATCCCGAACAACCGTGCTGCGTCCGCTGCCGGCGCGGCGAACGGACAGAGGAGCTGTCGGTCGGCGGACTCCATCGGGCACTCCGCCCGCTCGTGCCAGGCGTACCGGATGATGTTCTTGTCACTCACGGCGGATGGCGAGTCGATGTGGCCTAGAGCCCACTCATGCGTCGGCCACAACTCAAGATCCGCTAGCCACGCCCTCTCAGGGCAGAAGCACTTGTCGGCCGAGCGATACAGGCAGCCCGTCTGGGTCTGGTTGGGCCATGCGTCCTCGAAGCCCATCAGGCGTCCCGGCTCGGCCTGGCGAACGGGCACGCCTCTTGGGTCGCCCACTTCACGTAGTGCGGGCACTCCCCGCGATCCCAGTAATACAGAGACGAGTACTCCGTGTCGTGCTGCTCCGATGACGCCGGTACGCCGGGCGGACGGCGCGATCCGAGCGGACTCCACTGCGGATGATGACACCGCCGGTCCTCGAGATAGGCGCAGTAGTGGTAGCGCGAGCCTTGACCGCTGTCGCGGTCAAGGAGACCGAGCACTCCGTCAACCGCCGTCTTCTTCGCGACCATTGATCCCCCCGGCACGCCGGCCTCGCGTCTTGGCGACAGTATCCGCCAACCCGAGGAGAAGGTAAGGGGGCTGCAATCTCTAGCGGCCTGCCGCGCCGACCCTGCCTGCCAGGCGCCCTTCTCTGCGCCCGAATCTGGGCGTTTCGCGGCAACGATAACTTCTGGCGCGTGTTACGAAACTCGAGACTCAGCGCAATCAGATGTGACGAGCCGCAACGACATGGGACGAAGCCGGGGGTCCGGGGTTGCCTGATGCGCCTGTCTCTGACTATCGTGTATCGTCGATATGCGATAGGAGGTCGGAGGCCGTGACATACGACGAGATGGCGTGTTTCGCGCGGGCGCTCGCCCACCCCGCGCGGATGAGGATCATCGGGCTGCTCTCCTACGAGAAGGAGTGCCTGGGCCCGCAGGTCTTCGGCGAGCTGGAGCTTGCGCAGTCCACCGTCTCGGAGCACCTCAGAGTGCTGAAGGAGGCGGGAGTCATCGACTCCCGTCCGGTCGGCGCGACCACCGCCTACCGCCTTCTCCCCTGCGTGCTCGAGCGCTACGCCGTGGCCGTCGCCGACATCGTCGAGAGCGCGGACACCCACGGCCCGGGCAGGGCGTAGGGCGCCGTGTCACACAGGGCTGCTAGTCTCGGATCATGAGCGGAATCCCACAAGCACCTCGCTGCGCCTGGATCGGCTGCGACAACCCACTTCCACCGCCGGCCAGGCGCGGTCGGGCCCGCATCTACTGCTCGGACTCCTGCAGGATGGCGGCCGCGCGGCATCGAAGGATCTCCGCGCCATACAGGCCGGACATCGCATGGAGCCCGGACGTCGATCCCGCCGAGCTCACGCTGCCCCCGGAGGCCGATTACGATACGCAGGTCGCCCGCGCGGTGCTCGAGGCCGCGATGATCTCATCGGCCTTCGCGCGCCTGGCCGCCTACGCGCGCCCCGAGCTCGCCGCACCCTCCGAGCGGATGTGCCGCGTCATCCGCAAGGCGCTCGACAAGGAGTTCCCCGGATGGAACAGATGAGCGCCGCCGAGCACGTGTCACGCGACGCGACCCGGCAGAATGGCCTTCAGGCCGGTGCATTCAGCGCATGGACGCGCTGGACGGACCGGGCCTCTCTGCCGGGCTTGCGGTTCCCCGGCGTCTACGTGATCGCAGCCCCCGAAGTCGACATCACGGCTGAGCCGTTCTCGTGGCGGGCGGACATCGTCTACGTGGGCATGTCGAACTCGAGGGGCGGAGTCGGCTCGCGGCTCGGGCAGTTCGAGAGCACTCTGCAGGGCCGCATGGGTCATGGCGGTGCCCAGAGGCTCTACCGCAAGCACGGCGACTGCTCCGGTCTGCCCGCGGGGCTCTTCGTCGCAGTCCGCACCTTCGAGTGCAGCGTCACATCCGACGACCCGGACGATCTCCGCGCCATGGGGTGCGTCGCGAAGTGCGAGTACGACTGCTTCGCGGAGTTCGCGGAGGCATTCGGCCGACTGCCGGAGTTCAACGACAAGGCGCGATCGCCCAAGTACCTGCCCTGGCCACCACCGAAGTCGTGAGCGAGCTGTCGCTTCGCCTCCGGCTCCGTGGGCGCGCATGCGGCGCCCTTGTCACTCCGGTCGGCTAGACTCGGCATACGAACGATGCTCGCGCCTGAGACTCAGGCTCGAGGAGGTCGGGCACTGTGACACTCCGAGACCGCATCTTGGCTGCTACTGCTGAGGCTCCCGGCCTGACGGACCGTGAGTTGGCCGACAGACTGCTCGGGCCGTCATCTGCTCCTCAGGGAGTGAATCAGGCGGCTCGTGCGCTCGCAGCGGGCGGCGCCTTGAGTCGCTTCCCTCGCGCTGATGGCAAGATCGGCAACTTCCTTCCGGGCGTCCAACCGCAGGCTCGAAGCAGTGCCTCGGGCACGACCGGCGCAGCCCGCAGCTCCTCGGGCATGAGCGAAGACGAGGTGAAGCGAGCGGTCGCAGATTGGCTGGAAGCCGCCGGATGGTCGGTCGTGGTCCGCTGGGGGCGTGAGCGCGGCATCGACATCGAGGCCAGGCGTGGCGGCGAGCGCTGGGTCATCGAGGCGAAGGGCTGCGGCTCGCTGGGCGCGATGCGCGTGAACTACTTCCTGTCCATGCTCGGCGAGACGCTGCAGCGGATGGATGATCCCGGGGCTCACCACAGCATCGCCCTTCCCGACATGCCTCAGTTCCGGGGCCTGTGGTCCCGCTTGCCGCAGCTGGCGAAGACACGCACAGGGATCTCCGCCATCTTCGTCGGAGAAGGTGGCGCGGTTGTCCACCTCGACTAGGGTCGGGTCTGCGATCCCGACTTGGGCGTCTGTTCACAATCCGCGAGGCTGAGGATGTTCTCGAACACGGAAGCGTTCGCGCTGCTGGCCGTCATGGGCGCGATTGACGAGCAGAGCCGCCGCGTGCACGCCCAGGCGGTCGTGCACGACCTCGGGCTAGACCCTCGCCTCGAACCGTTCATCCCCTTGCCGCCATCTCGGAAGCGGAAGCTTCGTGTCTACGAGTCGGTGCTCGGTTCGTACCGTGGGTGGTCCGCGCTCCCAGAACCGGCACGGACGCGCACTATCGAACAACTCGCCCGGGCGCTCAGAGGAGGATGAGGTAGAGCAGTCGCCGACGACGCTGCGATCAGCCCTTCTACCGGGTCGGGGGGCGCACGAGCGAGTACGATCGGATTCCGCAAGCGAGGCGAACCGGAAGCGAGCGCCTCCGCGATGGCGACCGCGAACTCCCCCTCGACCTTCTCGGCTTCTGGCGCTGGAGCGCCTCAGCAGACTACGGCGGCTTCGACGGGGAGCTGGCTCCCATCAACCGCCAACTTGCGGGCTTGAAGCGCAGGCACGAGGAACTTGACACTGTCCTCACGGGCAAGCTGTGACACCAGCGGGGCGACTCCTCGGCCGTTCTGATCAGCGGCCTTGTCGGGGCAGCCGAACAAGCGCGTCCTGACGCGTCCTGCGAGGCGCACAATGGTGGGGGATCCGCGCAGATCACGCGCAACCCGTTCGGCGGAACCGGCGGTCCCGACCGGCGCCAAGTACCGAGGACTCTCCGAAGGGGCAGACTCCACCGTTTCGGGCGTTCCCGACCAAGACCCTTTGCGAGACGCGGAGGCCACCAGTGGAATCCATGTTGTTTGTGCGCGCCGGCAACGGCAACGAGCTCGTCGATGACTTCGTCCGGTCCGGGCTCGTCGCGGTCGGCTGGTCGAAGTTCGGAGACCTATCGTCCGTCAAGTCGGCTGCAGACCTGGAGCGCATGCTCCTTCGGACCTATCCCGATGGCGTGAACGCATCCGGCCGCCCGGCGAAGCTCTACGCCGAGATAGTCCACTTCGCCCTCGAGGCGAAGCCAGGCGACCTTGTCGTCACCGCCGATGGCAGGCGTCGCCGGCTGATCGTTGGCATGATCGACGGCCCGTACGAGTTCCGGCCCGAGCAGCCGCTGAGTTCCGGCGGGGAGCCGTATCGGCACACCCTGCCGGTCTCCTGGACGTTCGCTGTCGCGAGAGACAAGGAAGGCCCGCAATCGTTCCCCGAGACTCGCCAGAGGAGGAAGACGGCCTTCTGGTTGGGAAGCGACACCGCATCCGCGATCATGAGCGCGCCGAGGATGTCTCTCGCTGCGCATCCGGAGGCGCCCCCGCGCAAGTCCGCTGCTCCCTACCCGCAGCCCATGGCGGAAGCGCCAGTTGCCAACGGAGCCGATGCTCTGCAAGCGTGGCTGGACCAGAACGAGCGGCTCGCCGAAGTTCTGCCTTCGGAAGAGCTGGCGGCAAGGGCCGCGGCAGCGAATCCAAATCCGCGAAGGGTCGAGTCAAACGGCGCCACCTTCGTGCGCGATTCGTTCGTGGCGGCGTTCGCGAAACAACTTGCCCGCGGCGTGTGCGACCTGTGCGCACAGCCGGCTCCATTCCACTCGATGAACAGGCGACCCTATCTCGAGTCCCATCACGTGCAGTGGCTGTCTCGTGACGGCCGCGACGCGCTCGACAACGCCGTGGCTCTCTGCCCCAACTGCCACCGCAGGATGCACGTTCGCGACGAGCAGGCGGACATCGAGAAGCTGCAGAGGAAGATCGCCGCTCGTCCATGAGCGGAGGTGCTCGGGAGAGGCACGTGCCCAGAATGATTCAGCGCCGCGCAGCTGCTCGCGGACCTGAAGGCGCCGGGGTGAGGCGTGGACAGGCTGGGCGACGTCACAAGCTCGCTCGACCCCTGGATCACCTGGGGTGGCAAGTGACCAGCGTAGACTGCCTGTGACAACAAGCCGCGGAGAGCCTGGGAGCACGGTCAGACAGGGCAGCGTTCGGCAAGTACGAACCGACGGGAGGCTCTCGTGGTCGTCAAGCTTGGCCTCTTCAACTTCAAGTCCATCGCAGATCTCGGGGAGCTAGAGCTACGGCCACTCACAGTGCTGTGCGGTCCAAACGCCTCCGGAAAGAGCTCGGTGCTGCAGAGCCTTCTTATGCTGAGCCAGACCTTCGAAGGCCCTGCGGTGGATCGAGCGCCCGTTCTGCTCAACGGGCCGCTGGTTCGCCTCGGTAGCTTCAGAGAAGTGGTGCGCGGCTACGATCTCCAGCTTCCGGTCACGCTGAAGCTCGAGTTCGATGTCGCGGGGCATAACGTGGAGCACGCTCGCCCTGCTCTGTGGGCGGTGGCGGCGGGGACGGCGCTCGAAGATGAGGGCGTGGCGTCCATGTGGGACGTTACTAGCCTTGCGTTTGAGGTCACTCTGGCCGCAGCGGAGCACTCTGGCCCGGCCTGGCAGCGTTTCCCCTTCGTCAGCAGGCTCGCCACTAGAGCGGCCGGCAGCGACGAAGTCTACTTCGAGATGAGCATCGAGCGCCCGGCGCCGGATCAGGTGGCAACCATACGCTACACGCTGTCTGGCGACGACGGTCCCCGTCGCAACGAGTTCTCAGCTGACGTGACGCTGCACCGGCTGAAGCCAGACGAGGTCGTCCTAGCCGAAGACCTCGGGGCGTCCTATGCCTCCCGACGTCTTCGGTTCACATCCCCGTTCATGGTGCGAGGTTCATTCGCGTTCAACTTGCGAGGTTCTGACTTCGGACAGCGAGACATGGATGCTCGGGCGCTGCGTCTGTCCTGCGCCCTCATCGATGTGATTGCTACGGCGCTCGGTCCAACCCTCAAGTACGTGGGCCCACTTCGAGCAGAACCGCAAAGCGACTACCCGGTGACGAGCGATGCTGCCGACATCGGGCCTCGCGGCGAGAACGCCGCTCAGGTACTGGCGCAGGAGTACAACAGACCGTGCGACCGGCCCCGGCTGGATTCGGACTCGGACGACGTCGAGCAGAACAACTCCACCGTCCTGGAGGAGTTGCAGCACTGGTTTGACGTGATGGAACTGGGCAGGCTGCAGGCCGTCGCGTCGGAGACAGGAGTCGAGCTCACGCTGACGTCGAGCGCGACTGGATCTGTGCCCGTCTCTTTGGCAGGGACAGGATTCGGCGTGAGCCAGCTGCTTCCCATCTTGCTGCAGGGGCTCAGGATGCAGCCACAGGACACGCTGCTGCTGGAACAGCCGGAGATACACCTGCACCCGAAGCTGCAGATGCAGGTCGCCGACTTCCTGATCAGTCTCGCCAAGATCGATCGCTCAGTCGTCGTCGAGACTCACAGCGACCACGTTGTCAGTCGCGTCGTCCGTCGGATAGTCGAAGGACAGCTGTCTCCCGAGGATGCCGCTATCTACTTCGCACACAACGACGAGCACGGGACCCGCTTTGAGCGTGTCGAAGTCGACGACGTGTTCGGCATCGTCAACTGGCCGGAAGGGTTCTTCGACCAGGACGCAGATGAGCAAGAGGCCATTCTCCGTGCCTCGCTCAGGCGCCGAGCCGACACTGGCCGGAACTGACTCATGTCGACAATTCGTGCCGTTCCCGAGCCGTCCGTCTACCACATCACAGCCGAGGACTGGCGCGTTGATGAGAAGCGGGACGCCTTCGAGGCGCGGTTCCTCGACATACTCGGCGGTTTGCGCGTTGGGTCAGGTCGCCTTGCATGGTCCGACCGGATTGAAGCGCTCCTTTGGGGAGTTGACTCGGGGCCAGCCTGGTTCAGGGACAAGGCCGCCTGGAACCAGTTCTACAGCAAGCGGGTCGCGAAGCAGCTGCGCCCGCTTCTGGACAGCGTGCCTACGGACGACACGGAAGGGCTTGCGGAGATCGCACCCGACCCGACGGGCCGCCCGGACGAAGAGCCCTACAAGGAGGAGTTCCTGCGGATCTGTGCCAGCTACTGCCTGTTGGACGAGGACTTCGTTCTGGCTCTCGGCTTCGACGCGGAGCGCCCGACAAGCGTCCTTGTGCGCCAGCCTGGCTGCGCGGACCGCCAGGTGCAGACGGTGTCAGAGTACGACGACATTCTCGCGCTGGTGGAAGTGACTGACGATCTGTGGCCCCAGTCGGCCGACGATGGGGAGACGCTGCGGCGCGCGCTGGGGATCTGGCATCGGCGGCACGCATTCTCGGCCGACGGCTTCATCTACGAGTTCAGCTTCGCTGGGGACTTTCTGCGAGCTCTTTCAAAGGAACGCGATGACCGCGCGGGCGTGCTGGATTCCATGGTGCGGCGGTTGACGCAGACGCGACGAGCTGCAGAGGGAGACCGCGCCATCCAAGACGAGGACGCTTCGTGGGCCGGCCAGACGGTTCGACGCTTCCGTGCCCGAGGGCCGCGCCGCATCCACTACGAGTGCCCGAGTGCCAGAGCGATACGCTTCATCGACTACTACCCGGAGGGCAAGCACGACGTCGGCCTTCGTGCCAAGGACTGACACACGACGGCCCTGCTGAGCGACTCAAGGCAGCAGCGTAGAGGAGAGTGTGAAGCTCGCCCGAGAAGAGGGTTGGTCCCGCAGGGGGTTGACCCTGCTTGGACCCCCACGCATGTCTCGCGACAACGCTCTGGGCAGGCGTATCTTGGCGTATGTGCTCCAGAGACGCGGTCCGAAGTGGCTTCAGGCGAATCCGCTAGTCATTGTTCGACAGAACCGGGGGAACCGTGACGCGGATTGACGAGCTCAACGATCAGGCGCGCAAGACTCTCGACAAGATCGAGACGAACTTGGAGGCGCACTCAACGTCGATGGCTGCGACAGCGAACGTGGGAATCACTCTCGGGACCGCGCTCGCCGCTGGGTTGGCCATACTGGCCAAAGACGTCATCCCTGAAACGCCCCGGGTTTGACGGAGGCTCCGTTTCCAGGATTACTTGATCCCGGAGAAAGGAGTCGGACCTGTGGCACGACCTTCGAAGTACCCGCCCGAGTTCCGTGAGCGCTGTGTCAGGATCGCCCGGGAGTCCGAGCGCCCGATCGCCGCGGTGGCGCGTGATCTGGGCATGCACCACGAGACCTTGCGGCTGTGGGTGCGCCAGGACGAGGCCGACGACGGCACGCGCTCGGATCGCCTCACCACCGCCGAGCGCGAGGAGCTCACGGCTCTGCGGCGCGAGAACCGCGACCTGAAGAGGTCCAACGAGATCCTGAAGGCGGCGAGCGTGTTTTTCGCCCGCGAACTCGACCAGCCCCGTCCGAGGTGAGCGCGTTCGTCGACGCGAATCGCGAGCACTTCGGGGTCGAGCCGATCTGCCGGGAGATAGAGGCTTCCGCGAGTGCGTATAGGGCGAGGCGGACCAGACCACCGTCTGCTCGCTCGCTGCGAGACATCCGGTTGCTGGCCGAGATCCGCCGCGTGCACGCTGACTCTGACGGCATCTATGGCCAGTTCAAGATCTGGGACGAGCTCAACGCCCGGGGCACGACAGTCGCCCGCTGCACCGTCGAGAGGCTGATGCGCGCCCACGGCATCGCGGGAGTCTCCAACGGCCCTGTCTGCCGCACGACCATCCCCGGCCCGTCTCCCAGCGCCGCTCCCGATCTCGTGCGCCGTGACTTCTCCGCCGATCGCCCCGATCAGGTGTGGCTCTCGGACTTCACCTACATCCGCACCTGGGAGGGCTGGAGCTACCTGGCCATCGTGCTCGACGTGCACACGAGGCGCATCGTCGGCTGGCAGCTCGCGAGCCACATGCGCCAGTCGCTCGTCACCGACGCCTTCGACATGGCGCTGTCAGCACGACAGGAGCACGACGGCGGACTCATCGCCCACTCCGACAACGGGAGCCAGGGTGAAATCAAGCGGTCGTCGCAACACCTCGAGAGCGAGGAGTTGCGATGGATCGAG
>CAIKZH010000004.1 GCA_903831865.1 uncultured Coriobacteriia bacterium
CGGTGGCGCCGGCCCGCGATCGAGCGTGATGGTCACGCGCATGGCGCGCGTGAGATGGATGAGGTTGGTGGGGAACGAGGTCGGCGGGAATGTCGAGCTCGATCCGATGGTCGTGACGTGCCCGTGGAGGACGGCGTCAGGCTCCGAGTCGTAGGTCACGTCGACGTTCTGGCCGAGCCTCACCAGCCCCAGCTGACTGTCTGCGACGTACGTGTCGACGAGCACAGGGCGGTCCGGGGCGATCGTGTCGAGGGGCGTGCCCACCATGGCGACCGAGCCGGCCGCCAGGGTGTAGGTCACCCGGCCCGAGACGGGCGACAGCACGCGGGCCTGTCCCCGCTCGACCTGCGCCACCTGGATGCCGAGATCCTGGGCCTCAGCCGCGATCCCGGCCACGTCGCGCGCGGTCTGAAGCTGGTCGCGGGCGGTGGCGAGCTGGGAGCTGGCGCTCGCGAGTTGCGCGCGTCCCGTCGCCAGCTGACCGAAGCCGGCATGCAGCAGCGTGAGACCGGCGTCGAGCTGCGCGAGCTTCGCCTTCAGCTGTGCGAGCAGCACCTTGGGGTTCGGCCCGGGTGGTGGCGTGGAGGTCGGCATCGGCGTGCTCGTGGGCATGTGCGAGATCAGCTTCTGCAGAGCGGCGATGGCCGCGACGAGCTGCGCTCGTCCCGCGGTGGCCTGGGACAGAGCGCTCGAGAGCTTCGATCCCGCCGTCGCCAGCTGCGACCGGGCGGTGGCCAGCTTCGCCTGGTTGTCGGAGAGCGTGTCGAGCGTCGAGTCCAGCACCGCCACCTGAGCATGTGCGCGGATCGCTGCGGTCCTGGCCTGCGCGACGCCGAGGTCGAGCATCGCGGTGTCGAGCTGCGCGAGCGGTTGTCCGGTGGTCACGGCGCTGCCGAGAACGACGTAGTCCTTCACGATCCGGCCCGCCAGGCCCGGCGCACGTGAGGAGCTCGAGCCACCCGAAGGGCCGTGCGACGAAGGTGCGGGAGTGCCGCTCGTAGGTATGCCGATCGAGGTGTTGATGGCCGGAAGGACGATGGCGGGCGCGTTGACGACGACGCTCTGGGCCCGCACGTCGCCGGCAAGGGCCAGGAGGCCCGCCGACTGCGCGCTCACCGACTGCTCCCACAGGACGCCCACCACGATGACGACCACGACGAGCACTGCGACGGCGAGCCCGGTGATCACGCGCCGGTTCATGGGCGGCTCTCTTTCGCGATGTCGCGGGTCTCGATGATGTCCGCCACCCCTTCGCATCCCATTGTCCGAAACAGCGGGCGTAGTTATCAATCACTTACACGAACGGGAGGACACTATCCCACGGCGCCGGGGGCGTCAAGGGACCGGGACCGGCTGGCGGGCGTCCGCGTCGGCGCCTCGCCGCTGGCGTCCGTCCGGCTCGTCAGTCATACTTGCCGCGCGCATGAGCCCGATCGATGGGACCCGCGCACGGCCCCGCCACGTGCGGGACGCCCGGTCCGGGAGCGGCGGCGAGGGTCCGCGGGACCGATCTTGCTTCTAGGAGCAGCCGACCATGGCCGGCATCGTACTCGTCGGCGCCCAGTGGGGCGACGAAGGCAAAGGCAAGATCACCGACCTCCTCGCGGACGACATGGATTACGTCGTCCGGTTCCAGGGCGGCAACAACGCCGGACACACGATCGTCCATGGCGGCCGTGTGCTCAAGCTGCATCTCATCCCGAGCGGGATCATGTATCCGCACATCACGCCCGTCATCGGGAACGGCGTCGTGATCGATCCCAAGGTCCTGCTCGAGGAGATGGACCGCCTGGAGGCCGACGGGCTGACCACGCACCGCCTGCTGATCTCCTGCAACGCCCACCTGATCATGCCCTACCATCGCGACCTCGACGGCGCCAGCGAACGGCGACTCGGCGACAACGAGATCGGCACGACGCGCCGCGGGATCGGGCCGGCGTACCAGGACAAGGCGTCGCGCATGGGGATACGTGTGCAGGACCTCACCGACGAGCACATCCTCCGCAAGAAGATCGAGGCCGCGCTCGTCGAGAAGAACGACGTGCTCGTGAAGGTCTACGGACTGCCCGCGTACACCGTCGACGAGATCCTCGAGGAGTACATGGGATACGCGTCGAGGATCGTGGCGCACATGGCGGACGTCTCCGATGTGGTCAACCGCGCGCTGCGGGCCGACCAATGGGTGTTCTTCGAGGGCGCTCAGGGGACCCTCCTCGATCTCGACCATGGCACCTATCCGTTCGTGACGTCGTCGTCACCCACCGCCGGCGGCGCCTGCACGGGCTCGGGCGTCGGCCCGAAGGCGATCGACCGCGTGCTCGGCATCGCCAAGGCCTACATCACCCGCGTCGGTTCCGGTCCGTTCCCGACCGAGCTCCCGAGCGATCCGGGCTCCGTGGGTGAGTTCCTCACGAACCGGGGGGGCGAGTTCGGCACCACCACCGGCCGGCAGCGGAGGTGCGGCTGGTACGACGGCGTGATCGTCCGCTACGCCGTGCAGGTGAACGGGCTGACGGACCTCGTGATCACCAAGCTCGACGTGCTCTCGGACCTCGAGTCCATACAGGTCTGCGTGGCCTACGAGTACGAAGGGCGGCGCTATAACGAGCTGCCCTGCCGCCAGAGCATCTTCCATCACGCCCGGCCCATCTATGAGGAACTCCCGGGCTGGAACGCGGACATCTCGGGGTGCCGCACATTCGACGAGCTTCCCAAGGAGGCGCGCGACTACATCGGCTTCCTCGAGGACCTTGCGGAGGTGCCGGTCTCGATCATCGCCGTCGGGCCGAGCCGCGAGCAGACGATCATGAGGCGCTGGGAGCGTCGCCTGTAGAGGGACGCCGCGCCTGGTCGTCGTACAATCCGCGCACGGGCGTTGTTCGCTGAGCCCGAAGACGGTCCGGTTCGGTGGTCCGGCGTGCTTGGAGGGGTCATGCGGATACTCGTCCTGGGCGGCGGAGGTCGCGAGCATGCGATCGTGTGGGCGCTGGCCCGCTCAAGGCACGCTCCTGAGATCCTCGTCGCTCCCGGCAACGGCGGGACCGAGCCGTCGGCGACGAACGTGCCCGGGCTCGACATCGACGATCCTGTCGCCGTCGCGGCCTTCGCAGCGGGATGCGACGCCGACCTGGTCGTGGTCGGGCCGGAGGCGCCGCTCGTGGCCGGGGTCGCGGACGCGGTCCGCGCGCGCGACATCCGCGTGTTCGGTCCCAGCCGGCTCGCCGCCCAGCTCGAGGGCAGCAAGGAGTTCGCGAAGGGCGTCATGCGGCGCCACGACATACCGACCGCAGCGTCCCACGCCTTCGAATCCGACGAGGTCGACCGGGCCATCGCGTACATCAAGCGCAGCCCGTTCCCTATCGTCGTCAAGGCTGACGGACTCGCCGCCGGCAAGGGCGTCACCGTCGCCGAGACGCGCGCGGAGGCGATCGACGCGGTGCGCGAGTCGTTCGGCGGCAGGTTCGGCGACGCCGGATGCCGCGTCGTGATCGAGGAGTTCCTCTCGGGCCCGGAGTGCTCGCTTCTCGCCTTCACGGACGGCGAGACCGTGGAGACGATGGCGCCGGCGCAGGATCACAAGCGCGCCCTCGACGGCGATCAGGGTCCGAACACCGGAGGTATGGGCGTCTACTCTCCCGTCCCTTCCGTCGACGAGAAGACCGAGGCCGTCATGGCCGACCTTCTCGTCCGCACCGTGAAGGGGCTCGCATCCGAGGGGGTCCGCTACCGCGGCGTGCTCTACGGCGGCTTCGTGCTCACCGAGGGCGGGCCGAAGGTGCTTGAGTACAACGCGCGGTTCGGCGACCCGGAGACCCAGGTCCTGCTGCCTCGGCTGTCATCGGACCTCGTCGACGTGATGCTTGCGGTCACCGACGGCACGCTCGATCACGTGAAGCTGCGCTGGAAGAAGGCCGCCGCAGTCTCTGTGGTCCTGGCTTCCGGCGGGTATCCCGGTGACTACGAGAAGGGCAAGCCCATCAGTGGCATCGGCGAGGCGGAGCGGGTCCCGGGCGTCATGGTATTCCACGCGGGCACGGCCCGAAGCAAGGGCGGCGAGCTCGTCACAGCCGGCGGGCGCGTGCTCGACGTGACGGCGCTGGCGCCGACCCTCGCGCAGGCGCGTGACCGGGCGTACGAGGCGGCCGCCAAGATCTCCTTAGACGGCATGCAGTTCCGCAGCGACATCGCGGTTCGGGCCCTCGGAACGGGCGCATAGTGCTCGCCGAGCGCGTCCTCACACCCGTTGTCCGCACGCTCAACTCACGCTATCTGGCGCTCCAGCACGCGGATGTCACGAAGCTGCCCGGCCCGCGCCCCGGCGCGCAGTACCTGCTCTATGCGCACGTCCCGTTCTGTCAGAGGCTCTGCCCCTACTGCTCCTTCAACCGGTTCCCGTTCTCCCCGGGGCGGGCCGTGCCGTACTTCGCGCGGCTGCGCGAGGAGATGCGTATGGTGGCCGACCTGGGTTACGACTTCACCTCCATGTACGTGGGCGGCGGGACCCCCACCATCATTCTGCAGGAGCTCACTGACACCATCGATCTGGCCCGCGAGCTCTTCTCCATCCAGGAGGTCTCGTCCGAGACCAACCCGAACCACCTGACGGCGGAGTACGTCGAGGCGCTCGCCCCGCGTGTGCAGCGCCTCTCCGTGGGCGTGCAGAGCTTCGACGACGGGCTGCTGCGCCAGATGGAGCGCTACGACAAGTACGGCTCCGGCGAGGAGATCCTTCAGCGGATCCAGGAGACCGCGGGCGCCTTCCACTCCATGAACGTGGACATGATCTTCAACTTCCCCTCGCAGACCGAGGCGATGCTGCGCCGGGATGTCGAGATGCTCAAGGCGAGCGGCTGCAACCAGACGACCTTCTACCCGCTCATGGCCTCACCCGCGGTGTCCCGCGAATTGGCCAAGACCGTCGGCCCGGTCGACTACCGTCGCGAGGCCACGTTCTACAAGCTGCTCTCCGAGGGGCTCTCGGACACGTTCGAGAACGGCAGCGCCTGGACGTTCTCACGCATCGCCGGAGGGATGATCGACGAGTACATCGTGGATTACGAGGAGTACGTGGGCATCGGGTCCGGTGCGTTCAGCTATCTGGACGGCACGCTGTACGTGAACACCTTCTCGCTGCGCGAGTACGACGAACTCCTCGGCGCGGGTCGGATGAGC
>CAIKZH010000005.1 GCA_903831865.1 uncultured Coriobacteriia bacterium
AGCTCGCCCTCAACTACGCCGTTCTCGACGATCGGCACGTGATCGATTCCTTGAAGCAGGGCTGGCGTGACCTGTGGGCCAAGCGTGGGGCCTTCCTGATGTTCCTGATGATGACCGGCATCGGGATCGTGGTCGGGATCGCGCTCGGTCTCGTCGCTCTCGTGCTCGCGCTCCCTGCCGGCGTGGCGTTCCTGGCCCGGCAGTGGGTCGCCGGCGGCGTGCTCCTTGCCGTGACGCTGCTGATCCTGCTCGTGCCGGGGGCGATCTGGTCCGCGTTCTTCCAGTCGGCCTGGACGATCTTCTTCCGGCGCATGAACGGTCGCGAGGCGGCCACGGGAGTCGTGGCACCGGGAAGCACGCCGATGGCGTCGGCCCCCTCTGCGCCACCGGTCCCCGCGTCGCCGACGCCGCCCGTCCCGGAACCGACGGCTCCGCCTGTGCCCCCAGCGCCTCCCGTGCCCCCCGCGCCGCCCGCCACCGGGTACTGACGGGAGCCCGGCGGCGGTCCCGCGCGCGCCGATGTCTGACGGACGCCTCATCGTGTGCGCGACACCGATCGGCAATCTTGGCGACGTGACGCTGCGCGTTCTCGACGCCTTAAGGAGCGCGGACATCGTCGAGGCGGAGGACACGCGCATCACGAGGCGGCTGTTCGCGCGCTACGACATCGTCACGCCCCTCGAGCCGTATCACGCCAAGAATCTCGAGCGCCGAACGCCGCAGGTCGTGGGACGGGTGGCGTCGGGCGAGCGCGTGGCATTGGTGAGCGACGCGGGGACGCCGGGCGTCTCAGACCCCGGCGCACGGTTGGTGGACGCGTGCCTTGCCGAGGGCCTCGCGGTCGAGGTCCTCCCCGGGCCCAGCGCGATCGTGACGGCGCTCGTCGCGAGCGGTTTGCCCACGCACGCGTTCTACTTCGGAGGCTTCCTGCCGAGGAAGGCGGGTGACCGCCGCCGCGTCCTCGAGTCGCTCTCCGGCCTCGGCGCCACGCTGGTCTTCTACGAGTCGCCGCGGCGCACGGCGGCGTCGCTCGCGTCGCTCGCGGAAGTACTTCCCGGCAGGCGGGCGGTGATGGCTCGGGAACTCACGAAGATCCACGAGGAGGTCGTCCGGGGAGGCGTGGAGGAGCTCGCGCATGACCTTGCGTCACGCGAGCTCAAGGGCGAGGTTGTCCTGCTCGTCGGCCCGCCGCCGAGCGGACGTGTCGCTCCGGAGGTCGACGAGGCCAGGCTGAGGTCGCGCGTGGACGAGGTCGTGGGTGAGGGCGCGACGCGGAAGGACGCGGTGATCCAAGTCGCGCGGGAGACAGGTCTCCCGCGCAATGTGGTCTACGCCGCCGCGGTGGGTCGCGCAACCGAGGCCTGAACCTCACCCCTGAGCCTCTTCAGAGCCGCTTGAGCGCCCCCACGCAGTCCTTGCACACAGCGCGGTCGAGCACGCGCACGACCTGCTTGTCGTCGCCGGACGCCCCGCAGATGACGCAGGCGTCCCGGTTCTTCGACAGCACGATCCGCTCGTTCTCGACTGAGATCGACAGGGGGTCGTGGACCTTGATGCCCAGTGTGCGCCGGAGCTCCATCGGGATGACGATCCTGCCCAGGTCGTCGACTCTGCGCACGATGCCGGTGTCTGTCATCCTTTCGCCTTCCCCCCCCAGTCGGCTGTCTCGCTGGTAGAATCCGCACGAAGAAAGCCACTGACCTCGGGCTTCACGTCCCTTTCGTTCCCAACGCGAGAGTACCGTAACCTCATGCAGCGACCCTCCTTCTACCTCACGACGCCGATCTACTACGTCAACGCGGTACCGCACCTGGGGACCGCCTACACGACGATCGCTGCGGACGCGCTCGCGCGGTACCGCCGGATGACGGGTCATGACGTGCACTTCCTGACTGGGCTCGACGAGCATGGGCAGAAGGTCGCCGAGGCGGCCGAGCGCAATGGCTCGACGCCCCAGGACTGGGTGGACACGATCGCGCCGAAGTTCCTCGACACGTGGCGGCTGCTCGACATCAGCAACGACGACTTCGTGCGCACCACGGAGGAGCGGCACACCCGCGGCGCCCAGGCATTCCTGCAGGTGCTCAAGGACGCGGGCGATATCTATCCCGGCCACTATGAGGGCTGGTACTGCCTGCCTGACGAGACCTTCTATACCGAGGACCAACTCGGCGAGGGCGGCTGTTGTCCTCAATGCGGCCGCGAGGTCCAGCTTGTGAGCGAGGACAACTGGTTCTTCCGTCTGTCCGCCTACCAGGATCGGCTGCTGGAGTACTACGCAGCGCATCCCGAGTTCGTGCAGCCGGAGTCTCGGCGCAACGAGGTGCTCTCCTTCGTCAACAGCGGGCTGCGGGACCTCTCGGTGTCGCGCACCGCCTTCACGTGGGGCATCCCGCTGCCCTTCGACCCCGAGCACGTCATGTATGTCTGGTTCGACGCGCTTCTCAACTACGTGACGGCCGTCGGCTACGGTGATCCGGAGCGGGCGGATGAGTTCGCTCGGCGCTGGCCGGCGCAGATGCACTTCGTCGGCAAGGACATCATCCGCTTCCATTGCGTGATCTGGCCGGCGATGCTCATGGCGGCCGGCCTTCCTCTGCCCGAGACCGTGTTCGCCCACGGGTTCCTGCTCACGCGCGGGGAGAAGATGTCCAAGTCCAAGGGCAACGCGGTCTCTCCGGAGGAGCTCGTCGAGCGCTTCGGTGTCGACGCCTACCGCTACTACTTCCTGCGCGACGTGCAGTTCGGCCACGACGGTTCCATCTCCATGGAGGCCATGGTCCAGCGCTATAACGGGGACCTTGCCAACGACTGGGGCAACCTCGTCTCGCGACTGTTCAACATGACCGAGAAGTACTGCGGCGGCGTGGTCCCCGCGGTCCCGGTGCCGGCGGACGACGATCTGGACATCATCTGCATCGCGGAGCGCCTGCCGCACGCATTCGAGCATCGCATGCTCGCGCTCGACTACGCGGGCGCTCTCGAGGA
>CAIKZH010000006.1 GCA_903831865.1 uncultured Coriobacteriia bacterium
AACTCCTCGATCTCGCGAGGGTAGATGTTCTCCCCGCCGCGGATGATCATGTCCTTGATGCGGCCCGTGATGCGGAAGTAGCCCTCCGCGTCCACCGTGGCGATATCGCCGGAGTGCAGCCAGCCGTCCTTGTCGATCGCGGCTGCGGTGGCCTCCGGCATCTTGTAGTAGCCCTTCATGATGTTGTAGCCGCGTGCGCAGAACTCACCGGGCTCCCCCGTCGGGCACTCCACGCCGGTGTCCGGGTCCACGATCTTGCACTCGATCTCCGGCAGCGGGCGTCCCACCGTCTCCGCGCGGATCTCCGGCGAGTCGTCGGTGGACGTCTGGGTGCACACGGGGCTCGCCTCGGTGAGCCCGAACGCGATGGTGATGTCGCGCGCGTGCATCTTCGCCATGACCTGGTTCATGGTGTCGATCGGGCACGGCGAGCCGGCCATGATCCCGGTGCGCAGACTCGAAAGGTCGAACATGTCGAACATCGGGTGGGCGAGCTCGGCGATGAACATCGTGGGGACGCCGTAGAGCGCCGTGGCGCGCGCCTTCTGCACGCCGGCGAGAACGATGACCGGATCGAAGATCTCCACCATCACCGCCGTCGCGCCATGTGTGAGCGTTGCGAGCACACCGAGCACGCAGCCGAAGCAGTGGAAGAGGGGCACCGGCAGGCACACGCGGTCCTCCGGCGTGAAGCGCTGTCGCTCGCCGATCCAGTAGCCGTTGTTCAGGATGTTCCTGCTCGTGAGCATGACGCCCTTGGGGAAGCCGGTCGTGCCCGACGTGTACTGCATGTTGATCACGTCGTCGCTTCGGAGTGAGGCGGTGATGCCCCGCAACTCGTCGTCGGGCATGTGCTCGCCCAAGACGAGCAACTCGGGAACACTGTAGAAGCCGCGGTGCTTCTCCGGGCCCATGTAGATGAGCGACTTGAGCTGAGGGAACTCGGTCGTCTCGAGGTGCCCGCGCTCGCAGCGCAAGGACTCGGGGACCAGCTCCCGGACGATCTGCACGTAGTCCACGTCGCGGAACGCGTCGATGATGACGAGCGCCTTCATGTCGGACTGCTTGATGACGTAGGCCAGTTCGTGGCTCTTGTAGACGGGGTTCACCGTGACGAGCACAGCCCCGATCTTGGCGGTCGCGAACATGAAGGTGATCCAGTCGGGCACATTGCGAGCCCAGATGCCGACGTGATCGCCCTTCCCGATGCCGATGGCCAGCAGTCCCTTGGCGAGCCAGTCGACCCTCTGGTCGAATTCGCCGTAGGTCCAGCGAAGGTCACGGTCCGGGTAGACGATGAACTCATGGTCCGGGGACGCGGCGGCTTGCCGCTCGAAGTACTGGCCGATGGTGAGTTCCGTGTAGGGCATCGAGGCCTCCCTTACGACGGGGTGTAGACGACGGCAAGGATGCGCGCGGGCGCTTCACCGGCGGCCCTCACCTGATGCGGCACGATCGAGTCGTAGTAGATGGAGTCGCCCACGGCGAGCGTGTGGATGCTCTTGCCGTACTCGACCTCGAGCGTGCCGTCGAGCACGTGGAGGAACTCCTCGCCTTCATGACTCGAGAGCTCGTGCTGCTCGCCGGGGTTCACGTCGATGAGGAACGGGTCCATGTGCCTGGCGGATTTGCCGGCCGCCAGAGAGAAGAACTGGAGGAAGCCCGAGCCGGTCCCCGTCTCCAGGGACACGAGGTGCTGGGCCTCCTCGGCCTCGCTTCGACGGGTCACCACCGGGCCGACCTGGGTGTCGTCGTCCAGCAGGGTTCCGAGTCGCACACCCAATGCGCGCGATATCTTGATCAGTGGCGCCAGCGACGGGACGACATCTCCCGCCTCGATCCGCTCGATCACAGCGACGTCGCAGCCGCTGCGTTCCGCGAGGTCCTCGCGGCTCAGACCCAGTGACGTGCGCACAGTGGTGATCTTGCTGCCGATCCGACTATCCGTGGTCATGCCGACCCCCTACGCTTCACGGTTGCGGGTACGCAGGCGTGCGTAGGCGAAGGGTACACCGATTCACTCTCCCGCGGGCGCGCGGGCGCGGCGCGGCCCGCCGGCGGCGGCATCCATCGGCGGGCGGTCCCGCGCAGTGCGCAGGGCGGCCCGGTCATGCGGCGGGGTAGGAACCTCTTCGGAAGCGGGTGACCGAGACCGGCGGCGGGGAGGGCACGATGGCCGAGATCATGCCAGGCGTCCATGTGGTCGACGGCGTGGGGATGCCCGGGCGCCCCGGCACGGTGAACGTCTGCCTGCTCGTGGACAAAGACGAATGCACCCTGATCGACGCCGGCTTCCCGGGAGTCGGCCAGCTGTTGTCGGCAGCGCTCGCATCGCTGGGCATGCCGCCCACTTCAGTGCGCAGGATCATCGTGACGCACCACCACTTCGACCACACAGGCGGTCTCGCCGAGGCGGTGCGACTCACCGGAGCCGAGGTATGGGCGCACACGGCCGATGCCGGGTTCATCGACGGGAGTGTGCCGCGGGCCGTGCCCGCGTGGGTCCGTGAGGGCACGGGCGCGCCGGCAGCGACCCCCTCCGCGATGAAGCCGGAGCGCGTGGCTGTGACGCTGCGCCTGGTCGGCGGAGAGGAGCTCGGCGTTCTGGGCGGGATCCGGATACTCCACACGCCGGGACACACTCCCGGACACCTGTCGCTGCTGCTGCCCTCGCTGTCGCTGCTGATCGCGGGCGACGCCTTGCGCTACGGAGACGGCAAAGTCACCGGCGCGCCCGAGCACTACAACGCCGACACCGCTCAGGCGAACGAGACGGTCCGCAGTCTCATCGCTCTCGACTTCGAGCACATGCTGCCGTACCACGGCGACTATCTGTCCGCTGAAGCGTCGACGAAGGCGCGCGCCGACCTCGCGGCGACGCCGTAGCCCCGGAGTCGAGCGGCCTCGGCCCGACCCGCCTACTTCACGATGTAGACGGGCGTCCCCACCGGCACCAGCGGATACAGCTTGACGATGTCGCTGTTGGCCAGGCGCATGCAGCCGTGGCTCGCCGGCGTCCCGATGGAGCCGATGTTGTTCGTCCCGTGGATGCGGATGCCGGGCGAGTTCAGATACAACGCCCTCAGCCCGAGCGGGTTATTGGGCCCGGGCGCTATGTAGGCCGGCATGCTCTTGCCCCACGCGCTGCCAGGGTTCGTCCACGAGGGCATGGACTTCTTGGCGATGATCTTGAAGGTGCCGAGCGGCGTCGGGTACTTCGGCTGGCCGATGGCGCAGCGGAAGGTCCTCAGGAGCGGAGCCTCCTTGTACAGGTAGAGCTTGCGTTCTCCGAGGACGACCACGATGGTCCGCCCGATGTTGCTCTCGGTGACCTTCGGAGCGACTTTCACGGTGGCGACCTGCACGGTCGGCTGCGTCGCCCCTGCGGCGAGGCACTCGGCACGGACCGCAGCAGCCACTGCGGCGATCGCCGCCTGGGAGTCCAGAGCGCGCCCGGGCACTGACTTCGTGAGCGTCAACCGCCTGTGAGCGACCACCCGTTTGGAGTCGACCGGCGCGATCGCGACCTTCTTGGAGATCGTGGCCACCGACGCGGCGACCGCCTTCCCGCTCACCACGTACCGGGGCAGAAGCTCGTAGCTGATGCCGGGCCCTTCGCTCATCGCCTGCGCGACCATCCCGTCGACATCCACGAGAACCGCAGCTCGTGCATCGACCGTGAAGGTGCCGTCGGCGGCGCGCACCTGAAGAGGTGCCATCTCCGGAACGGCGACTGAGAGGACGGCTGCCCGGACGTCCGTGGCCGACATGCCGACGAGGTCGTGCCCTGCGAGGATGACGTCGCTGGTGACCACGGTCGGCGGCGTGTCCGCCCACGCGGGGGCAGCCGAGAGCAGCAGGACCGCCGTGACCATCGCGCACGCGGCCCGCCGTGCCGTCCGTACCAGATCCATCGCTATCCCCTTCGAGACCCGTTCGATGCAGATGCCGAGGAAGTATATACGCTCGGCCGTCGTCGCATGAAGTAAGAGTGCCGCGCCTCGAGGGAGGTGCGGCACTCTGCGTCGCAGATAGGACCGTGGCTCAGTAGCCGGCGGCCCCTCGAGCGCTTTTGTCGTAGAGCAGGAGCCATGCGCCGTACGCCACGAAGATGATCACGACAGCCAGGTCGACGATCGCGTCGGTCGTGGTGATCGTTGTGGCCGCGCCCTGGAAGATGGCGCCGAAGAACTGCGTGAAGAAGCTCGCGACCACAAGCGGCCAAAGCACCTTCTTGCGGAGTACGACCGCCGCGAACCCGAATCCGATCGCGAACTCGACGATGATCTGGAAGAGGATGCTCCCTGTGTCCTGACTGGTCCCGAAGAGCACGTTGGTGAACCACAGCGTGGCTGAGAACAGCACGGCCGTTCCCAGCGCGACAAGCCACGGGTCCATGTCGTGAAGGGCCGTGACCATCACACCGCGGAACAGGGTCTCCAGGACGAAGGCGAACATCGCGGTGACGAGGAGTGCGCCGAGCACCGCGCCCAGGCTCGGAAGCGCGAATCCGCTCGCGATCACCCCGCCGATGAGGTTGAGAAGAGCGGGCAGGAACGGCACCGCGTAATAGTAGAGATCGGGGGTGTGCTCAACGGGGCCATAGCCGATCCTCTCCCACCACCCCATGAACTGCACGAGAGCGACCGTGGCGATGGTCAGCATCAGGTACAGCAGGCCGACCGGCCCGAGCCCCTGCATCGCGAAGACGTTCTGCACGGCGAGCGTGAACAGGCCCAGGACGACGATCCCGCCCTCCACGGCGGCCACGAAGCCGAGGGGGTGCTCACGCGCGAAGACATTCAGACTCTTCATTCACGACCTGCTTCCATACGCTCGACGATCGAGTGCCTTTGGGAGACAAGGATGCCACGTAGTCCTGCTCGCGTCAGGTCTCTCCATCCAGCCGCCATCGCAAGACCACTGCATCTCCATAGCCGATGGAGTGTCGGCCGCGGCAGGGTCGCCACGGGCCAGACACGCCGTCGGCTCAGACGGTCTCACTCGCAAGCGCCCCGCCGGGCTCTTGCCTCTCGAGTCTCCGGACCTTGCTCCGAAGCCGGAGCGAGTTACCGACGACCAGCAGGCTGCTGGATGCCATCGTCGCCGCCGCGATCCCGGGCGTGATGACACCGAACGCGGCGAGCGGCAGGGCCACGGCATTGTACATGAGCGCCCAGCCGAGGTTCTGTCGGATGATCCGCCGGGTGGCCGTTGATGCGTCGAGGAACCACGGCACCAGCTCGAGGTCCGACCGGTTCAGCACGACATCGGAGGTGTGGCCTGCCACGTCGGCGCCGCCGGCCACCGTGATCGAGAGATCAGCCTGAGCCAGCGAGGGGGCGTCGTTCACGCCGTCGCCCACCATCGCGACCCGCTGCCCGCTCGCCTGCAGCGCGGCGATCCGCTGTGCCTTCTCTTCCGGTGTGAGCCGCGCCGCATAGCGGTCGATGCCCAGCTCGGCGGCGACCGCCCTCGTCGTCTCCTCCGAGTCCCCGGACAGGAGCATGGGGCCCAGACCGCGAGCCGCGAGCGAGCGCACGGCCAGCCGAGCGCTCGGATCGATCTCGTCGCGCAACGCGACGAATCCTTCAATGAGCTCGCCACGGGAGAGCCACACCACCGTCTCGCCGTCCCGCGCGCGGGCGTCCGCCCTGGCCGCGAGTTCGGGTGAGGGCGCGACAGGCATGAACTCGACACGCCCGACACGGACCGGTTCGCCGCCGTCGGCAAGGACCGCCGACACGCCCATGCCCGGCGTCGCGCTGAACTCGCGCGCGACCGGCAGCGTCGCTGCCTCAGCCACGATCGCACGAGCGAGCGGGTGCTCGGAGAACTGCTCCGCGGCGGCGGCGAGCGAGAGCAGCGCTGAGCGCGACCCCCCTTCGGCCGCCGACACCTCGAGACGGCCGAGGGTGACGGTGCCTGTCTTATCCAACACCACGAGCGCGGTCTGACCCGCAGTCTCCAGCGCGGCGCCGTTGCGGACGAGCACGCCCTCGCGCGCGGTGCCTCCCAGAGCGACGCTCACTGCAAGCGGCGTCGCGAGCCCGAGCGCGCATGGGCAGGCGACAACAAGCACCGCAACCGCTGTGATGAGGGCCTGAGACGCCGCATGGCCAGTGAGCCCCCACGCAAGCCCGGTCAGCACCGCAAGCGAGATCACGCCGACAGTGAGGAAGAGCGACGCGCGATCGGCGAGCCGCTCGGCCGGCGCCCTGCTCGACAGGGTCTGTTCGACAAGAGTGCGGATGCCGGACAGGCGCGACGAGTCGACATCGCGCAGCACGGTCGCAGTCAGCGAACCGTCAGTGACCAGTGTGCCGGCCCACACCGTGTCGCCGGCGCCCTTGGATACGGAGGCGGACTCGCCGGTCAGCAGCGACTCGTCCGCGTGCCCCGACCCCTCGACGACCTGCGCATCGACCGGGACGCGCTCGCCGGGCTTCACCACCACTGATGCGCCGGGCGGAACGAGCCACGACGGCGTGGCCTCGAGAGAGCCGTCCGAGCCCCTCACCCACGCGCGCTCGGGCTGCAGCTCCATGAGCCCGCGGACGTCCTTGCGGGCGCGGGCCCCGCCGGCCATCTCGATATAGCGCCCGATCACCACGAACTGGACGATCATCGTGACGGAGTCGAAGTACGTGGGATAGCCGCCACGCAACGTCGCCCACGTGCTGTAACAGAAGGCGGAGAGCGTGCCCAGGACCACAAGGGTGTCCATCCCCGGCGTCCTCGCGCGGAGTTCCTGGACCGCGCCGCGCAGGAACGTGAAGCCGCCGTAGAAGAGCGCAGGCGCAGCGAGCGCCAGCGCCAGCACCTGCAGCAACCGCACCTGCTGGCTCGCGAAGTCGCCGACGGCGTATGCCGGATACAGGCGCACGATGTAGAGCACCATCTCCTGCATGCCGAATGCGAAGGCGACGATCACCTGGAGCAGAAGCCTCTCCTCGGACTTCGTCGCGGCTTCCGACTCGGCACTGCCCGCGAGTCTGGGGTTGTAGCCGAGCTTCTCTATCGAGCGCATCAGTCCGTCGAGGTCCGTCGTGCGGGGATCGTAGTCGATGCGACCCTTGCCCGCGGCGAAGCTGACCTGGGCGTCGATGACGCCCTCGCCGCGCTTGAGCACCCGCTCCGCGACCTTCGCGCACGCCGCGCACCACATGCCGTCGAGCAGGAAGTAGGCGGTCGCGGCGTGGAGCCCGAGCATCTCGAGCAGGTTGCGCCTGTGAGCGGGCGGGTCAGCGAGCACCTTGTCGAGCATGCCCGCCTTGTACGCGTTCTCGTAGAGGCGGGCGCAGTCCTGCGTGTCGAAGCGCAGAGTGGAGCCGCCGACGGCCCGGGTCACCGGACCGTCGGCGGCGAACACCATGCCACACAGCGCGCAGCAGCAGGTCTCGTCGTCCATCACCGCGACAACGGCCCGCTGCCGACCTCAGCGTATGTCCTCACCTTGATCGCATCGCGGTCCACGTGCGGATCGAACTCCTCGAAGATGTGATCCTCCAGGACGATCGCCTTCCGATGCCTCACGACATCGGTCCAGTCACTCCACTCGCTCCGCATCACGACCCTGATCTTGGAAGGGTCGTCGACCGAGTAGACCGCGTCAGCGAAGACGAAGCCGCGCTGGGCCGGCAGACGGACCTTCGTGAACCCGATGAGGCGCTCCAGCGACTGCCCGATCTCAAGCTCGGAGAGCTTGTCGTTCGGAAGGTCGAAAGACACCTCGTAAACGTATGGCATCGCCGTCACCTTCCCGGGACCCAGTTGAGGAAGAGATAGATGACGTACATGACCGTCACGACCCCGATGACGACCCAGCCGATCACGGGCATGCCGCCACCGGCCTCGGAGATCAATCCGGCGAAGCTGTCGATGAAGCCGTCGGGGCTGACCCGTTCGGTGTCTTCCTCGCTCTCTGCGGGCCTGTGCCCGGCCTCCCCGGCGTCGGCGGAGGTCGCTTTGTGCTTGAAGGAGAACACGAGGGCGGCACCGATGAGGGTGATCATCCCCGCGATCACGGCGAAGAGCTCGCCGCTGACGCTCAACACGTTATCGGGCACGTCTACACCCCCTCCGGCTTCTTGTCGCGCCCGGGCCAGGGCGCGGGTTCCTGCTCTCTGAAGACCACGTACTTCATGTCCTCGAGATCATCATCGAACTGGCCGTCGCTCAACGCCCAGCCCAGGAGGGCGAGACCGAAGAGCGACACGAACGCCATCCACGCGATCACCACGATGAGTCCTAGCGGCATCGCCTCATCACCCCCCGAACTTTCCGCCGGTGACCTGGAGCGTATAGGTGCTCACGTTCCAGATGTCGGTCTCGGTCAGCAGTGGCTGGAAGCCGTACATCATGGTGCCGGGGATGCCCGAACGCGTGACCGCGAAGATATAGGGCAGGTTCATCGGCGCCGACGGCTTGAGGTTGGTGAACAGGTGCGGCCCCGGGAAGGGAGCCGGCGCGCCGCCCGGCAGTCCCTTGGCGCCCGCTCCGTCACCCGCACCGGTCTCGCCGTGGCAGGTGGCGCAGTACTGCTCGTACACCGCCTTGCCCGCGTCGGGCGAGATCGTCGCGATCTCCGCCTCGAAGATGCCCGTGTCCGTCCGCACGTAGGGAAGCGGGACCGCCCCGTTCCCGTAGTGCGACGTCTTCCCCGCCGCTCCCGTGCCGATGTTGAACGAGTCCTTCAGGTACTTCACGTCGGCAAGGCGCATGTCGGCGTTCAGGAACTCGCCCCAGATCGGCATCGCCGTGTTGTCGATCCCGTTGGTGACCTTGGCGAAGGTCGTCCCCTCGGTGATGTCCGGCTGCGATGACGCGAGCTTCTTCTGAAGGTTCGCGGGGGCCGGGTTCAGATACGTCCCGTCCCACCCCTTGCCGTCGCCGGCCAGCCCATGACAGTGCGCGCACTGGATCAGGAACTGCTGCCGGCCGGCCTCGTAGGTGGTCCCCTTGGGCACCGTCATGCTGCGCTCCGTGGGTGTGATGGCGAAGCTCTCAGCCTCCGGCAGTTGGGCCGGCTTCTTGTCGGTCTGCGTGAACATCGTGCGGATGTATGTCACCAGCTGCCAGCGCTGCTGTGCCGTGTACACCTTCTTCCAGGTGGGCATGGCCGTCCACGGCACGCCCTCGCTGACTCGCCAGAAGTAGTCGGCGTCGATGTAGGGGTCGTAGTTCGCCGGGTTGTCGAAGTTCGGCGGCACGGGCTCTATGCCCTGGCGGTAGACGCCCTGGCCCTTGCCTTCATCGCCGTGGCAGACGGCGCACTCGCGCGTCCAGATCCGCTTGCCGGCATCGATGTTGGCGATGGTGATGGGCAGCGGGTTCTTCTTCTGGTAGGCCGGCGTCGGACTGCCCTCGTTCGGGTCGCGCTCGAAGGGCGCCGCATACACCTGCTGCACGAACCGGATCACGTCCCAGCGCTCCTGGACCGTCAGGCTCTCCTTCCAGGGCGGCATGACCGATCCCTGGACTCCCTCGGACACATGCCAGAACCACTGGTCGTCAGGCATCGTGCGGAACGGGTCGACCTTGAAGTTGGCCGGCGTGACGATGAGCGTCCCGCCGTAGGTCCCGAGCCCGTTGCCAGCGCAGCCGTGACATGTGAGGCAGTGGCTCGCGTAGATGAGCTTCCCGTCGTAGAGGCCGGCGGCCTTGAAAGTGGGCCAGCCCTGCGCGGGCGCGTTCGGGTCCGTCGTCTTCACGACCGACCCGATCACCGGCAGCGTCCTGGACGCATACAGGGCCGGCGGCGTGATCATGAACTCGGCGGCGCTCCGGTCGCCCAGGTTGAACAGATACGCGGCGATGTCGGTCGCCTGCGGCGTGCTCAGGAAGGTGAAGTCCGGCATGATCGACAGCGGTGAGTACTGCCGCGGCCACCTCATGTGGTCGATCTCCCACTGCATGCTCCGCTTGCGCCCGACGTACGACAGGTCCGGACCCGTGCGCTCCGAGCCCAGGATCATCGGGTTGTCGTAGTAGTAGTTGCCGGCCTCTGAGACCGGGCCCATCGCGTTGTCGACGTCGCGCACATACTGCGTGTGGCAGTAGTTGCAGCCATTCGAGTAGAAGAGCGTGCGTCCAGCCGCCTCCTGCGCCGTGTACGGGTGCGAGACATCGGTCGGCGTCGGTCTCCAGACGGCCACAGGCGTGAACACCGCGACCGCGACCACCGCGAAGAACACGATGAGGCCGCCCCAGAACACGATGCGGAATGTCATCTTCACGCGACATCACCGCCTGCCAGCTCAGCGGGACTCTTGACGGTCGGCACCGTGCTCAGGACGATGTCAGGCTGCACGAACGGCTTCTTCACGACGATCGTCGCGATCGTGTTGTAGGCGAACATCACGAAGCTCGTCACAAGCAGCACCCCGCCCATGATGCGCAGCGCCATGAACGCTCGAAGCCCGGGCAGAACGGTCCAGACCGGCAGCCCGAGGTGCACCCACGAGGTCCCCTGCACGAGCCCGGCGATCAGGAAGCCGAGGAAGAAGGCCGCGAAACCGATCACGTAGAAGGCATACTGCGCGCGAGCCAGCCGCCGGCTGTAGAGCATGCAACCGAATGCGCGCGGGATGACGTAGTAGGCGCCGGCGATACAGGTGGAAGCCCCGAAGAACAGGAGCGCCAAGTGCGCGTGGCCCGGCACGTACTGCGTGAAGTGAGTGAGCTCGTTGACGCCCCGGAGCGCCTCGTTGGAGCCCTGGAAGGAGACCACGATGTAGGCGGCCCAGCCGGTGATCGCGTAGAGCAGGGGCACACTCGATCTCAGATGGGACCAGTTCCCTCGCATGGTCAATAAGATGTTGAACATGAACGCGAGCACAGGAATGATCATCCCGAAGCTCTCGGCCACGGCCACCGTCTTCAGCCAGTACGGGATCGGCGCCCACAGAAGGTGGTGCGCGCCGACGCCCGTGTAGAAGAACAGCACGCCCCAGAAGGCGATGAGCGACATCCACATGCTGTACAGGGGCGTGCCGGTCTCCTTCGGCACGATGTAGTAGATCACCGCCAGGAGACCGGTCGTGAACCAGAGCCCGAGCACGTTGTGGCCGTAGAACCAGTTGAAGATGGTGTCGTTGACGCCGGTCAGAGAACCGGTCGGAGGGTTCCACATGACGTTCCCGATGAAGTACAGGATCGGGAAGAGCACGACCGTCGACGTGATGTACCACAGACTCACGTAGAGTTTCGGCTCGACCCGCTTCGAGATCGTCATGAGGATGTTGAACGCGTTCATGAGCAGGACCGCCATGACCGCGACGTCCACCCACCAGACCAGTTCCGCGTACTCACGGCTCTGGGTGTGCCCCATGAGGATCCCTATGATCCCAAGGAGCAGCGCGACATTCCATGCGAGCACGCTCACGTTGCCGAGGACCTCGCTGTAGAGCTTTCGGCCCGTGAGGCGCGGCACTATGTAGAGCCACGCTCCCATCATGGCGCCCGAGAGCCACGCGAAGAGCACCGTGTTCACGTGTGCCTGCCGTAACCTGCCGAAGACGAGCCACGGGATGCCGTGCGCGAAGTCAGGGAACACGAACTCGATCGCGAGCACGAGTCCCATCAGCGTGCCGATGACGAGCCAGATCGCCGCCCATAAGATGAAGTTCGTCGAGGCGCTGTTGTCGCGCCTGAAACTGAGCATCCCGTCGCCCCCTTGTCCCGGTGATACCGATGCGCCCCTCGCGCGAACCTTCTGGAACCATTTTGTGGAATACCCCTGCAAGTGGACCCGGTAACCCCCTGGTCCACTAATGCATGAGAAGGGCGGCGCAAGGAGGTTGCGGCACAGCGAAACGCGGCCGACGACGTCGGCCGCGTTTCGCGGGAATACCGTGTGAGACCGTCTCGCTACTCCCCGAAGGTCCGCAGCGCCTCTCGCATCAGGTCCACGAGCGGAAGGTCCTGCGGGCACATGCGCTCGCACTGGAAGCACTGCGAGCACCGGGACGCTTTCCCCCCGACGCGCGCGTACCCTGTGAGCCACGCGTTCGGGTCGTCCCAGACCGCGGCCGCGTTGAGGGCGGCGAGCACGCCAGGGATGTCGACGCCGGAAGGGCACGGCTGGCAGTAGCGGCAGGCAGTGCAGTCCGCCTTGATCCGGGCGCTCATAGCCTCGCGAGCACGAGAGATGATCGCGAGCTCCTCCGCGGTCAAGGAGTCAGCGACGCCGACATCGGCGATCCGCAGATTCTCCACCAGCTGCTCCATGGCGTTCATGCCGGAGAGAGCGAGACTCACTCCGGGCTCGTTCCACACGAAGCACAGCGCCCACTCCGCCGGCGTGTGACGCACCGTCGCCTTCTCGAAGATAGCGGCCATCTCGGGAGGCAGGTCCCTGGCGAGCCGGCCGCCCTTCAGCGGCTCCATCACGACCACGCCAAGGCCGCGGTCCGCGGCGTAGCGCAGCCCCGCATGACCCGCCTGATAGTCGACGTCCATGTAGTTGTACTGGATCTGCCCGAACGTCCAGCCGTACTCATCCACGATGCGCGGGAAGTCGACCGCCGAGCCGTGGAACGAGAACGCGGGGAAGCGGACCCGGCCGTCGGCGCGCGCCTTGTCGAGGAACTCGCGCACGCCCAGGTCGCGCATGCGATCCCATGTCTCGCCGTTCAGGCCGTGCAGGAGATAGAAGTCGATATGGTCCGTCCGCAGTCGGACGAGCTGCTCCTCGAGATACCGGTCGAAGTCGTCGGGCGACTTGATGAACCACAGCGGCATCTTGGTCGCGAGCTTCACGCGATCACGCCATCCGCCCTCAAGAGCCTCGCCGACGAAGGGTTCGCTCTCCCCGGCCTCGCCGAAGTGTTCCGCGTGATAGAAGTACGCCGTGTCCACATAGTCCACACCATGGTCGATGGCGTAGTGAAGCAGCTCCATGGCCTTCGGCTTGTCTATGCACTCGGATCGCCCGTCGATCACGGGCAAGCGCATGCAGCCATACCCGAGGATCGAAGCCTCGACGCCCGTAGAGCCGATCGGACGATGCAGCATCCCGCCTCCAAGTCGTCTTGTTCGCCGCGAGCACTCCGCACCGCCGCCGGTCAGTGCTCCGATCCCGCATCCAGCACGCGCTCCAGGGAGCGGACGAAGTGCTCGCGGTCCTCCTCCTCGAAGGGTGATGGGCCCCTGGTGCGACCTCCCGCGCGACGATGGCGCTGCTCGGCGTGTCGCACCTCGAGCTCCATGTCGATCGTCTGCTTGGTGAAGACCCGACCGCGCGGGCTCAATGCGGCGGCACCGCCCCCCAGGGCCATCGCGGCCAGCCCGATGTCCTGGGTGACGACGACGTCGCCGCTCGACAGGCGTTCGATGATCGCGAAGTCGGCCGAGTCCCGGCCCGGCGTGACCTGCACCGCATCGACGCCGGGGCGCACGTAGCGTGAGACGCTCCCTGTGGTGTCACAGACGAGCACGACAGGGATGTGGCGCGCACGTGCGACGGAGATCGCGTCGCGAGTGACAGGGCATGCGTCGGCATCGATGAAGATCGTGGTCATGCGTGCAGGATAGCGCGGCGACGCCGGGCATGAAGAAGCCGCCCGAGGGCGGCTTCTTGGAAGTGTCACTGGCGGGATGCACGGGGCTCGAACCCGCGACCTCCGGCTTGACAGGCCGGCGCTCTAACCAGCTGAGCTAGCACCCCATAGCAGAGGGGATTCTAGCGACACCCCCCTCCTTTGTCCACACGGGGGGCGGGGCGCGACGAGCCGAACGACCGACTCTTCGCTACGGATGGTAGTGGATGGTCACCGTCGTGCCGATCGAGGCGGAGGCTCCCGCCGCCGGGCTCTGGCTCGTCACATGATCGGCAGTTCCCGTGGCCGTCTGGCTGACCGTCGCCACCTTGAAGTCGGCAGCCACGAGTGCCGCCACCGCGTCGGCCAACTTCTTGCCCACGACCCCGGGCACGATCGCGGTCGTCACGCCCGTCCCAGTAGACACGACTATGGTCACCGTGGAACTGGCTGTGGAACTCGTGCCCCCCACGGGCGACTGCGAGATGACGACGTCGCTCGCCACGGTGCTGCTCGACTGGGTCTGGACCTGGACCAGGAAGCCGGCCGCACTCAGGGAACTGGATGCGGCTGCTGACGTGAGTCCCACCACGTTCGGGACCTGTGCGGACACGGGGGCCGCGGCGACCGTGAGAGTCACGGTGGATCCGTGGGGCACGGACTGCCCCGCCGCCGGAGTCTCGCTGAGAACTGTGTCGGGCGCAGCGGTCGAAGTCGGGACTCGGGACACCGTCCCGACGACGAGGCCAACGCCCTCCAGGGTCTCCGTCGCCTGCGTGAGGCTCTGACCTGTCACGTCAGGCACCTGGAGGACCTGCTGGCCGGCGATCACCAGACTCACCGGCGTGCCCGTCGCCACCTTGGAGCCGGCAACCGGGTCCTCCGAGACGACGGAGCCGTCGGCGACGCCAGCCACCGAGGTGCCCGAGTAGCTGACCTTCCCCAGTCGAAGACCCGACGTCGTGAGAGTCGTCGTGGCCTGCGCGAGCGGCCTGCCCACCACATTGGGGACAGGGACACCTCCGCCGAACAGACCGAGTGCGAACGCCGCCCCCACGCCCGCGATCAGCAGGAGCAGCAGCCCCAGGGCGACCCACACCCACGCGCTCACACCGCTCTTCTTCGGCTGCGCGGCGGGCGCTGGCGCGTAGCTCGAGGCGATGATCTCGAGCTCGGTGCGCATGTCGTCGGCGCTGGCGAACCTCTCTTCCGGAGCCTTCTCCAGCGCCTTCATGATCACCGTGTCGAGCGACGCGGGAGCTGACGGTGAGAGCTGCCGAACCGGCATCGGCATCGCGTGCACATGCTGGTCCGCGACCGCTGCGGCGGTCGCGCCCGTGAAGGGGAGGCGTCCGGTCGCCAGTTCATAGAGGACGACTCCCAATCCGTAGACGTCCGTCTGCGGAGAGATGGGAGAGCCCGTGATCTGCTCGGGAGCCAGGTAGAGCGCCGTGTCCGGCGGGCCCGCCGATCTCGCTTCTGCCGCTGCCCCCTGGAGACCGAGACTGTTGCCCACCAGCTTCACGGTGTCCTCTGGCGTCCGGATCACGTTGGAGGTCCTGACGTTGGCGTGGATCACGCCCCTCTTGTGCATCTGGTCGAGACCTCCGGCGACCATGGCGCCGTATCTCGCCACCGCAGGCGCAGCGAATGCACGCTGGGCGACCAGTTCCGACTCGAGGTCGACGCCGGGAACGAATTCGCGCACGACGAGGAAGTCGGAGCCCTCGTGCCCCCACTCGATGATCGCAGGCAGTGCAGGATCGCGGATGCCTGAGACGAGGTCCGTGTTCTGCTCGACGACGTGCGCCGCCTGCGCGTCAGCCGGTGTGATGACCTTCACCACGACCTGGTCGCCATCGACCGTCGAGGCGAGGTACGCACGGCTCGCCGGTTCCACCCCAAGGTCGCGCACGACCTGGTACTTGCCGGCAAACAGACGCTCCACCATCACGGTTCCCTCCTGGACAGACGCGACCGACGGCGACCAGACCCTACCAGCCGGACCCTGCCGGGGACCATATTCTAGTGGTATGCCCTCGAGAGCGGGGACTATCTCGTCGCCGCGGCCTGGAAGAGCCGGCCGGGGACGCAGGCAGGGATGCGGCCGGACATGCCGCCCGCCGGCGGGCTACGTGGGCGGCTGCGGTGGCTGGGGCGGTGTGGCTTGGGGCTGGACGGGGAGTGCCCCGCGCGGATGCGGGCGCATGACGACGAAGTAGTAGACGGCCGCCCCCGCGATCCCTCCCAGCAGGACCACGATCAGCCAGATCAACTTCTCGTTCGGTGAGACTTGGCCCTGGATCGCGTTGGGGAATCCGGCATCGGGTCTCTGGGCGACGTCGACGATCACGAGGATCCAGAGCACCATGGCCGCGAGGCCGACCAGCAGGGCGAGGCCGTAGAAGACAAGGAACAGCCAAGCGAAGATGAGGAACACGGCGCCGATCCCTGTAGCCGCAGCGTCGCCCGACCCCGACGACTGAGCGAACGCCGTCGCGGGGGCGGCGAGCGTCGCCAGCACGACACCGAACGCGACTCCCCGTGTCTGCATGTCGCGACTCCTCTCTCCGACTTCGGCGACGACCTTCCCCTCAGAACAGGGTGGGCGCTCCCGGTGCGTCGTCGCCGGACGGCGGCATGACCAGGTCACCAAGTATCGTCGCGATCTCCTCGGCGTTGCGCTGAGCGTAGTCGTACTTGTTGTTGTTGAACATGACGAACGTCTCGCTGGCCTCGGACGCGAGCTGGCGCACCCGCGGAGCCCACTCCTCGAGTTCCTCAGCCGAGTAGAGATAGTCGAAACGGTCCGAGGCCGAGGCCGTGCGCGCGAACCAGGTCTCGGCGTTGCGACCGTGGAGGCGGAGGTAGGCCCAGTCGCCGGTGACGAGCGCGAGAGGCGGCATCGTCGAACCGCTCGGGAACTGCGGGCCGTCCACGCTCACATACGACAGACCCCGGTCGCGCAGGAAGTCGTGGGTGCGCTGGAGACGGGCGCCGCGCACCCACGAGGGGTGTCGGAACTCGACGAGAACGTGGTGACCGCGCAGCTTCCCGGCCACATAGTCGAGGTAGTCCAGGGACCGTTGCTCGGCCTCGTCAGTGGCGGCAGTGAAATACGGCGGGAACTGCATGAGCAGCCCGCCGAGCTTGCCCGCGGCCCGCAGCGGATCGATCGCGTCGAGGAAGATGTCGAAAACCGCGTCGACCATGTCAGGATCGGCGCCGCGGACCCGGCCACGTTCGGAGACGTAGGAGTATCCGTGCAGTTCGGGCGGGAGCGACCGCTCCTCGACCTCGTGACCCGTCATGAGCCCATAGGCCTTCACGTGGAAGATGAAGTCCGCAGGAGTGCGCTTCACCCACGCCTCGGCGTACTCGCGCCGTGGGATCGCGTAGAAGGAGGAGTCGACTTCGACGGTCGTGAAACGGGACGCGTAGTAGCGCAACCGCTGCTCCGGAGTGGTGACCCCCTTCGGGTACCACAGGTCGACCATCGTGCGCTCGGTCCACGAGCATGTGCCGACGTGGACGTGTCCCATGGGCTCAGTGTACCGCGGCGAGGTACGGGCTCCGGAACGGCTGCATCATGGACCCGCCGGCGGCGATGCGAGCGGCTTGACGTCGAATCCCGAGATCTCCCAGCCACGCCAGGTCCTCTCGAGGTCGACCGTCCCCGACGTGGTGCCCAAAGCGCCACGCACCTGGAACGTCACGACTGCGGCGCCGTTGGGGTCGGGAGCGGCGACGAGGGTACCGGGACGCGAGCCGACCGCCGCGACGACCGATGCGGTGTCACCCCTGAACACGGGCGGTACGAACGTCGCCTGCAACCCGGACGCAGCCATCGAGGCGCGCACGGCCGGCGTCAGCTTCGCGGTCTGCCGGGCATCAGAGAGCGCCGCGAGCGCGGCGGCGTCCCCGCGGATGAACGCCTCAGCGGCGGCGACCGCCGTCCGCGTCATCTCCTCGGTGCCCCAGCGGTCACCACCCCAGGCGGCCAGCCACACCCCTCCGGCGATGACCGCGATGACCAGGAGGGCCACGAGGCCGGACAGCCAGATGGGCGCGGGGGCGCGTCGGGCCGGCTGTTCCACCTGGGGGATCAACGCCTCAGGGACCAGGGGCGCCTCAGCGGCGTACGGCTCGTCGTGCCCGTTGGTCAAGGTCGTCGTCTCCTCGGCGGATCCGTGACTGCATGCGCGCTCCAGATTACCATCGGGACATTCCTTCCCGAGAGCGCAGGAGCGCCCATGCCTGACTTCGACATCCGCCCGGCGCACAGTGACGACGCAGAGCGGATCTCCGCCATCTACAACGAGGCGGTCCTCTCCTCCACCGCGACCTTCGACACGGCGCCGGAGACCGCAGCGGAGCGTCTGGCTTGGCTTGCGCAACATGACGCGCCTCGCTGGCCAGTGCTGGTCGCTGTCGAGTGCGGGGCCATTCTCGGATGGGGCTCGCTCTCCCGGTACTCGGGCCGGTGCGCCTACGAGGGCACCGCCGAGATCTCGACCTACGTCACCGGTGGACACACCGGTCGCGGTATCGGGACGACGCTCGCGAGGGCGCTGCTCGAAGCCGGAGCGGAGAACGGCGTGCACGCGGTCGTCGCGCGCATCTGCACCGAGAACACGAGCTCCCTCGCGATGGCCGAGCGACTTGGTTTCGAGCGCGTCGGGGTGCTGCGCGAAGTGGGGCGGAAGTTCGAGCGTTGGCTGGATGTCGCCATACTGGAGAGGCTCTCTTAGAAGATCCCCCGAACGAGACGGCGGGCCGCACTTCGAGTAGCGGACGCGGTGCGACGGCGGGTACGCTACCATCTGCAACGGTCCGCACAGGGCGGCCACGACGGGAGGTGCCGCCGGCCATGCGTATCGGCTTCTTCAGCGACACCTACACCCCGCAGATCAACGGGGTCGTGTCCTCGATACGGCTGTTCGCCGGTGCACTCGAGCGTCAAGGACACTCGGTGTACATCTTCGCGCCCTCGCCGCGTCAGATCGAGGACGGCCCGCACATCGTGCGCATCCCGTCGGTACCGTTCGCATTCCAGCCGGAGATGCGGTTGGCGCCGATCTACTCGCCGGCTGCGTACAACATGGTCAGGCATGCGAACCTCGACGTCATCCACAGCCACGACCCGTTCGGTATCGGCTTCTTCGGGCTGGCCATGGCGCGCCGGTTCCGCGTGCCCTACGTGCACACCTATCACACGCTCTATCCCGAGTACGTGCACTACGTGTGGGAGTCGCGCCTGACGCGCAACTGGGCGGCGCGGCTCTCCCGCGACTTCTGCGACCAGTGCGACCTCGTGATCGCGCCCTCCACGAAGATCGAACGGGCCCTCCACGAGTGGGGCGTCACCGCCCCGCTGCGCACATTGGCCACCGGCGTCGACGCCGGCCGCTACCGCAACATCGATCCCGCCGCGGCGACGGCGCTTCGGCGGCAGTTCGCCGTCGCGGCCACCGACCGTGTGCTCATGTTCGTCGGCCGGCTGGGGCGCGAGAAGAACATCGACCTGCTGATCGACGCGATGGCGCACGTGAAGACACCCGGAGCCAGGCTGCTCATCGTCGGAGACGGCCCCTATCGCGACGAGCTCGAGCGCCACATCGCCTCGCACAAGCTGCGTGGCAGAGTCACGTTCACCGGCTACCTCGAGCGCGAGGAGGTGGAAGCAGCCTACGCGACGGCGGACGCCTTCTTCTTCGCATCGACCACCGAGACGCAGGGGCTCGTGATCGCCGAAGCGATGGCCTCGGGTCTGCCGGTCGTGGCGGTCGACGACCTCGCCGTGGCCGATGCGGTGACGGACGGCGTGAACGGCCTGCTCGTGAAGCCGGATGCACACGCGCTCGCGGCGGCGGCGGACCGCATCCTGGGCGATGACCTCGTGCGTGAACGCATGAGTGCTTCAGCACGCGAGCGCGCCGAGGACCTCGGTATCGACCGACAGGCCGAGCGACTCGTCGCTCTGTATCTGGAGCAGATCGCCGCGAAACCGCCACCGCGCCGCGGCCGCCTGGTGCAGATCCCCGGCGCTGCGCGAGTGGAGCGGCATCTCGCTTCCTTGCGAAGGCGCGGCCGCAGGCTGGTGCGCCGGTACCTCTGATCATCTCGGCGTCTTGTCCCGCGCGGCCAACATCCTTTGTCCGGACCCTTGCCTCGACGTACCCTCATCCTCCATAATCGAACACACGTTCGTATGATGAGGAGGTCGGGCACGTGATGCACTCAGCCGAGGAGAACGAGACCACGCTCGGTGACGTGCTCGCCGGGCTCAACTCCGCGCAGAAGGAAGCAGTCACCGCGGGAGATGCGCCGCTGCTGATCGTGGCGGGCGCCGGGACCGGCAAGACGACAACGCTCGCGCACCGCGTCGCCTTCCACATCGCCAACGGCGTCGACCCGCGGCGCATCCTGCTGCTCACCTTCACGCGGCGCGCCGCGCAGCAGATGACGCGCCGGGTCGACGCGATCATGCGGCGCCTGCAGGGCGACGCGGCACGCCTGTCGGCCGGCTCCGCGGTGTGGGGCGGTACCTTCCACGCGATCGGCGCCCGACTCCTGCGGCTGCACGGCCCGTCGATCGGACTGGACCCGGGCTTCACCATCCTCGACCGCGGCGACGCGGAAGACCTCATGGGGGTCGTGAGGGCCAAGATGGCGCTCGCGCGCACGGACCGCCGGTTCCCGCAGAAGGGCACCTGCGTGGACATCTACAGCCGTGCGGTGAACTCGCAGCTGCCGCTCGCGGACGTCCTGCGCACGGCCTTCCCGTGGTGCATGGAGCATGAGGAAGACCTTCGCCGCCTGTGCGGGGCATACGTCGAGCGCAAGATCGGCAGCGGCGTCCTCGACTACGACGACATCCTGCTCTACTGGCTCGCGCTCATGGAGGACCCCGCCACCGGCGCCGAAGTACGCCGGAGGTTCGAGCGGGTACTCGTCGACGAGTACCAGGACACGAACGCCCTGCAGGCCCGCATCGTGCAGGCGCTGCGGCCGGACGGCACGGGTGTGACCGTCGTGGGCGACGACGCGCAGGCTATCTACTCGTTCCGCGCGGCCGACGTCCGCAACATCCTCGAGTTCCCTGGCATGTTCCCGGACGTCCAGGTGATGCCTCTCGAGCAGAATTACCGCTCGGTACAGCCGATCCTCGACGCCACGAACAGGGTGATCGCAGCCGCCGCCGAGCGGCACGACAAGACCCTGTGGACATCGCGCGAAGGAGGCGAGCGACCCGCGGTCGTCACGTGCAGCGACGAGGACGAGCAGAGCGACTACATCGTCCGGCGTGTGCTCGAGCTGCGCGAGAGCGGGCTTCACCTCAAGGACCAGGCCGTGCTCTTCCGTGCGGCGCACCACTCGCTGCCGCTGGAGCTCGAGCTCCAGAGACGGAACATCCCCTACCACAAGTACGGCGGTCTCAAGTTCACGGAGACGGCGCACGTGAAGGATCTGACGGCGCTGCTGCGCCTGGCCGAGAACCCGCGTGACGCCTCGGCGAGCCTGCGGGTGCTCACACTCCTGCCCGGAGTGGGACCCGCGACCGCACAGCGGCTGATGGACGCCCTCGCGGAGGCCAACGGCGACTTCATGGCATGGGCCGACCTGCCCTCGCCGACGCCTGCCGCCAAGTCGGCATGGGGATCACTCGTGCCGCTCATGCTCGACCTCACCAGGCCGGACACGATGGACCTGACCGCCCAGGTCCACGCGGCGCGCGAGGTGTACACGCCTTTGATGGAGCGTCGCTACGACAACGGGAACGCCCGTTCGCGCGACCTCGAGCAGATCGAGCGGCTCGCCGCGCGGTTCGACAGCAGACTCGCGCTGCTTGCGGACATAGCCCTGGATCCGCCTTCGTGGACCGAGGATCTGGCAGGTCCCCCGGTGCTCGATGAGGACTACCTCGTCCTGTCGACTATGCACTCAGCGAAGGGTCTCGAGTGGGACGCCGTATACATTATCCACGCGGCCGACGGCAACATCCCTTCCGACATGGCTACCGGTTCGGTGGAGGAGATCGACGAAGAACGGCGCCTGTTCTACGTCGCCTGCACCCGGGCGAAGGACTGGCTCTACGTCTGCTTCCCCCTGCGCTACTACACATCGCCGTGGAACCACACGGACGCCCACGGCTACGCCCAGATCACCCGCTTCATCACCGACGACGCCCGGGACGGCTTCCGCGACGAGATGGCGTCGCCTTCCACCGCGGCCACACGCGCTGAAGACCCGGCTGCCGTCAGCCTTGCGGGCAGAGAGGCGTTGCAAGAGCGTCTGCGCGCGATGTGGGCCTGAGGGCCTTAGCCGAGCAGCCGCGTCGAGCTCACCCACAGCGCCGCGACGACGGCGCCGCCCACCGCGAGCACGATGTCGAACTCGAAGATCGGCGTCCACGCGAGAGCGCCGAGAACGGCACAAGCCGCCGCGATCGCCGCGAACTCGGTCGTGCGGTGCCCTCCGGCGCCGCGCTTCACTGCTTCCCCCACCAATCCCCCGTAGAGCAGCGCCCCTATGAAGGCGAAGTGCACGAGACCGACCAGCGGCGGGAGCACCAGCGCGGCGACCAGCCCGAAGGCCGATGCGGTCAGCAACTGCCGCGGCTTGACCCCTCCCCGCGTCACACGCGTGAGTCCGCACTCCCGGCACTTGTAGCCGACCGGCGTGTCGACCATGTCCTTGGGACACATGTACCGGCCGCAGTCGGGACAGGACACCCCGGTCTCGGTGCCTGGATGCCACGCGCATTGGGGCATTCGCGATCGAGCTCGCTTCCATGATCGACGACGACATCGGACGCAGCTTGCTGCAAGCGAAGAAGCTACCAGCACAGCGCCCTCGATGAGAGACCCGCCCGACCGACGGCGGGCGGTCACCCGCGCTGCGGCCGTCAGCGTCCGCCTCGCTCGGCCACTGACGCTTCCAACGTCGAGCGCTGAGAAGGATACTGGAGGTCGCGGACGCACGATGTGCGAGCGCGGATCACACTGCGGACCCCGACAACAGGGCGTGACATGGACTCTCTTGTCTCTCTTGGACTCGACACACAACTCGCCGCTCTCGCGGATCCCAAACGGCTGATGATCCTTCGACTGCTCATGGCGAAGCGGATGCGTCAGGTGGACATCGGGCTCGCCATCGGCCGGCATCCCGCGTGGGTCCACCACCATCTTCTGCAGCTCATCAAGGCCGGGCTGGTCGAGCTCGTCGAAGAGCGCAAGGTCGCGAACTACACGGAGAAGTGGTACCGGGCCACGTCCTCAGCGTATGCGGTGCACCTTCTCGTCACGCCGGAGACCGGCGCCGACCACCCTCTCGTCGTCCTGGGCAGTGACGACCTGGCGCTGTCTGAGCTCACCGAGGACGCCGGCGAAGCGCACATGACCACGTTCCCGATCGGCAGCCTGGACGGCCTCATCGCGCTGAGGCAGGGGCTCTCCGACATGGCCGGATCGCACTTGATCGATCCGGACGGGACTCCGAACGCCGGCTACGTGAAACACCTCTTCCCGGACCGTCCGATGCTCATGGTCACCCTGGCGCATCGCGAGCAGGGGATCATCACCGCCAAGGGCAACCCACTCGGTGTCGCGGCTCTGGTCGACCTTGCGAGGCCCGACGTGCGCCTGGCGGCGCGCAACCCCGGCTCGGGGACGAGCGTGTGGGTGGAGGAGCACCTTCGCGGTATCGGTGTCGACCCGAATGCCGTCATCGGACGGGCGACCACCGTCGCCTCGACACATCGCGCCGCGGCCGATGCGGTCGCCGCCGGCGACGCTGACGCGACCATCGCGATCCGCGCCGTCGCCGAGGCCCTCGACCTCGACTTCCATCTGCTGTTCCACGAGCGCTACGACCTGATCGTCGCGGCAGATCGGATCAACGAACCCGCGATCGCGCGGGTGGTCGACGAGCTCACGAAGGCGGGCTTCAAGCGCAAGATCGGCGCTCTGCCCGGCTACGACGCCAGCGACACCGGCCGCGAGGAGCTCGTCACTACCTAGTGCGGCTCAGGCGGGAGGTCGATCACCCATGGAACTGATCTTCATCGCGCTGTTCCTGCTGGTGGGCTACATCGTTCTGTACGTATTCGTCCGGGTGCGACGCGGGCGCCGCTGAGGGACGTGGGCGACCCCGCGCGGCGCATCTCAACCCTCGAGACCGGGGCAGACGACGCCCACGACGATCGCGAGCCTCAACATCCAGCACTGTGCCCGGTCCTCGCCGGAGGCCGTCGCATCGCTGCTCGTCGAGCACGGTGTCAGCGTTGCCGCGCTGCAGGAGTGCGACCGCGGCATGGCGCGCTCCGGCCGTCGTGACCAGCCAGCCGAACTCGCCGCTGCGACCGGCCTCCGCCGCTCGTTCTTCACCGCCACTCTCAGGCGGGCCGGCGGCGAGTACGGCATCCTGGTGCTCTCTGCGGTGCCGATACTCGCCCGGCGCGACATCGCTCTGCCGCGCGATCGGCGACAGGAGCCCAGGCGGGCTCAGTTCCTGGAGTTGGAGATATCCGGCATTCGCATCTGCCTCGTCAACACGCACCTGGCGGTCGATGCTGGTCAGGCGCGACCACAGCTGGATGTGCTTGCCGCGGCCGTGGCCGGAGTCGGGCGGCCCTGCATGCTCGCCGGCGACCTCAACGGACAACCCGTGCCGAGCGCCTTCACCGACGACGGCCGGCCGACCTGGCCGGTCGAACGACCGCACAGTCGTCTGGACCATCTGGCCGTGTCGGGCGGCTTCCCGTTCGGCGTCTCCTGGTCGACGATCTGCCGCCCCGACGTGACCGACCACTGTCTTGTCCTGGCGCAGCTTGGCGACGCGGCGGACTGAAGCGCGGGAACGTCGCCCGTCGGGCGCCACGGGCGACGTCAGCTCCGCTCGCTCGCGACGATGACAAGGCCCGGCTCATCAGAGCCGGGCCTTCGATTCTGGCTGGTGGGCGATGAGGGATTCGAACCCCCGACTCCCTCCGTGTAAAGGAGGTACTCTCCCGCTGAGTTAATCGCCCCAAAGTGCGCCCGCCGACGCTTCGCGGCGAGAGGGAGCGGCGGCGTAGGCGATTCTATCAGGCAGCTGGGCCGCTGAAGCTCGCTCGCTGGACGGTCCGCCCGGCACATCCGAACGTCTCGGCCGCTAGAGCCCGAAGAACGGCTTGTCCAGATCGCCCGAGTTCGAGTAGCCGCGCGACTCCCAGTAGCCATGGAAGTTCGTGTCGGCGGAGACCTCGATGCGTTCGATCCACTTCGCCCACTTGTAGCCCCACTTCTCGGGCGCAGAAAGCTCGATCGGGTATCCCCGCAGCGCGATCAGCCGCCGGCCGTTCTCGTGGTGGACGAGCAGGACGTCGCCGCGCTGAGCGTCGCTGAGAGTGAGCGACGACGAGTAGCCGTCGTGGCATCTGAAGATCACGGTCCTCGCGCCGGGGTGCACTTCCGCCGCGGCAAGCAGGTCGCTCAGCCGGATCCCCTCGCGGACATATGTGGCTGTGAACCCCTCGACGCAGCTGAGCGTGATGGTCTTGGTCACCTTCGGTGTCCGCGCGAGGAACTCCTCGTACGTGAGCTTGATCGGCTTCGACACCAGGCCGGTCACACTGAGCGTCCATTTCGCCGTGTCGACCGACTGCGCCCCGGCGATGGAGTTGTCGGGGGCGACGGTCACCGGATCGATCGTGGCGGTCGCGGTACTCCCGCCCTGGCCGCCGGGACGCGTTCCCGTCGGGGTGCACGCCGCGACCAACGTCCCCACGCCGCCGATGCAGACGAGCACGAAGCCTCGAAGCATGGTGAAGAGGAACGAACGCCGGTCCTGCGGGGGGAGGGCTCCAGGCACGCGGTCTCCTTGTCGACGCGACCCTACGACTTCAGCGTGTCACAGATCTCTTCGTACTCCTTCTTCTTGATCTCGCCGCGAGCATAGCGGAGCTTCGCTATCTCGCACGGGTCCTCCTTCGGCGCCACAGCCGCAGGAGGCTCCGGGGATGCCGGCTGCGTCGGCTGCTGAGTCCGATGATGAGACCCCGACGCTCGTACCGCCCACACGATCAAGAGCACGACCACGATCACGACGAGGATGCCGAACAGCACGTCTGAGTTCAAGTTTGAAGTGCAACGCTGACGTCTCTCCGACCGTCTACGAGAGTGCATAGCATTCCTCCGGTGTCCTGTAGCCGAGCCTCTTTCTCGGTCGTGAGTTGAGTCTGTC
>CAIKZH010000007.1 GCA_903831865.1 uncultured Coriobacteriia bacterium
CGGCGGGTTGAGCGTCTGCGGCAGGCCGAACGCCCTGATGAACTCGGGGATCACCTGGTAGATGGCGATGATCTGCAGCAGGAGAGGCGTCCCTCGGAACAGCGACGTGTAGAACGTGGCGATCCAGTACGGGATGCGGCCGAGCACCATGCGCCACATGTAGCCCCAGCTCTGGTAGCGGTCCCACGCCTGCTTGAAGGTCGACTTCTTGGAAAGGCGCCCGAGCGAGCCGAACAGCGCCAGGATGCAGGCGAAGAAGATGGAGATCACCGTCAACTCGACGGTCACGATGGCGCCCTTGGCGATGTAGACCCACCAGTTCTTGATGACACTCCACTTGACCAGACCGCCGCCGGCCTTGCCTTGTGAGCTGTAGGTCCAGGTCTTCTCCACCGTGACTCCCCGGGTGGTGACCATGACCACCTTGAAGTCGTAGGACCCCCTGCCGTAGTTGGACGTCAGCGCGAAGTTGAGCGTGGGGGTGGCCGGCGAGAGATAGACGATATTGGGCGCCGAACTGAGCTTCTGCAGATTGTTGTTGATGTAGACCTGGCACTTGGCGGGGTCGAGCGTGGCTCCGTTGGGCGAGAAGTTGACCTGGACGCTGTCCCCGGACCAGAGCTTGCCGTTCCCGGACGTGATGATCGCGTGCGGGTCCGGGATCACGCCCACGGGGATGGGTGTGCCCTTGGGCGCCGTCGCCACGGGCGATGCCGACGACGACGGCGAGGTCGCCGCCAGTGCTGCGGGCGTCAGCGCCGCCACGGCCAGCAGGAGGAGCGCGGCGAACAACGCGACACTCGTGAGGCGGGAGCGTGTGTGCATCAGGCTGGGAACCTCCTCAGAAGGCCGGCGGCGGGGGCCCGCTCAGGCGCCCCCGCCGCAGTCCTCGTGCTTCCGGCCGGCGCCCTGCGGCGGCCGGCCGTCACGAGACCGGTCCTATTACTGCTTCACCGTCAGGTCCATGCCGTTGTACCACTTCTTCGACATGGCCGTGAGGGAGCCGTCCTTGTGCATCGTCTGCACTGAGTAGTTGAGGAGAGAGAGCCAGTCCGCCTCTCCCTGCTTGAGGGCGAAGGCGAGGTCCTCGTAGTACAGCGGCTTGCCCGAGAACTCGAACGGCTGGCCGCTGAGGATGGCCTGCTGGCCGGTCGGGCCGGCGGTCATCACGAAGTCGAGGTTGCCGTTGGCGAGGTCCGGGAAGGCGTCCGCGTCGGTCGTGTAGGTCTTGACCTTGATCTGCGGGTACTTCTTGAGGTAGTCGTAGTACGTGGTGGCGGCGCCGACGCCGACGGTCTTGCCGTAGAGGTCCTTGACGCCGGTGATCTGAGTGCCGCCCTTCTTCACGAACACCTGACCCGAGGTGTAGTAGTACGGGTCGGTGAAGGCGAGCACCTTCTGGCGCTCAGGCGTGATCGTCATCGAGCCGATGGAGACGTCGTACTTGCCTTGCTGAAGGCCGGCCGGGATCGTCTCCCACGCCGGGTTCTTGAAGTCGACCTTCAGGCCGAGGAG
>CAIKZH010000008.1 GCA_903831865.1 uncultured Coriobacteriia bacterium
CGCACAGGATCCTCGAGGAGAGCTCCGCCATGGCCATCGTTCGTAGGCCCCTCCGCGAGGAAGTCTACAGGGCGCTTGTCGAGAAGCTTCTCTCCGGGGAGCTGGTCCCTGGCAGCCGCATCAACGAGCAGGAGTTGTGCGCGGATCTCGGAGTCAGCCGCACGCCTCTCCGGGAGGGGCTGATCAGGCTGGAACAAGACGGCTTCCTGTACGCCGACATGGCCAAGGGATTCACCGTCCAGCCCTTGTCCGTCACAGAAGTCCTCGAGGTGTACCCGATCATCTGGACGCTGGAGTCCTTCGCGATCCGTCTTGCCGGCCCCGCCATGAAGGACGCGGTGCCCGAGCTTCAGAGCATCCTCGACGAGATGCGGGCGCAGCCGCCGGAGGCGTTCACCAACGTCGAGCAGCTCGATCTCGCCTTCCATGCCAAGCTGAGGGAAGGCTGTGGGAACGAGCGGCTCAAGGAGATGGTCGCGAATCTCAGGCGTGTCGGACTGCGATACGAGATCGACTACTGGATCACCCCTGAGCTCCGCCTACGCTCGATCCAGGAGCATCAGGCGATCATCGACCTGCTGGATGCAGGCGAGACCGAGCAGGCTATCAGCGTCTTCGTCGAGCATTGGCGGGGCGGCATGGAGCACACGCTCAAGCGCCTCAAGGAACGCCTCGGATCTGACGCTTGAGGTAGACCGGCCGCGCGGAGCATCACCCCAAGTCGAGGGGACCGTCGTAGATCACGGTCACTGCGCCGTCGATGGCCGAACTCACTACGCTGCCCAGTATCGCGGAGTACGTCGCTTCCGAGGCGATGGACTCGCCCGACGGCTGTGCGACCGTGAGCGTGACAGTCTCTCGGGCGGCCGTGGCGGCGGCGATGCCGATCGCGCTCGTACCGCTGCCACACGCGGTCTCAGCAAACAGCGTCCCGATTCGCTTGACCCACACGTGAAAGTCGGCCGTTCCGGAGCGTCGATCGTAGCGGCTCACGCCCACGGCCGGCTGCTTCTCGAGGCCGTACTTGCCGTGGCACGCCAACTCCGAGACCAGCGCCGCGGCCTTGCCGATGTCGCCCCACTCGGAGTCGACCACGAGGTGGGCGATGCCGTCGAGTCGCACGATGAAGCCCTCCTCGACCGGAGCCACAAGATCCAGGGCGGGTGGCATCGGCATCTCGACTGCGACGCGGCCATCGTGCACACGGAAGCGCAGTGGACGCCTGACGCCCGAGACCTCGAGCAGCCCGTCGCCGTCAGCGCCTCCGCAGGCGAGCCACGCGGCGCTTCTCGCCGCATTCGCGCAGAACTCCCCGCCGAACATCTCGACGCGCGTGGACGCGTTCGGATTGCGGGGCTGCGATACGAAGCAACACTGCTCGATCTCGACACGATGATCCGTCTGAGCCTTCCAGGCCCTGAGGATGCCTGAGTTCAGCGCGCTGCGGTCCTCGTGTTGCCAGGCGTCGAACAACAGTGCGGTCGCGTTGCCGGACGGGTAGGCGATCACGACGCGTTCCAGCCGGCTCATGCCTCGATGACTCCGAGAGTGGATATCCTTGCGGCCAATCTCTCCTCCGGCTGTCGACGTCGAGGCAGCCCGCATAGGAATGACACCTAGACGGCTATGACCGTAGACAGTATACTGCATTCGAAATACGGAAGCCAAGGAGCGGTCCAAGGCATCGCCACCAGGAGACGCCGGGCTGGCGCACCTTCTGCGGCTGGCCGATCGTCACGACAGCGAGCGTCAACGGATCGGAGGACAGCGGTGCAGGGAGAGAGTCACATCCGAGCGGCTCAGGTTCTCGCGGTGATCGCAGTGTCCGCTGTGGTCGCTCTGTGCCTCGCCGTTGGCGCTACGCGGGCGACGGCCGCCGGCAGCGCCTCGCCGACGGGCAGCGCGTCGCCGGCGAGCATCACACCGCCTTCGCCGGAGACGGGCAAGACCGTGCTCCACATCGGCTGGACCACGGACGTCGACAGCATGAACCCCTTCGTCGGCTACGCGGCCCAGGCGTACCGGGTCTACAGCCTCAACTACGACA
>CAIKZH010000009.1 GCA_903831865.1 uncultured Coriobacteriia bacterium
ACCACCGTCTCCTGGTTCTGGACGCCGGCGGGGACCTTGGCCTGGACGGGACCGAAGAGCCCGGGGACCTCGATCTCTCCGCCCAGCGTCGCGACCCACATCGGAACGGTGGCCTGGGCATGCAGATCGTCGCCGTCGCGATGCAGGAAGTCGTGCGCCTGGACGCGGACGCTGACACCCAGGTCGCCGGTGCGAGCGCCTCGAAGACCGGCCTCCCCTTTGCCGGGGACGTTGATCTGCTGACCGTCGAGCACGCCCGCCGGGATCTCGACCGTGACCGTCTCGCGGGTCTCGTGCCGACCCTGTCCAGCGCAGGTCGGGCATGGCGGGTCCGCGATGGTCCCGATCGTCTCGCAGTTCATGCACGGCTGCACGGACTGGAACGTGCCGAGGAACGTCCTCCGCTCGCTGACGACCTGCCCGGTCCCCTGGCACACAGGGCACGTCTTCAGGCTGCCGCCGGGAGCCGCCCCGGTGCCGGCGCAGGTCTCGCAGCCGCCCAGCCGGCCATAGCGGACCTCCTTGGTCGTGCCGGAGGCGGCCTCCTGCAGCGTGATCGAGATCTGAGCGCGCATGTCCCGACCATCGGTGCGGGTCTTGACGCGACCGCCGGCCGAACCGGGCATGTTGTCGAAGAACACCGAGAACAGGTCGCCGACGCCGCCGAAGGGGTCGTACACGCCACCCCCACCACCCGGGAATCCCATCCTCGGGTCCGCCGTACCGTACTGATCGAAGGTCGCGCGCTTCTCGGGATCCGAGAGTACCTCGTAGGCCTCGTTGAGCTCCTTGAAGCGCTCCTCGGCGTCGGTGTGCTCGGAGGTGTCCGGGTGATACTCCCGGGCCTTGGAGCGGAAAGCCTTCTTGATCTGGTCGGCGGATGCCTCGCGAGGAACGCCGAGCACCTCGTAGTAGTCGCGTGTGGCGGGCATGTGGCTCCGAATCGGTGGACGATGGAACGAAGATGCAGAGTGGGACGGGGCTACCCGAGCGCCTCCGTGAGGCCCTCGGCGACCGTGCGTACGGCGCTCACCGCGCGAGGATAGTCCATGCGGGTCGGGCCGATGACGCCGACCACACCGGCGGCGTCACCCGCTTCGTAGTTGGCGGCCACGAGCGAGAGATGATCGAGGCCGGCCCGGTTCTCCGTTCCGATGCGCACGGCGACATCGCCGCTCTGGATCACCTCGGTCAGCACCTGCAGAGTCGCGAGGCCGTCCTCGAGAAGCTGCAGCAAGGGACTGACCAGCCTCGGGTCAGCGAACTCCGGCTGGCCCAACAGTGTGGTCACGCCTCCGGACACGACGCGGTCGGCGTCCGCCTCCTGGAGGCAGTCGAGCACCTCGTCGATGAGTTGTCTCGTGACGCGCACAGGCAGGACCACCGCCGTCTCGAGTCCCGCACGCCGTTCGCGCACGTCGTCGCTCATCCGGCCGTCGAGCGTCTCGCTCAGGAACCGCTCGATCGTCTGGAGCTGTTCGGCCCTCACCGGCTCCACGAGGTCGACGGTGCGGTCGGCGACCTGCCCCGAGTCCGTCACGACCACGACCACGACGCGCGCCTCGCCGAGCCACACCAGGCTTATGTGCCTGATCCGGGCCCGGCGCAGTGCGGGGGCGATCACCACCGCCACGTAGCTGGTGAGGCGGGACAGAAGCGTCGACGTCTCCCGCATCGCATCGACGAGCTCGTGCTCGAGCGCCGCGTAGCTGCTGCGGATCGCCTCGACCTCCTGGGGCGAGAGCCCCACCGCCTCGTCCGAGGAGAGCATCGCATCGACGAAGGCGCGATAGCCGCTGTCCGTCGGAACACGTCCCGCGGAGATGTGCGGCTGGAAGACAAGCCCGCTCTCCTCGAGCATCGCGAGTTCGTTGCGGACCGTGGCGGTGCTCACCTTCAGGTCGTAGCGGTCCACCAGCTGCCGAGAGGCGACCGGCTGCGCGCTACGGACGTACTCCTGCACCAGCGCCTGAAGGACTATGCGTCTGCGGTCAGAAAGCATCCCAGGTCTTCCCTCACACGGGCTTCACGATGCGCGCGACCTGCGCCATTGGCAATCGAGTATAGCGAGTGCCAGGCCGACTCGACAGGTCGCGGCCGTGAGGGGGCACCGCGAGCGCTCCACCGTCGGGAGCCCGTCGACCGGGGCTAGCCGTTCCACACCGCTCCGAAGACCCTGTTGCCCAACAGCCAGCCGCGCTCAGTCGTGCGCCAGCGACCGTCTTCCGACTCCACGAGACCCTCGCCCTCGAGGCGCCGCAGCACCTCCGGCAGACCGGCGGCCTCCACGGCAGCGTGCGTGACTCCCCGCACCAGCCTGAGTCCGAGCATGACATCCTCGCGGGCGGTCTGCGCAGCGGAGAGCAGTTCGAACGGACCGGGCGACGCGAGGGGGCCTTTGAGGTAGTCGAGCAGCTGGACGTCACGGGAGAACCGGGCACGCGCCGGCTGTCCGTCCTCCGCGAGCTGGCCGAGCGCCCAACACTCGCTGGAGGCGACATCCCGCAGCGCCCGGAACGGAAGCATCGACGCTGCGTGAGGCCCGATGCCCAGGTAGGCGCCGCCCTGCCAGTAGACGAGGTTGTGGCGCGACTCGTTGCCCGGCCGCGCGTAGTTCGCGACCTCGTACCGATACAGGCCCGCGTCGCGCAGAACGCTCTCCGCCGTCAGCATCATCTCCGCTGCGACGTCGGGATCGGGAGCCGCGACGGAACCGGCGGCCACCGTCGCTTCGAGCGGCGTGCCGCCCTCCACCGAGAGCGGATAGACCGACAGATGGGACGCCCCGGTCTCGACCGCCCGATGCAGAGTGCCTCGCCACGACGCCTCCGTCTGGCCCGGCGCACCACAGATCAGGTCCAGAGAGAGTGACGCGCCGCTCGCCGCGAGCAGTCTCGCGGCGTCGGCTGCGCGTCGCGCATCGTGTGGGCGACCCAGGACCCGCAGCACCGCATCGTCGAAGGACTGCACGCCGAGGGAGAAGCGGCCCACGCCCGCGGCCACCAGCGCGTCGACGAGGGCGGCGTCCGTCGTCTCGGGGTTCGTCTCCACCGTGATCTCCGCGTCGCTGCGAAGGCACGCGGTCTCGAGGAGCCCCGCCACGAGACGCGGGAGCTCGCCCCCGAGCGCGGTCGGTGTCCCACCGCCCACGTACAGCGAAGGCACGTCGTCCAGAAGGTCGTAGTGCGACCAATGCCCTGCCTCGAAGAGTGCCGCGTCGACGAAGGCGGGCTGCAGCTGCTCGTGACCGGCCAGGGAGTAGAAGTCGCAGTAGGCGCACTTGCTTCGACAGAAAGGGACGTGCACATAGAGGGCGACCGCCAAAGGGGGCTCGGCCGCGGCCGAGACGACCATCGGGGCCGCCGCGGCATCGTCGCACTCTCCGACTGGCGACGACGGTGAGCTAGTCATCCACCTTGAGGATCGCCATGAAGGCCTCCTGCGGGACTTCGACCGCTCCCACCTGCTTCATCCGCTTCTTGCCCTCCTTCTGCTTCTCCAGCAGCTTCCGCTTGCGGCTGATGTCTCCTCCGTAGCACTTCGCGAGCACGTCCTTGCGCACGGCCTTGACGGTCTCGCGCGCGATGATGCGTCCTCCGATGGCCGCCTGGATCGGCACCTCGAACATCTGCCGCGGGATGATCTTGCGAAGCTTCTCCACCAGGACCTTGCCGCGCGCCTGCGCTTTGTCCTTGTGGACGATGAACGAGAGCGCGTCCACGACCTTGCCGGCCAGCAGGACGTCCAGCTTCACGAGGTCGCTGGGCTCGTATCCCTGGAACTCGTAGTCGAGTGACGCGTAGCCGCGAGTGCGGCTCTTGAGCTGGTCGAAGAAGTCCATGATCAGCTCCGACAGCGGCATGCGGTAGTGCATCTCCACTGTCGTGGCGCTCAGGTACTGCATGTCGACGAAGCTCGCACGATGGAGGTCGGTGAGCTCCATGATGGCGCCGACGAACTCGGGAGGGACGAGGACGGTGACTTTGAGGTAGGGTTCCTCGATCTTCTCGACGATGCCGGCGTCGGGCATGTCCTGCGGCGAGTGCACGGTGACGACCTCGCCGCTCATCGCGGTGACGCGGTATTCCACTGAGGGGGCGGTGGCGAGCAGCTCCAGCCCGAACTCCCGCTCGAGGCGCTCCTTCACGATCTCCATGTGAAGCAGCCCGAGGAAGCCGCAGCGGAAGCCGAAGCCGAGCGCGTGGCTGCTCTCCGGCTCGTAGATGACGGCCGGGTCGTTCAGGCGCAGCTTGTCCAGTGCGTCGCGCAGCTCGGGGTACTGGTCCCCGTCGATGGGGAAGAGGCCCGTGTACACCATCGGCTTCACGTCGCGATAGCCGGGCAGCGGCGCCGTCGCGCCGTGCCTGGCCAGCGTCACCGTGTCGCCCACCTTCACCAGCGCCGGGTCCTTGAGTCCCGTGATGAGGTAGCCGACTTCGCCGACCCCGAGTTCGTCGACGGGCAGCAGCACGGGCCTGCGCACGCCGACCTCCTCGACCTCGGCCACTGCGCCCGTCGCCATCATGCGCACCTTCACGCCGCGTGTCAGGCTGCCGTCCACGACCCGTATGAGCGCGACGACACCGCGGTAGGCGTCGAAGTAGGAGTCGAAGATGAGCGCTTTGAGCGGCGCGTCCGCGTCGCCTCGAGGCGGCGGGACCAGGCGCACGATCGCCTCGAGGGACTCTCGCACGCCCTCCCCCGTCTTGGCGGAGGCGAGGACCGCCTCCTCGGCGGGGATCGCGAGTGCCTCCTCGATCTCGTGACGCACGCGGTCCGGGTCGGCCGAAGGCAGGTCCACCTTGTTGATCACCGGGATGATCTCGAGATGCGCGTTCATCGCCATGAGCGCGTTCGCCACGGTCTGCGCCTCGACACCCTGGGTCGCGTCGACGACCAGCAGCGCGCCTTCGCAGGCCTTGAGCGCCCGGCTGACCTCGTAGTGAAAGTCCACGTGCCCGGGCGTATCGATGAGGTTGAGCATGTAATCGCCCGCGGGCGGCGGCGCGACCTTCTCGTGCGACCGGCCGGGCGCGTACAGCGAGT
>CAIKZH010000010.1 GCA_903831865.1 uncultured Coriobacteriia bacterium
AGCTTGTCCAGCTCCTTTTGCATGGCGTCCAGTTGCGACTGGATGGACGTGAGATCCACCGAGTCCCTCGATGACGCCTTCGCCGACACCCGCGCGCCGGGTGCTGCCGACGCGACGGCGCCTGACGTGGTCGAAGTCGTCGTCGTCGCAGGCGTCGACGACGTCGCGACAGCAGCCGAGGTGACCGACGTGGGTGCCGTGGGTGCCACTCGGGTGCCGCACCCGCTCACCATCACCGCCGCGAGCGCCACGACCAGAGTCGCCGCGAGCGCGGCCGGCACTCGGCTCACTTGGAGGCCGCCTTCAGTCCGGTCGCGACGGCTCGCAGATTCAGCACGGCGTTGCGCAGGGTGACCCTCGCCGCGTTCAGAGTGACGACCGCCGCTCGCGCCTGCACCCGCGCCGCGGCAAAGGCGACGCGTGGATGCGCCGCGTCGGGCACCTCTTGGAACTCGGCCACCGCGAGCGCCTCCTGCTGGCTCGCCCGCGCGAGGAGATCACTCACTCTGCCTATCGAGGTTCGGACGCCGCTCACGTCGCCCCCCGCCTTCTCGACGCTGTCGGCCAGGGTGGACAGCTTCTGCGAGCGCGCTGCGACGCGTCCGCTGACGGCGTCGAAGCGGATCTTGCGCGCCTGCAGCACCTGGACGATCCGCTGACGCAGGCGCACGCGCCGTGCAGCGCGAGTCGCGGCCTGGGCAGTCGTCGCTACTGACCCTTTCGCGGCTGGACCATTGAGCGACGCGGCGAGTGCCGACGCCGGCACGGCCAGAGCCGCCACGAGCGACAGCGCCACCGCACACTTCAGGACAAGCGTCCGTTCTCTCATCTCCCAAGACTTCCTTCCGCACCGGCACAAGCCGGTCGAGAGCATCAGCCCGCGTTCCTCGTAGAGTATCGGAGCCGGCGGTTGGGGCGCCGTTGTGCACGCATTGAGTTCCGGTTGAGTCTCCGTCAGGCGCGACTCGTCGCTCGTGGCGCTCACGCCGCCGGAAGATCGATCGTGAACTGAGCTCCCCCGAGCTCGCTCGAGTCCGCGACGCTCACGGAACCGTCCATGAGCTCGACGAGCCGGCGGCAGATCGCGAGTCCCAGGCCGTAGCCGCCGCTGGACTCGCTGCGGGACGCGTCGAGCCGCGCGAACCGTCGGAACACGCGCTCCCGGTCCTGCCGGGCGATCCCCGGGCCGCTGTCGTGGACCTCCGCACGCCATCGCCTGCGCGCCACACCCCAGCACATGCGCACCGTACCGCCCTGCGGCGTGTGTCGGACGGCGTTGTCCATCAAGGTGGAGAGCGCCTGCAACACGCGGTCGGCGTCGGCGAGAGGCGCTCCCAGCCCGGGTCCGAGTTCGAGCGCGATCCCGTGCTCAGCGGCCCGGGCGCCGAAGCGCTCGCGCAGGGTCTCGACCAGCACCGGCACATCGACCGGCTCCCGGGCCAACACCACCGCCCCCGCATCGAGATCCGAGAGCGTCAGCAGTGTCGAGGTCAGCTCGCCCAGCCTGTCGGCCTCACGGCCGATGATGCCAGCCGCTCGGGCGACAGCCTCCCGATCGCTCACCGTCCCGTCGGCGATCGCGTCGGCGAACCCGCGGATCGAGGTGACCGGCGTCCTTATCTCGTGGCTGACGTCTCCGACGAACTCCTGTTGGGCCCGATAGGCCGTGGCCACTCGTGTCGACATATCGTTGAACGCGTGCGCCAGGGCCGTCACCTCGTCGTCCCCTTCAACGGGGGCCTGGCGACCCCACTCCCCGGCCGCGATCGCCCGGGCACTCTCGGTGAGCCGCACCAGGGGGCCGGTGACCCGCCGGGCCAGCCACGCTCCAAGGAACCATGAGACGATGAGCGCCAGCGCCGCCGCGATCCCGATCGACGACAGTACCCACGCGTTGCCGGCGCTCAGATCGGAGAGCGATTGCGCGCCGACCAGGTAGCGGGAGGGCCTGTCGGCGGCGACGAAGGCCACGGGCACGGCGACGACTGCCACGCGGCCCACGCCCGGCACGTCCAGCACCGCCGAGCGCGCGTCGAACGAAGAGCCGGTCCTGGCGAGAGAACCGATCGCGTATGACTTCGCTGACGACGCGCCCGCTGTGCTGTAGAGCACGGTGCCGCCGGCGTCCGCGACTGAGAGGCGCGCGTTGATGAGCCCGGCCTCCACGGTCAGCAGCCGTGCCCTCGAGCCCTCGGTGTCCGCCGGTGTCCCCGGGACGACATCGGACACCGCCACCCCGCTCGCGATCACCTGCACCTGTCGTTGGAGTTCGGTGACGTCCCGCGCCAGCGTCTGCTGCGACCACAGGCTGAAGAAGACGGCCGCGGTCACGGCGATCCCCAGAGTCCCCACCCCGAACAGCGCCACCGCGACGCGACGCGCGAGCGGCCGCGGCGATCCGGCGGAGTGCGTCATGGCGTCCGCCGGCGAGCGCGATACCCGACCCCTCGAACAGTCTCGATGAATCGCGGAGCCGATGCGTCGTCGCCGAGCTTCTCGCGCACGTGCCTGATGTGGACGTCGACCCCGCGGGCATCGACGAATTCCGCGAATCCCCAGACGCGCTCGAGCAGGCGCTCGCGGCTGAAGACGACGCCCGGCTCGGACGCCATCACGGCAAGAAGGTCGAACTCCTTGGCTGTCAGCTCCACCGGCGCCCCATCGACGCGGACCTCGCGCATCGCGGGATCGACCTCGAGGCCGTGCAGCTCGATCGACTCGCCCGCCGAGACCACCATTGGCGCGGCAGGCTGGGTGCGTCTGAGGATCGCCCGGGCGCGGGCAACCAGCTCGGCGGGACTGAATGGCTTGACCACGTAGTCGTCCGCGCCGGACTCGAGCATCGCGACCTTGTCCAGGTCTGTGTCGCGCGCGGTGAGCATCACCACAGGCACGGCCGAGCGTTCGCGGATCCTCCGGCACACCTGTGCGCCATCCATGCCGGGCAGCATGATGTCCAGAAGCACCAGGTCTGGCCCGCCCTCGAGCGCGGCGGTCAGCCCCGAGGGCCCGTCGGCCGCCTGCTCGACCTCGAAACCGGCCGCCGAGAAGTAGACGGAGACGAGCTCGCGGATGTTGGCCGCATCATCGACGACCAGGACTTTGGGCACGCGAAGGGCCCCCTTCGGGTGACGACCGGCAGCTGAAGTGTAGCGCTCCCTCTCCACGCTCCACGACCGGATACCTCGGCGGCCGAGGTCCGCGTGGGTGTTGAGCAACAGCGCGGCGGGTAGGTTCATGTTCGACGCTTATCTCACCTGGGAAAGGAGACACCATGCGGTTCGAGAACGACGAATCCGCATCGCACCCTCTCGTTGCGGAGATGGGCACGGGCACCTACTACTGGTGCCGGTGCGGCAAGACCAAGACCGTGCCGTATTGCGACGGGTCGCACGCGGGCACGGACATCACCCCGCTCGCCTTCGAGATAGAACAACCTCAGACGGCGGCGATCTGCAACTGCGGACTGTCCGGCAATCCGCCGTACTGCGACGGCTCGCACGTGACCCTCGGGTAGCCCACCTGCCGCGGACAGACGAAGGGCCGACTCGATGAGTCGGCCCTTCGTCTTGCGTGCCTTCGGAGACGGATCGCGCCTACTCGTCCTCGTGAGGAACGACGATCGTGTAGGCACCGATGGGCGTGTCATCCCAAGGAGGAACGTTCCCGTAGCCGAACGACGAGACGTCTCCGGCGATGTCGTAGTGGATCCCCATCCACCCTGCAGTCGTGTCCGCCTTGTAGGCGACCAGCGTCTCGCACTTGTCCTCGAAGAAGATCTCGAATATCGGCTTCCCGAGCTGCGCCTCAGCCTCCTCGCGAGTCTTGCCCTCGAGCCAGCGGAACGAGTCGAGCGACTGCATCACGGCCGACTTCACGTATCGGCTGTTGCCCGATGGGACGCCGTCTTCCCAATACTCCGGCCCTATCTTGTCCGAGCGCTTGAAGACAACGTCCTGATAGAGCGCGCCCACCGGCGCCCCGGTGATCCCCTGGAACGAGAGGATCACGTCGCCTGCCGTGAACAGGTCTTTCGACAGCACCTCGCCCGTCAGCTCGAACGGATCGAGGTAGTTCTCCATCTCAGGATGCGCCATCACCAGGCACCAGTTCGCGAGCGTGAGCCATCCCTCGCGATTCGCGACGATGGCGACACCGCGATTGTTCACATTGAACTCGATCTTGGTCCCAGGTTCCGGCTTGAAGGCGTGCCGCGCTACCGTGAGATCGTCATCAGTGCTGATCGTTGTCATGCTTCAACTCCACAGATCGGACGGTTGTGTGCATCAGTACAGGTTACACGACGGGGAAAAGCGGCGCTCGACTGAGGTGGAGAGCCACGATGAGCGGCGGGCGAGCCGGATCGGCCAGCGTCTTGCCGCCCGTATGGGGCTCACCCAGAATGGAGCCGCCCGACATCCCCATGCCGTTCGCGACCGAGGGACCGATGTCACATGATGGGATCGACATGAGCCGCCGCGAGGCTCCGGCCTTCGTGAGCAGGTCTGCGCGCCACAGCGCCAGGCGAGCGGCGCCTCGAGACGCCGAACCCAGCCCGCCCACCTTCGCGAGGTTCCTTGGTCGGCTCGCCCTGCTACTCGTGATCGCTGCAGCGGGCGCGTTCGTGATCCGGACCTTCGTCGTCGAGCCGTTCCTCATCCCGTCCGCGTCGATGGAGGACACGCTGAGGATCGGGGACGGCGTCCTCGTCAACCGATTCGTCTACAGATTCGAGGCACCCCGTCCGGGCGACATCGTGGTCTTCGCGTCCTCCAGCGACTCCTCGACCGACCTGATCAAGCGCGTCGTGGCCGTGGGCGGACAGACCGTCGATGTCCGCGACGGCGTCGTCTACGTTGACGGCCGGCGTATGGTCGAGCCCTACGTGAACCGCAGGTACCCGGACCACTTCGACTCTGACGCGCCCGTGAAGGTCCCGCCCGGCACGGTGTTCGTCATGGGCGACAACCGCGCGAACAGCGCCGACAGCCGCTACATCGGACCACAGCCGGTGTCGGCCATCGTCGGCCGAGCGTTCGCGATCTACTGGCCGCTGTCCAGGATCAAGCTCTTCTAGGCGGTCGCTCGGATCCGGACGGCGCGAACATCACTCCGGCGTTCGTCGGTCCCATCTGGCCGTTCGTCCCTTTGCCCCGGCGCGAGCATGCCTTCCGTCGCCCTATGCCCCCGCTCAAGGATGACGCCTCCAGCGCGCTCGTCCGCCCAACGATACATACCTCGGCAGGCAATCACGAACGAGCGGATGGGCCACCAGCCCGATCGCGAAGAGAAGGGAGCAGATCGAGATGAAGAAGACATTGTTCGTCGCGGTGGCCATCCTGGCCATCATGTTCGGAGTCGTGGGGTACGCGAGCGCAGCGACCTCCGCATCAGGGACCGTCACCGTCAACGTCACCCCGAACGCCAAGCTCGAGATGGTTCTTACAGGCGCGACAGGCCCGCTCACTCTCAGCGGCGTCGACCCGGACGCCGGCTCGACGTCCTCGACGGCGGGCCCCACGTGCACCGTCAAGTCCAACAAGGCCTACGCCTTCAACACCTCGTGGTCCAACGGCCAGTTCAGCGACACCTACACCCATGACGCGACCGGCCATCCCGAGTCCCCGACGGCGGGCCAGACCTACAACGGCAACGTCACGTTCACGGCAGACGGCTCCACCAGCTGGACCAACAGCACGCTCACCGGCATCGACACGTTCACCGCTGTCCAATAACGTCATCATCGTTTCCCGGGCCTCAAGGCCCGAAGAGAAGGCCCGCGCCGTACGGCGCGGGCCTTCGTCGTTCTGCAGCGCCGTGAGCGGCTCAGTCGTCCTCGGGGACCGCCTGACTCTGCCTCTCCCGCTCGCGTCTCGCGAGCTTCCGCTCCGCCGACCAGACGGCCTGCCTCCATGTCATCCACAGAGCCGCGCCCCCGACCAGAGCGACCGCCGCGATCACGAGCCACAACGGGAAGACCCACACCGTGCGCTGCTTGACCATGTCGACCGAGGTGGTCCGACCCTGTGCGTCCGGCTCGGTCTGATACGTGGCGGTCAGGCGAGCGGTGTACTGCCCCACGCCGGCGACGCCAAGGAGAAACGTCCCGGACTTCTCGGACATCGTGTTCGCATAGAGCGGCAAGCTCCGCATCACGGCGATCGACTTGACCGTGGAGTCGTTGGAGTCGAGCAGTTCGAGCTTCCCGTCGACCGTCTTGTCGACGTTGCCGTCATTGCGCACGACGAAGTTCCACGGCATCGCGTCGCCGATCACGAGGTTGCGCACCACGAACGGCTCCACGCTCATCTTCTGGACGAGCGTGCCCTGGACGCGGATGCGCACGCGGGCGCCCAGGCGTCCGGATACCGCGGCTGTCAGGCCGGCCGGCCTCGCCGGCG
>CAIKZH010000011.1 GCA_903831865.1 uncultured Coriobacteriia bacterium
CGCAGCACGCTGACCGAGCTGTGCAACGCGGTCTCCGACGCGACGCGCCAGCGCATTCTGGACGCGCAGGCGGCGCAGGCGCTGCACCTTGGCATGGACGACTTCAGGCTCTTCGCTATCGAGCATGGATCGCACCCGGGAGGGCCTGAGGGAGACGGAACTCGAGCTTGGCGAGCAGCAGGTAGATGATGGTCGCCATCTTCCTGAACGAGCGGAAGCCGCGTGAGCGGGCCTTGGCGGCCTGAACGAGGCTGTTGAAGCCCTCCAGCAGGCCGTTGTTGACGCGCGACTGGAACCATCGCAGGACGCCCGCCTGGTGCTCGCGCAGGGTGTGGGCGACGCGCACGACCGGGGCCAGGCGGCTGTGGGTGGCCCAGAAGTACCAGCGTTTGAAGATCCCCGGGGCCTTGTCGGGCTCCTCGTCGTACAAGTCCTGGAGCGCGGTCTTGATGCGCCAGGCGCGGGCCGTGGCGAGCGTCGAGTCCTTGAGCGCCTGGAAACTCTCCCGCTCGTCGTCCTTCATGTTCTTCTCGTTGCGCAGCCACGAGTAGCGCGTCTTCTTGAGCTCCGGCCGGCTCTTCTGCTCGGCGCGTCGCACCTCGTCCACGGCATCGTTCATGAGCTGGATGACGTGGAAGCGGTCGAAGGTCAGGTGGGCGCGGGGAAAGTCCTTGCCCAACCCCTTGATGAAGGCCGCCGACATGTCGAGGCTGAAGTCGGTCACCTTCTGCGGGTCGCCGCCGTGCGCGACGAAGTCGGCCAGAAAGCTGCTCACCGTCGTGTGGTCCTTGCCCTCGACGACCGTCAGCACCCGCGCCGCGACCATGTCCGCGAAGAGCGTGACGTAGACGTGGCCCTTCTGCCGCGAGGTCTCGTCCACGCCCACCTGCGAGACATCGGCGTGGCTGTCGCGCGCACGCGCCTCGTCCACGTAGTGCTCCAGGATGCGCCAGACGCGCGTGTCGTTCTCGCCCACCATGCGCCCGATCGCAGAGGGCGTCAGCCCGTTGCGGCCCATCTCCACCACGGTCGCCTCGAACAGCAGCGTGAACTCGGCCCCGGGGCGTGCCCACGGCACCTGGACGGTCTTCACCCCGTCCTTGGAGCACTTCGTGCGCGGCTGGCGCGCGTGCAGGAACGCCCGGTGCTCGAAGAAGTTCATGTGCCGCCAGGTCAGCTCCGTGGCGTCGTGGACCTTGCACGCCTGGCCGCAGTCCGGGCAGGCAAACGTGCTCCCCGGCGGGAAATCGATGCGGATGTCGAGCCGCCGCCTGTCCGCGTCGAACTCCAGCCCCACCACCTCCCATGGAGCCGACAGCCCCAGAGCCGCGCTGAAGAGCCTGTTCATCTGCATCGGGTCGCCGGCCGTCATCGTCGTCTCCACGCCCCCCGTGGACGGCGGCGATCATACTCTTTCCGTCAAATACTCATCCATGCTGCGTAGCGAGGAGCCAGAAATCTCCGTCGCGCGAACTCGCCTGCACCTCGATGCCCTCGGGCAGTTCCAGCGCCGGCAGCTTCGCGCGGTTCACGGTGAGCCGCACCCGCGACACCATGCGCCGCCAGTCCAGTTCAAGGAACTCCTGGAGCAGTAGCGAG
>CAIKZH010000012.1 GCA_903831865.1 uncultured Coriobacteriia bacterium
CGGCGACGGGGACCGCCCGGTGTGAGCCTCCGGATGAGTTCCGGATCGGGGGTCTGAACCGCCCTGACTTCGATGGAGACTCCACCGCTTGGAGGAAGATGGAGTCATGGCAGAGCACAGCACCAGCCCGTTCCAGCGGCGATACCCGCCCGAGCTCCGGGAGCGGGCCGTCCGGATGGTCCTCGAGACGAGCAGCGAGCGGGGTGAGCGCTTCGGCGCGGTGACCCGCGTCGCCGGCCAGCTCGGCATCGGCGCGGAGTCCCTGCGCAAGTGGGTCCACCAGGCCGAGGTCGACGGCGGCAGGCGGACCGGACTGACGACCGAGGAGCGGGCCCGGATGAAGGAGCTCGAGCGGGAGAACCGCGAGCTCCGGCGAGCGAACGAGATCCTCAAGAGCGCCGCGGCTTTCTTCGGGGCGGAGCTCGACCGCCGGTCCTCGAGGTGACCCGCTACATCGACGCGCAGCGGGCGAGCTTCGGAGTCGAGCCGATCTGCCGGGTCCTGGAGATCGCCCCCTCCTCCTACTACGCCGCGAGGGTCCGACCACCCTCGGCTCGTGCCGTTCGGGACCAGGAGCTGAGTGCCGACATCGGCCGCATCCACGCGGGCAACTACGCGGTGTACGGCGCACGCAAGCTCTGGCACGCCCTCCGTCGGGAGGGCACCGACGTCGGGCGCGATCACGTCGCCCGCCTCATGGCTGGCCTCGGCCTCGCGGGTGCGGTGCGCGGCAAGGTCAGGCGCACGACCGTCGCGTCGGAGCTCTCGCCGCGTCCGGCCGACCTCGTCGAGCGGGTGTTCGCGGCAGCTGCCCCGAACCGGCTCTGGGTCGCGGACATCACCTATGTGTCGACCTGGTCCGGCTTCTGCTACACGGCGTTCGTCATCGACGCCTTCAGCCGCGCGATCGTGGGCTGGCGCGTGTCGAACTCGCTCCGGGCCGAGCTCGCCCTCGACGCCCTGGAGATGGCGATCTGGAGCCGCCGCTCGGCCGATCTCGGCGGCCTCGTCCATCACAGCGATCGAGGCGTCCAGTACCTGTCCATCAAGTACACCGAGCGTCTCGCCGACGAGGGTGCCGTCACCTCGGTCGGCTCCAAGGGCGACAGCTACGACAATGCCCTCGCCGAGAGCGTGAACGGCCTCTACAAGACCGAGCTCATCCGGGCCCGGGGACCCTGGCGGACGGCCGACCAGGTCGAACTTGCCACCGCCGCATGGGTGGCCTGGTGGAACGCGGAGCGCCTCCACTCAGCCTGCGGCGACGTGCCTCCCGCCGAGTTCGAGGCCGCCTACCATCACCGCCTACAGGCGACCGAGGCCGCCTGAAACCCAATCACGCGAGCCTCCACGGAACCCAGTGCGGTTCAGCCTCTCCAGTTCCTCGACCCGCGGCCGGCTCCGGGCCTCGGCGCGACCAGCGCACGACCCCGGCATCACGGGCTCCCGGACGCCCGGCAGCACATCGCTAACCGTCCACCGGAGCCGCACAGACGCCACGGCCCCGACCCGGCGCGGCAGTCGCCGCTGCACCAACCGGAAGGGCCCGACTACGGCGTTCCGGCGGGACTGGTCCTCTCGGCCCTACGAGTCGCTCCGCGACGGGAGATGGCAGTCGCCGCGTCGCTCCGCCCGGGGTGTCGCGGCCGTCGGTGGATACGTCGACGACCCCACGACCTGGTCGATCGACGTGTCGACACGCAGTCGCAGAGCGCTCACAGTGCCTTCAGCCTCCGGTCGGTCAGGGCCTCGCTGAACGCGGTGGCCCAGTCGGCGAACTTCGTGAACTCGCTGGCGTAGTGGTCACGCAGCCCGTTCTCGACGCTCCGGGCCGCTTCCTCCGGCGTGAACTTCTGCACGGTGAGAAGCGCGCCATACGCGTCGAGGACGGCGATGAGGGCGTCACCCGCAACGACGGCCTCCATGCCCTTCTTGATCTTCCGCCTGATCGCGAGGTCGGCGGCGACAGCCAGCCCGGCGTCGAGACCGTCGGCCTTGACGGTGGTGACGACGGCGTGCGTCTCGCGCTCCGTCAGGTCACCCTTCACGACGGCAATGGCGACGGGCTCCATCGCCTCGACCGGAAGGCTCGCGATGGGTCGGAGATGGGCGTCGGTCAACTCCGCGGCCACCTCGGGCGGGAGCGGCTTGACCTGCTTCGCGGGACGGTGTCCCTCCCCCGGGGCGATGGCCTTCTTCGGCTGCTCTCCCCGAAGAGCGAGAGCATTACCAATGTTGGTAATGCTCTGCTGGCTGATCCCCATCGCATCGGCGATGCGCTGCTGCGTCCAG
>CAIKZH010000013.1 GCA_903831865.1 uncultured Coriobacteriia bacterium
CGGTCACGGTCTCGCAGAGCGGCGCGATGCGCGCAGACAGCCCACCCGTGGCGACCACGGGCGTCTGCCTCCCGAGTTCATGCCACGTCCTGCGGACGAGCCCGTCCACCTTGGCGGCCTCCCCGAGCAGCAGGCCCGCCTGAAGGCTCTGTCGGGTGTTGCGGCCGATCACGGTGCCCGGGTCCTCCAGGTCGACCTTGCTCAGGCGCGCCGCGTGGGTGAAGAGTGCCTCGGCGCTTGTCTCTATCCCAGGGGCGATCGCCCCTCCGATGTACGCCCCGTCCTCGTCCACGACCTCGATCGTGGTGGCTGTCCCGAAGTCCACCACGACCACCGGCCCTCCGAAACGGGCGAGCGCGGCAACGCCGTTCGCGATACGGTCGGCGCCGATCTCGTGTGGGTTGTCGTAGTGCAGGGGCATACCGGTCTTCAGACCCGGCCCGACGACCATGGGTTCGCGACCCGCCGCCGCCCGGGCCAGGTCGGTCCATGCATCGGTGAGCCTTGGCACCACCGATGCGATCACGACGGTCTCAACAGACGCCCACTCGAACCCTCCGAGCGCCAGGAGTCCTCTCGAGCTCACCAAAAGCTCATCGGCGGTGAGCTCCGCGTTCGACGAGACGCGCCAGTGCCCCGCGAGCGTCTCGTCATCGAAGAGGCCGATCACCGTCTGCGTATTCCCGATGTCCACACAGAGGATCATGGCCGTCTCCTATGCTGTGCGCCCACGCCGCCGTTGCCCGGCTGTCATGCGAGCGTGCTCCCCGCGGCACCGAGACCGCCACGGTCCGATGCTATCATCGCCGCTGGAAGCCAGCCCGTCCAAGGAGGCGCTGCGCATGCACAATCCTCCTCGCGTACTCGTGGTCGACGACGAGGCCGCGATCCTCGAGTTCGTCTCCTTCAACCTCCGCAAGGAGGGCTACGAGACCACGACGGCCAGCAATGGCGACGAGGCCCTCGCTCTCTCCGAGAAGGAATCCTTCGACCTGGTCGTGCTCGACATCATGCTGCCGGGCGCCGACGGCTTCGAGGTGTGCCGCACACTGCGCGCACGTGGCGTCGACATCCCCGTTCTGTTCCTCTCCGCCCGCGATACGGAGCTCGACAAGGTCGTCGGGCTCGAGCTGGGCGGCGACGACTACCTCGCCAAGCCCTTCGGCATCCGTGAGCTGCAGGCGCGCGTGAAGGCTCTGCTGCGCCGCGCGTCCGCTCCTCCGCGCTCGGGGGTCGTCGATGCGCAGCCCGGCGCGGTCTACGAGGCTGCCGGCATCCGCCTGGACGAGGACTCCCACGAGGCCTGCAACGGCGACGTGCCGATCGATCTCACTCCTCGCGAGTTCGAACTGCTCGCGAGCCTGATGCAGCACGCGGGCAAGGTGCTCTCCCGCGACCAGCTCCTCCGAGAGGCGTGGGGCTGGGAGATCGTCGTGGAGACGAAGACCGTCGACACGCACATCAAGCGGCTTCGCGACAAGCTCGAGGCGGCCGGCGTGGACCCGGACGTCGTCGACACGGTGCGCGGGTACGGCTACCGCCTGAACGGCTGACGGCATCCCCGTGCGCGGGTCCATCCGCACCCGCCTGCTCGCCGCGTTCCTGCTCGTCGCCGTGGCGGCCGCCGCGGCGCTCTCCATATACTCGCTGGCGGTCGTGGAGGCGTACGGCGTGCGCAGGCTGCAGGAGCGCCTCGACACCGAGGCGCGTGTCTCTGCGGGACTCCTCTCCGCGGCCATCGGCACCATCGGCACGACGCACGTGGGCCCGTCGCTCGCGGCGGCCACCAGCAGGGCGCTGAAGCAGGCGGGCGCTGAAACGGCCACGCGGATCATCGTGGTGGACTCGACCGGTCGTGTCGTCGCCGACGGCGGCACCCCGAGCGTGATCGGCAGCGTCTACTCCGCTCGGCCCGAGATCCGCAGCGCGCTGCGTGGCACGGAGGGGTCCGCGACTCGCTCTCTGTCCAACGGACGCCTTGCGCTGTTCGTGGCGGTGCCCATCAGCGCAGGTGGACATGTCGTCGGCGCCACCTACGTCTCGTCGACCACGTTCTCCGTGGCAACGCTCCTGCGCGACTACCGAGGTCAGCTCGCGCTGGTGGCGCTCGCCTTCCTGCTTGCCGCTCTTGTGCTGACCGAGGTCCTCACGCGCTGGCTGACCCGGCCTCTGCGCGACCTCCAGGTGAGCGCACGACGCCTCGCCACGGACCACTCGGTCCGTGTGCGCCCGGTGGGCCCACGCGAGACGCGCGAACTCGCTGCCGCATTCAATCAGCTCGCGGAAGAGATCGAGACCTCCTCCGACGAGCTTCACGAGGAGGAGCGACGCAAGTCACGCTTCGTCTCCGACGTGAGCCACGAGCTGCGGTCCCCGCTCACGGGGATCCGTCTGGCGGCCGAGACCCTCCTCGACAACGAGGTGGGCGCCGAGGATCAGCAGCGCTTCCTCGCGACCATCATCCGCGAGGCGGACCGTCTCACGGGGCTCGCCAACGACCTCCTCGAGCTCCAGCGCATCGAAGGGGCGACCGGCGAGCTGCCGCTCGGGCGCGTCGACCTGCGACGCGCCGCCACTCTTGCGGTGGAGGCGAACGATCCCGTCGCGGCCGACAGAGGGGTCGCCGTGACGGTGGAAGGCAGGGCTCCCGAGGTCCTGGGCGCGGCCGACCGGCTTCAGCAGGTGGTCGGCAACCTGGTCGACAACGCCACGCGGCACACGCCGGCCGGTGGCCACGTGAGGGTCATCCTGTCCGGCGAGGCAGGGTGGGCTGTGCTCCGCGTCGTCGACGAGGGGCCGGGCATCCCGCCCGCGGATCTGGCGAACCTCTTCGAGCGCTTCTGGCGCGCGCAGTACTCGCGCGACCGGGCGACTGGAGGCGCGGGACTGGGACTCGCGATCGTTCGTGCGATAGTCGCCTCGCACGGGGGCACGATCGAGGCAGCGAACCGCCCCGAAGGCGGGGCGGCCTTCACCGTCCGCCTTCCCTCCCTGCGCGACTGACCGGCGTCTGGGCCCGTGCCGCCCTTCGCACCACCGGAGCAAGGCCCACCGCCACCGCAGCCTTCACCGCGTCCGGCACGATGAACGGGGCGACTCCCGCGAAGAACGCCGCCGACGCCCCAAGGTGCGCCACCGCTGCGAGCTGCGCCCAGCCGCACGCGTAGATGATCAGGATCACCACGATGCCGACGATCGCGTCGCCCCACCAGCGCGGCCGCAGGCGCTGGCCGGCGAGGCGACCCAGCGCGGCGCCGACCACGGCTCCTATGAAGAAGCCGACGAGGTAACCGCCGGTGGGACCGATGAGCACGCCGAGCCCGCCGCGCGCACCCGCGAACACAGGGAGACCGAGTGCCCCGACGAGAAGGTACGTGCCGACTGCCAGCGCCGCCCAGCCGGGCGGGACGAGCAGGGCGATCAGCACGACCACGAACACCTGAGCCGTCAATGGCACCGTCCCGATGGGGACGGCGATCACAGCGGAGACCGCGAGGAGCGCGGCGAGCAGAGCAGCGGTCGTGACGCGCCGGGCGGCCGAGGCGACCATGGGTCGTGGTGGGTTCACGTCTTCTCCCTTGAGGTGCGGTCCCCCATGGGCCCACGAAGCGCCGCATCGGTCCGGCGTCCACGATGTGAACCCATGAAGCAAATCGGTTCACGGTAGCCGAGAGCGCCGTGGCGGGTCAACGGCGCATTTGGCCGAGGCGTGGATCGCAGACGCCGCGTCACGCCGTCGGCGCGCGCCTCAGCGTGACATCGCCCGCAACGACAGGTACGCGCCTGCCCTCGCAGAGGACGACCAGGCGCCCCTGCTCGTCGACCCCCTCGGCGCGGCCGGCGACCAGCGTCACGCCCGCCGCGTCAGAGACCGTGACGTCTCGCCCGTTCAGCCATGCGCGGCGGTCGTATTCCGCGTGCAGCGGTCCGAACCCTCCGCGCTGCCACGCCCGGTACGCGTCGGCGATGCCATCGAGGACGGCAGCCGCGGCCTTCGCGAGCGGCACGCGACCTCCGGTCAGCGCGTCAAGGCCCACGGCGCCCTCGACGCGGATCGTCCTGCGAACGTTGACGCCGACACCCGCCACGATCCAGGCGACCCTCCACGCCTCGGTGAGTCCTTCGAGCAGGACTCCGGCGACCTTCCGACCCTCGCCGTCGAGGACATCGTTGGGCCACTTCAGCTTCGTATCGACACCGAGACCGGCGATACCGCGGGCCACGCCGAGTCCCACGACCAGGGGCAACACGACGGACGCCGGGGTCTCCACAGCCGGACGGAGCACGACCGAGGCGTAGACCCCGCCCCTGGGTGAGGCCCAGTCACGGCCGAGCCGTCCCCGACCGGCCGTTTGCGCCGATGCGAGGACGCATGTGCCCTCCCCTGCGCCGGCGCGAGCCAGGGCCCGAGCGTCGTCGTTCGTCGAAGCGGTCGAGCCCCCGCCGACGAGTCGCGAGTAGAAGCCCGATCGCAGCAGCGGTGCGACCTCCGAGGGCAGCGGCGCATCCGGGACGGCGAGCAGGGTGTAGCCTTCGCCCCTGCGAGCGCCGATCCCGTAGCCGAGCGTGCGGAGCGCGGCGACATGTTTGCGGACGGCGACCCGGCTCACACCGAGCACCTCGGCGAGCATCTGCCCTGACACCGGCCCGGACGCGGCGCGCAGACGTGCGAGCACCAGGGCCCGCCGCTCCTGCGCCTCGCCGGGGCCCGTCATCCGTCGTCCCCTTCGTCGATCGCCAGAGCTTCCCACCGCCGCCACAGAGACTCCCTCGGCCACAGGAAGGCCCACAGCGCGTAGCTCACACCGGCTGTGGCGAGCACAGGCAACATCGAGCGGGCGAGCACCGTCCCCACGAACCCGAGCAGCGACGCCATCTCGACGCTCAGACACCCTGCGATCGAGGCGGTCGCGAACGCGGCATGCAGAGCGCCGTCGGAAGCGTAGGCAGGGCGCCCTGCGCGACGCTGCGCGATGGCGACCCGCGCCATGCGATCGCGCTGCGACGGGGCGAACAGCAGCAGCGCGATCGCGACGAGCCCGAAGACGACCGCCAGCGCGACCTCGATACCACTGGCGGCACGCGCGCCCGGACGGAGCACCCAGGCGAGACCGATCGCACCGAAGACGACAGGAAACAGGAGGAATGCGCCGCAGACGAGGCGAGCGGTCCGCAGTCGCCCGGCGGGCGTGGTGGCACGAAGCCGGCGCAGCCGGAGCCGTTCCTCGGCGGCCGCACTGCGACGCCGTCGAGCCACGGCTCAGCCCGCGCTCTCGTCGAGGCCGATGTCCAGAGGCCCGGCCAGGGTGATCGCACTCGTGCTCACACGGTCCACTCCGGCCGCGGCGATACGAGCCAGCCTCTCGAGTGTGATGCCTCCCGACGCCTCAGTGAGACATCGGCCGCCCTTCGGCGTCGCCTCCCTGACCGTTGCGACGGCGAGGGCGAGCGTCGCGTCGTCCATGTTGTCGAGCAGGACCATGTCGGCCCCGGCGCGCGCGGCCTCGGCCGCCTGCGCCAAGGAGTCCGCCTCCACCTCGACCGTCAGCGTCGGGTGCCGCTCGCGCGCACGCCTCACGGCGGCTGTTATCCCTCCAGCCGCGGTGATGTGGTTGTCCTTGAGGAGCACCATGTCGAAGAGACCGATGCGATGGTTCGTGCCTCCTCCGACCACCACGGCGTACTTGGAGAGAGCCCGGAGGCCAGGGAGCGTCTTGCGCGTGTCCACCACCGCAAGTCCGGGCCCCGCGTTCTTCACCCAAAGCGCCGTGGCCGTCGCTATCCCGCTGAGGACCGAGACGAGATCGAGCGCGCTCCGCTCTCCCGCGAGCACCACCCGCGCCCGACCGTCCACCTCCATGAGCGCCTCGCCGGCAGCAACGGCGGTCCCTTCCGCGACAAGTGGGAAGCAATCGGGGTCCTCGACGCCGGCAGCAGAGGCGAGAGCCGACCAGGTGCGCTGCGCCACGGGCAGGCCGCAGACGACCCCTGCCTGGCGTGCGCGCAGCACCCCGGCGAGTCGCGCGCTGTCGGGCAGCAGCGACCCGGTGACGTCGCGGTCCAACACGCCCGGCTCGTGCCTCGCCAGCGACTCCGGCGCGAGACCCAGGTCCTCGGCGAGCGCGGCGGCGATCACCAACGTCGTGTCGGGCAGGCCGAAGAGCGCGCTCACGAATGCGCCTCCCCGCCCGGCGGCTCCCACAGCACCTGACCGGCGCGCGGTCGCGCCGCCTCCAGGCGCGGCTTCGCCCCCCGCCGCCACACGGTGTGCACTCGCCAGTGCGCGTCGTCCCGGGCCGGGAAGTCGTTCCTCCAGTGCGCGCCGCGACTCTCGGTCCTGTAGCGGGCGGCATGGGCGGTGAGCGTGGCCAGGGTCACCATGTTCAGGACCTCGAGCTCCCGCGCGCTGCTCACGCCCGACTCGAGCAGAGGCGAGCACATGTCGTCCAGCAGGCTCGCGGCTGCGGCAAGCCCCTCCTCATCCCTCGTCACTCCCACCATCTCGCTCATGAGGCGCTGGATCGTGGCGCGCGCACCCGTGAGCGAGAGCGGCCGCGCCTCCAGCCCGTCGTCCTCCACGGCGATGCGCAGCGAAGGATCCTCCCCGCTGTCCTTCAGCGTCCGCACGATCCGGCGCGAGAGGACCAGCCCCTCGAGCAGTGAGTTGGATGCGAGCCGGTTCGCTCCGTGAAGGCCCGAGCAGGCGCACTCGCCCGACGCATAGAGCCCGGGCACGCTCGTCCGCCCATCGATGTCCACACGGATGCCGCCGATCGCATAGTGCGCGGCGGGAGCGACCGGTACCAGGTCGCGGGAGAGATCGTAGCCCGCCTCCAGGCAGGTCTCGAAGATCATCGGGAAGCGAGCACGCAGCACCGGCTCGCCCAGATGACGCGCGTCCAGCCACACGTTCGCCCGCCCGCATCGGCGCATGACCTTCACGATCTCGCGGCTGACCACGTCGCGAGGCGCCAGCTCCGCGAGCGGATGGACGCCGAGCATGAAGCGCTTCTCGTCGCAGTCGAGCAGGTAAGCGCCTTCGCCTCGCAGCGCTTCAGTGATCAGGAACTTCGGGCTCGCCGCCGAGTCGAACGCCGTCGGGTGGAACTGCACGAACTCGAGGTCCGCGAGCTCAGCACCTGCGCGCCACGCCGCTGCGACACCATCTCCGGTGGCGATGGTCGGGTTCGTCGTGACCGAGAAGAGCTGCCCGGACCCGCCCGTGGCCAGCACGACGGAGTCGGCCCAGAACACCTCGAGGCGCTGGCTGATGGGATCGTGGATGAGGGCGCCGACGCATCTCTCGCCGGCGGTGAGGATGTCGACGAGGAAGCGCTCCTCGAAGATGGCCACGCCTTCAGCCCCGCGCACCCTCGCCGAGAGCGTGTTCTGGATCTCCGCTCCGGTGGCGTCGCCGGAGTGAAGCACGCGAGGCAGCGAGTGGCCGCCTTCGCGGTGAAGGTCGACCGCGCCGGACGCCTCGTGGTCGAAGTCCACGCCCATCGCCACCAGGTCGCGCAGCGCCAGGGCGGCCTCGCTCACGATCGCCTGCACGACGTCCTCATCGCACAGACCCGCGCCCACGACCAGCGTGTCCGCAAGGTGGAGCTCGACGGAGTCGGCCTCCCCCACGGCGCCGGCGATGCCGCCCTGCGCGTACCAGGTGCTCGTCTCCGTGATCCGCGCCTTGGTGACGAGGTGCACGCTCCGACCGGCGGCCGCGGCCCCCAGCGCCGCGGTGAGACCGGCGATACCGCTGCCTATCACGAGCACGTCGGCGCGCTGCTGCACGAGGTCGTCGGTGTCGAACCCCCGCAGGTAGCGCCTGCCGAGGGCCTCGGGCAGCCGGCGATGGCGCGTCGGCTGGGGCTCAGGCGAGGCGATCGGCACCGGTGGTTGGCCGGCGGGATGCGTGCGCCTTGGACGAGGCGACGGTTCCTCCACGACGCCCCTCACCCGATCGCGATCATGCGCTCGACAGCGGCGAGCGCGGCGCGCCGCACGTCCTCGGGCACCTCGACTCGTGGTTCGAGCCTGTCCACGGCGGCACGCACCTTTTCGAGGGTCGTCGACTTCATGTTCGGACACGCGGGCGGGGGATCCAGCGTCCAGAAGGTCTTTTCGGGAGCGGCCCTGCACAGGCCGTGCATGAGCGCCTCCTCGGTCACGACGATGAACTCCCGCGCAGGGGAGGAGGCCGCGTAACGCAACATGCCGCTGGTCGAGAGCACAGCGTCGGCGAGGTCCAGCACCGATGGTCGACACTCGGGGTGCGCCATCACCGCGGCGTCGGGGTGCGCGGCCCTGGCTGCGAGCACCTGCTCCGGCGTGATCCGTTCGTGAGTGGGACAGAAGCCCGGCCAGGCGATGATCTCGACTTCGGGGACCCGAGACGACACCCAGTGCGCCAGATTGCGGTCGGGAGCGAAGAGCACGCGATCGACCCCGAGGGAGCGCACGACCTGCGGCGCGTTCGCCGACGTGCAGCAGACGTCGGTGAGCGCCTTCACCTCAGCCGACGAGTTCACGTACGTCACGACCGGAAGACCGGGGTACCTCTCCTTCCACGCCACGAGCTGTGGCGCGGTGATCATGTCCGCCATGGGACAGCCCGCCTTCATCTCGGGCAGCACGACGGTCTTGCCGGGGGCGAGGATCTTCGCGGTCTCGGCCATGAAGTGCACACCGCAGAACACGATGGCCTGCGCGTCGGTATCGGCTGCCGTGCGGGAGAGCCCGAGCGAGTCGCCGACGAAGTCGGCGACGTCCTGCACCTCGGGGCGCTGATAGTTATGCGCGAGGATGACGGCGTCATGTGAGGCGGCCGACGCCCGTATCGCCTTCTGTGTCTCCTCGAGCGTCACGCGGGGCTCCTCCACGACAGCGGCACGACCGCTGCATCGGCTTTGGCGGGCACGGGTCCTACCGCGACATTATCTATCAGTCGCGTCCGGCCCACGCGGGCGGCGACAAGCGCCCTGCCGGGAGACGTGAGCCGCCCGAGAGGGGCCAGGGTCTCGGCGTCGACGATGGCCGCGTACTCGAGTCGTACCCCAGGCTCGCCGGACACCTCATCGGCGAGGGCGCGCGTCAGTTCGCAGGCGTCGATCTCCCCACGCGCGATCCGCTCGCACAGACGCCTCAGCGCTCGCGACAGGACCCTCGCGCTGACGCGTTCACCTGCGTTGAGATACCGGTTGCGGCTCGAGAGTGCGAGCCCGTCCTCGTCACGGACGATCGGGCACCCCATCACCCGAACGGGCATGTCGAGATCGCGCACCACGCGCTCGATCACCTTCAGCTGCTGATAGTCCTTCTCGCCGAAGAACGCGAAGTCCGGGAGCGTGATCCCGAGCAGCTTCACGACCACCGTGGCGACGCCGGCGAAGTGCCCCGGTCGCGACGCGCCGCACAACACGGTCGAGATCGACCCTGGCTCGACCCGCGTCTCGGCGCCTTCGGCGTACATCTCCGAGGCATCCGGGGCGAAGAGCAGGTCGGCGCCCGCGGACTCGAGGAGAGCGGCGTCGGCGTCCAGGTCACGGGGGTAGGAGTCGAGATCCTCGCCGGGACCGAACTGCGTGGGATTCACGAACACCGAGACGACCGTGACGTCGCAGCGGTCGCGACTGGCGCGCACGAGGGAAAGGTGCCCGTCGTGCAGGGCTCCCATTGTCGGGACGAGGCCCACGGTGCGTCCGCCTCGGCGGAGTCCAGCGAGCGCCGCGCGCGTCTCGGCGATCGTCGTCACGCGCCGCATCATCGCTCGCCGCGCCGCAAGGGGTCGTGCTTCGCACTCCACGCGCTCACTTCGTCGAGTGCGTCGGGCTCCATGTGCACGGTCTGCTCCTCGCCGGGGAAGACCCCGTCCCTCACGTCGGCGGAGTAGCGGGCGACGGCCTCGGTGATCCCGGCACCCATCTCCGCGTAGTGCCGTGCGTGGCGAGGCGTGAAGTCGCCCCCCAGGCCCAGCAGGTCGTGGAAGACCTGCACCTCGCCGTCGCAGCCGTTCCCCGCGCCGATCCCGATGGTGGACATCGCAAGGCGCCCGGTCGCGAGCGTCGCGAGTTCGGCGGGGATGCATTCCAGCACGACCGCGAAGGCGCCGGCGTCCTCCAAGGCGTGGCAGTCCTCGAGCAGCATCTCGGCCGCAGCGGCCTTCCTGGCCTGCACGCGGAAGCCGCCGAGCTGATGGACCGACTGGGGAGTGAGTCCGAGGTGCCCCATCACAGGGATGCCCGCCTCGGTGAGGCACCGGACTGTCGGCGCCACCGTCGCCCCGCCCTCGAGCTTCACGGCGCCCGCACCGGCCTCGGCCATGAGGCGGCCCGCGTTGCGCAACGCATCTTCAGGGGAGACCTGGAAGCTCAGGAACGGCATGTCGGCGATGACCAGAGCACGTTTGGTTCCGCGCACGACCGCCCCGGTGGCCCTCGCGATATCGTCCATGGTGACCGGCAGCGTGGAGTCGAACCCGAGCACGGTCATCCCCATCGAGTCGCCCACGAGGATCGCGTCGACACCGGCCTCGTCCACGAGCCGCGCCGAAGCCGCGTCGTAGGCCGTGACGATCACCACACGCTGCCGCGCGGACTTGCGCGCTCGGAAGGTCAGGGTGGTGACGGGACGCTCGGATCCCGCCTGCGAGTGGACGCTCATGGCGCCCTCCTTCCCGATCACACCGTCCCAGCCCTGCCGGGTCCAGGCGGTCCCAACGAGAAACACCCGCAGCCGTGAAGCGGGGGAAGCGAGTATAGCATCGGTCCCGAGCGGGCCCGCGGCGCCTCGACGCCTCGTGACCGACCCGTGAGACAGAGCAGCGGGGCCCCGGTGCGTCACCGGGGCCCCGCTTGCGTACCGATCTCGGGCCGCGCCTAGCGCACGCCGTTGATGAAGAGCGGCGCGAGCACGAGCGTGATCGTGGACAGAAGCTTGATCAGCACGTGCAGGGAGGGGCCGGCGGTGTCCTTGAAAGGATCGCCCACGGTGTCGCCCACGACGGCCGCCTTGTGCGTGTCTGAGCCCTTGCCTCCAAGGTAGCCCATCTCGATGTACTTCTTCGCGTTGTCCCAGGCGCCGCCGCCGTTGTTCAGGAACAGCGCCATGAGCACGCCGACGATGGTGCCGACCATGAGCATGGCCGCCACGGCCTGGCCACCCGCGTTGAACACGAAGCGGAACACGACGCCGACGACGACCGGCATGCCGACAGCGAGGATGCCCGGCAGGACCATCTCGTGCAGGGCCGCCCTGGTCACGAGGTCGACGGTCCGCCCGTAGTTCGGCTTGGAAGTGCCCGCGAGGATGCCGGAGTCCTCCTTGAACTGCGCGCGCACGTCGTCGATGACCGCGCCCGCGGCCTTGCCGACGGCGCGGATGGCGAGTGACGAGAACAGGAACACGAGCATGGCGCCGAGCATGGCGCCGACGAAGAGCTTCGGATCGGCGATATTGACGATGTACTGCGCTGCCTTGCCGCCGATCACACCGCTGAGGTCGAGGTGGTAGTTCTTCAGCTCATCCAGGTATGCGGAGAACAGCAGGAACGCGGCGAGTGCCGCGGAGCCGACGGCGTACCCCTTGGTGAGCGCCTTCGTGGTGTTGCCCACGGAGTCGAGACGGTCGGACTTCTGCCGCACCTCCTCGGGCTGCCCGGACATCTCGACGATCCCGCCGGCGTTGTCGGCGATCGGACCGAAGGTGTCCATGGCGAGGATGTAGGCGGCGGTCGAGAGCATGCCCATCGTGGCCACCGCGGTGCCGAACAGGCCGGCGTTCGGGATGCCCGAGGCCTGACCCAGACTGTACGCGCCGAGGATCGCCACGGAGATGGCGAGGACCGGCATGGCGGTCGACTCCATGCCGACGGCGATGCCGGCGATGATGTTCGTCGCGGGACCGGTCTTCGACCCGTTCGCGATCGACATGACCGGCCGATACTTGAACTCGGTGTAGTACTGCGTGATGAAGACGAACGCCAGGGCGGTCAGCACACCCAGGATCCCCGCCGCGAGGAAGTACAGCCACGCGTTGGGATAGGCGTCGAGATGCAGAAGCCAGCGGCTTGCCGCGGCGAAGCCGACCATGGCGAGTGCCGTGGCGACGTAGAAGCCGCGGTTGAGCGAGCGCATCGGGTCCTCGTCGCCCTTCACGCTCACCGTGATGATCCCGATGATCGAGGCCAGGATCCCGAAGGAGCGCGCCACGAGCGGGAACATCATGACGCCGACCACGAAGGCGCTCTTCACGACCGGGTCGCCGCCGAACGCGGAAACGGGGATCGTCGCGGCCATCGTCGCGCCGAGGATCATGGCGCCGATGTTCTCGGCTGCTGTGGACTCGAAGAGGTCGGCGCCACGACCGGCGCAGTCGCCGACGTTGTCGCCGACGAGGTCCGCGATGACCGCGGGGTTCCGGGGGTCGTCCTCGGGGATACCCGCCTCGACCTTGCCCACCAGGTCCGCGCCTACGTCGGCCGCCTTGGTGTAGATCCCACCGCCGAGCTGCGCGAAGAGCGCCACGAAGGAGGCGCCGAACCCGTAGCCGACGATCAGGAACGGGATCTTGGTGGGGTCCACGCCGGTCGCGGTGAAGCGCACCAGCGCGTAGAGGCCGCTCACGCCCAGCAGGGACATCGCCACGACGAGCAGACCGGAGACGGCGCCGCCGCGCAGTGCCAGCTGCACGCCGTCATTGACGCTGCGCATCGTGCCCGACGCGGTGCGGATGTTGGCGCGGATCGAGATCCACATGCCGATGTAGCCCGCGACCAGCGAGCACAGCGCGCCCAGCACGAACGACAGCGTGATCCAGAACGCGAGGGCCAGGGCGTTGCTCTTGATCGGATCGAAGGGCTGCGCGCCGCGCACGAAACCGTATCCGATGAACAGCACCACCGCGAAGCCGACGGCCAGGTAGATGATCGTCTTGAACTGCCGCGACATGAAGGCCTCGGCGCCTTCCTTGATCGCGTCGGAGATCTCTCTCATCTTGTCAGTGCCGGTGTCATGCTTGAGCACCCATCGGGCGAGCAACCAGGCCACCACAAGGCCCAGTACGCCGAACCCGAGGATCAGTACAAGCAGCAGACCTTCCTGCGGTCCCATCGACTCCCCTTTCCTCCCTCATCGGCCACGCGGAGCAAGGCGCTCGACCGCGCACCGGTGCCCCTGTGCACGCGGTGTCGGTATGCGTAACACGGCGGCAACAGCCCCGTCAACGCAAAGTGCACTTGTCAGGCACATATGGTGGGGCCCGGCGCCATCGGCGCCGGGCCCCGATACCTCTCAAAGACCGCAATATGCGGCCGCGATGTGCCGCCTATTGGAACAGCTTCACCAGCCACTTGCCACTCTGTCTCACCAGCGTCACGGACTCGCTCTGCACGGTGTACTTGCCGTTCTGCGTGTTCAGGAACGAGGCCGTGAACTTCACCGCCGCGGAGTTCGCGTTCTTCGGGTCGATCGTGACCGTCCCGATCTTGATGTCCTTCAGGAACGGCTTGCCCTTGGATGTCTTCTTGGCGGCATCCGCCTGCTGCTGGAACTGCGCGACCTCGGAGGCGGCCATGCTCGCGTGTGTCGAGTACTGGAGCATGCCTCTGCCGTCGTAGTTCCCGTAGGCGCTCATGAACCGGTACGTCACCCCGGCGGGCGTGTTGATGACGAAGGCCCCGTAGGCGAAGTAGCCGACCACCGCCAGTACGATGACGGCCGCCACCGCGATGGCAGCGATGATGCCGCGCTTCGAACCTGCCGGCTTCGCTTCTCCCTCGGCCTCAGCTTCGGCCGGCTCGACTTCGCTCGCCTCGCCCGGGGTCGCAGGCGCCTCGCCTTCTGCCAGGTCGGCAGCGGGGGGACCGGTCTCGGCGGGAGCGGTCTCGAAGACCTCCTCGGTCGCTGCCGGAGCCGACGCGGGCTCACTCGACAGTTCGCCGGCCGCCGTGCTCTCGCCCGCCGCTTCTGACTCGGGCTCTTGCGGTGTGTCGGGCGTCGGGTCGGTCTCCGGCTTGGGGTCCGCCGGCTCGACGGCTGCCGCCGTATCGACCGGCTCGCCGCACTCCGGGCACACATGAGCGCCGTCTTCCAGCTTGGCGCCGCACTTCTCACATTCCATGTGGTCACTCCACGATAAGGGTGTCGGGACGGTCATGGAGTATAGCACCGTGGCGAGTGCTCGAGGCTCGCGCCGGGGAGGCGTGACGCCCTCAGAGACGGGGCGCGTCAGGCGTGAGCGAGTCGAGCCCGGGGATCACGCCAAGGACCCCGGTGATCCGCCCCGACGTGGCCTCGGAGGACTCCAGCTTCCGTCCGTCAGGCATCATCAGGGTCGGCTCTATCTCCAGAAGCGGCGTCACCACGAAGTCGCGATCGCGCATCCGCGGATGAGGGAGAGTGAGCTGCGGCGTGTCGATCACGAGCGAGTCGAACAGGAGGATGTCAAGATCGATGGACCGGGGACCGTTGCGCGGCCCCTCGGCGCGCCCGAGCCGCCTCTCCACCGCCCTGCACAGCTGGAGCAGGTCCTCGGGGCCGCCCGCGAATTCCAGCGCGACCGCCGCGTTCGCGAACGATGGCTGGTCGGCGACGCCCCAGGGCTCTGATCCGTAGACGTGCGAGACGACCCGCAGACAGACGCGGGCATCCAGGGACAGCTCCGCGAGGGCCGCGGCGAGCATCGCGACCCGATCGCTGAGGTTCGAGCCGAGGGCGATGAACGCGACCGCCACCGAGTCAGCCTCTGGTCACGATGAGGTAGACGACCACCACGGCGACGAGGACCAGCAGGGCGAACGCGAGAGTCAAGCCGCATCCACCGGTCGGCTGGACCGCTCCCTGGAGACTGGCGTTGTCCGACCACGGCGAAGCGTCGATCCCCGTCGGCCCGGTACTGGGAGCCGGGGGCGAGACGTGCGAGTCCGCGAGCTCTGAGGGCGAGAACTGCGAGTCCGCCGGATCTGAGGGCACGGGCTGCGAGTCGCTCGGAGCCGGGATCGTTCCTGCGACCGACGGGTCGGAGTAGGTCACCCACGGCGGCGGGGATCCTTCAAGAGCGCGCCGGGCGTCCGCAAGCCGTGAGGCCTGCACCAGGACGGAGAACGCGCTGCGCGAGCCGGGCACGAGCCCGGCGGGAGGGAGGAATCCCACGGAGTTCTCGTGCGGGTCGTGCGGTGTCCAGCCGAACGGGATCCCCGCGCCGTCCAGAAGCTCGCCGACCTCCTCGAGGCCGGCGAGCCCCGCCGGCCAGATCGCGCTGCTCGCGACGGGGAGCCAGTCCTCGCCGATGCCGACAGGCGAGCCGGTCGGCGCCGGCCGGTCGTGCGCGACGGCCTCCTCGGCGCGGCGCAGCGCGGCGATGTCGTCGACGTACTCGGCATCGGTGTCGTCCTCGGCGCGCTCGACGTCGTCGCGCATGTCCAGTCCGTCGTCGCTCACCAGCTCGCCTTCCCCTTCGCGATCGCCTCCGCCATCTTCAGCGCCTCGACCGTCTCTGCCACGTCGTGCACGCGCAGGACCGCCACGCCGCGCTGGCTGAGCGCCACTGCTCCGCCCACGCTTCCCGCCACGCGGCACCGCGGCTCCGCCACGCCGGTGATCTCGCCGACGAGGCGCTTCCGAGACATCCCCACGAGGACCGGGAACCCGAGCGTCCCAAGATCCCGGGTGCGCATCAGGAGCTGCAGGTTGTGCTCGAGCGTCTTGCCGAACCCGATCCCCGGGTCCACGACGATGCGCTCCCGCCCGACTCCCGCTGCGAGCAGGTCGGCGGTCCGCTCACCGAGGAACGCGACGACCTCCGCGACCACGTCGGTGTACGACGGAGCGCTTTGCATGGTGGCGGGCTCCCCGAGCATGTGCATCACGACGAGGCCCGCCTCCGTGCAGCGCGCCACATCCACCATACGCGGCTCGCGGAACCCGCCGATGTCGTTGACGATCGCCGCTCCCGCTTCGACGCATGCCGACGCCACCTCGGCGTGCCGCGTGTCGACCGAGACCACCGCGCCGTCACGGGCGAGCGCCTCGATCACCGGCAGCACCCGCGCGAGTTCGTCCTCGATCGAGACCGAGGTCGCGCCCGGACGTGTCGATTCGCCGCCCACGTCGACGATGTCCGCCCCCGCTCCCACCTGCGCACGGGCCGCTCGCACCGCATCGTGCATGGTGGAGGTCCCGCCACCGTCGCTGAACGAGTCAGGCGTGACGTTGACGATCCCCATCACGAGCGGGCGCACGAGTGAGAGTGTGTGCGAGCCGCAGCTCCACACGCCGGCGCCGAGCCGACGCGCCGGCGCGCTCGGAGGCACTACGCCGTCCCGCCCTTGATGAGCGCCATGGCCTCGGCGCGGCTCGACGCCCGAGAGCGGAATATGCCCCGGACGGCCGAAGTCGTGGTGACGGCGCCGGGCTTCCTCACGCCCCGCATCGACATGCACAGGTGCTCAGCCTCGATCACGACCACGACGCCCTGCGGGTGGATATTGGAGACGATCGTGTCGGCGATCTGTGCGGTGAGCCGCTCCTGCACTTGCGGCCTCCTCGCGAAGACATCCACCACACGCGCGAGCTTGGAGAGTCCACAGATGCGCCCGTCGGGACCGGGGATGTAGGCCACATGGGCGCGTCCGAGGAACGGCAGCAGATGGTGCTCGCACACCGAGTACAGCGGGATGTCGCGCACGAGCACGAGCTCCTGGTGGCCCTCGTCGAAGGTCACAGAGAGGTGCTCCGCGGCGTCCTGTCCGAGCCCCGCGAAGATCTCCCCGTACATCTCCGCGACACGAGCGGGGGTGCCCGCCAGTCCTTCGCGGTCGGGGTCCTCACCGATCCCCTCGAGGATCAGTCGAACGCCCCGTTCGATGCTCTCGCGGTCCATGGCCGACGCAGCCTCCCGGACTTGATAAGGGGATGGGGGATACCGTGAAGCACAGTATCCCCCATCCCCGGCAGATCATGGGTCTGGAAGCCGCCTAGGTGCCAGCCACCGGTTCCGCGCTCGGAGAGGCCACGGGCGGAGTCGCGCCCTCGCCCGCGCCGGCCTTGCTGGATCGCGTGCGTTTCGGCGGCTCCGGTTGGGCATCGCCATCGGCCGTGGCCGCGGCTTCCTTCGCCAGCTGCTCGTCCCATTTGTTCTCGAGCAGAGCTTGCAGCTCGTCCTTGTCCACCGTCTCCCGCTCGACGAGCACGCGCGCCATCAGGTCGAGCTGGTCGCGACGCTCAGTGAGTATCTTGTGTGACGTCTCCCATGCGCCGTCGATGAGGCGGCGCACCTCCTTGTCGATCTCGAAGGCGATCTCCTGCGAGTAGTCCGGTGTCGCCGCGAAGTCGCGTCCCAGGAAGACCTCGTGCTGCGCCTCACCGAGCGTCATCGGCCCGAGCTTGTCGGACATCCCGTAGCGCGTGACCATCGCCTTGGCGATCTTCGTGGCGCGTTCAAGGTCGTTGCTCGCGCCCGTCGTCGCGTCGCCCGTCGCGAGCTCCTCCGCCACGCGCCCGCCGAGCAGCATCGCAAGCTGGTCCAGCATCTCGCCCTTGCGCACAAGGAACTTGTCCTCGGTGGGGAGAGACTGCGTGTACCCGAGCGCCTGCCCGCGCGGGATGATGGAGATCTTGTGGATGGGGTCAGTGTTGGGGAGCAGGTGTCCGACCAGGGCGTGACCCGACTCGTGGTAGGCGATCACGCGCTTCTCCTCGTCGGAGATGAGGCGCGTCTTGCGCTCCGGTCCGGCGATCACCCGGTCTATGGCTTCCTCGAGCTCGTCCATCTCGATCTGCTTGCGGCCGTGCCTGGCGGAGAGCAGCGCCGCTTCGTTGACGAGGTTGGCGAGGTCGGCTCCGGTGAACCCCGGCGTCCGGCGCGCCAGGACCTCGACGTCGATCTCGGGATCGATGGGCTTGCCTTTGATGTGCACCTTCAGGATCCCGATGCGGCCGCGAAGGTCGGGCCGGTCCACGGTGATCTGCCTGTCGAAGCGACCGGGACGCAGCAGGGCGGGATCGAGTATGTCGGGTCGGTTGGTCGCGGCGATCAGGATGACGTTGTCCTTGATGTCGAAGCCGTCCATCTCGACGAGCAGCTGGTTGAGGGTCTGCTCGCGCTCGTCGTGGCCGCCACCCAGTCCGGCACCGCGATGGCGGCCGACTGCGTCGATCTCGTCCATGAAGATGATGCACGGGGAGGCGGCCTTCGCCTGCTCGAACAGGTCGCGCACACGGCTGGCGCCGACGCCCACGAACATCTCCACGAAGTCGGAGCCGGAGATGGAGAAGAACGGCACGCCGGCCTCACCGGCCACGGCGCGCGCAAGCAGGGTCTTGCCTGTGCCTGGAGGTCCCACGAGCAGGACGCCCTTGGGGATCTTCGCGCCCAGCGCCTGGAACTTGCCCGGGTTCGCCAGGAACTCCTTGATCTCCTGCAGCTCCTCGACGGCCTCGTCCACGCCGGCGACGTCCTTGAAGGTGATGCGCGGCTGGTCTCGCGTCACGCGTTTGGCCTTCGCCTTGCCGAACGACATCACGCGGGAGTTGCCTCCCTGCATCTGCTGCATGAAGAAGAACATGATCCCGATGATGACCAGGATGGGGAGGACCGAGACCGCGAGTTGTATCCACGGACTCTGGTTCTGCGGATCGACGCTGTATTTGATGGTGCCGGCCTGGACGCCCACAGCGAGCTGCTGCTCGAGCTGGGTGGTGTCGAGGTAGGTGGACGTGAAGGCCGTGGCCTTCTTCGTCTTCTCGGCCGCCGTCGTCTTGTAGTACTGGCCGGTGAGTGACTTGTCGACGGCCCCCGCGGTGACCTGCGTGACCCGGCCCTGCGTGACCGCCTGATAGAACTGGCTTGTCGTCAGCTGATCCGGAGAGGGACCCTGGTTCATCGTTTGCGCGATGAAGTACGCCAGGGCCGCCAGCACCAGCAGGTAGAGCGCGACCGTACGGACGTTCTTGTTCAAGAGCTTATGACCTCCCGGGCGCCGTCGGTCAGTCCTGATAGGCCGAAGGCTTGAGAACTCCTATGTAAGGCAGGTTGCGGTACTTCTCCGCGAAATCCAGACCATATCCCACAACGAACTCGTCGGGCACGTCGAAACCGACGTACTTGCAGGTGATAGGTACCCGCCGCTTTCCTTCCTTGCTCAGCAGCGTGACGACCTCCAGGCTCGCGGGCTTGCGGCTCGCCAGATTCTTCAGCAGGTATTTGAGCGTGAGCCCCGTGTCGAGGATGTCCTCCACGACAAGGACGTCGCGGTCCTCTATCTGCTCGTCGAGGTCCTTCAGGATCCTCACGACACCCGAGGACTTCGTCGAAGAGCCGTAGCTCGACACGGCCATGAAGTCCAGCTCGACCGGAACGGTGATGTCCCGGGCGAGGTCGGCGATGAAGAGCGCCGCGCCGCGCAAGACGGCCACGAGGAGCACGGAGCGTCCCTCGTAGTCACGGCTGATCTCGGCGCCCAGTTCACGGATACGAGACTGGACCTCCTCCTCGGAGAGGAGCACGGACTCGATGTCGGGGTGGATCACGTGGCCTTCCCTTCGCCGCACGGTCCGGTCCAGCGTAGCAGTACCGCTCGACCGGTGGCCGGTCCGATCCGATGGTCTTCGCTGACCCTCACCCCCGCCAGCCACACGATCCCCGCGCCGTCCCGAACGACCGGGACGCGCGCACGGTGCCTGCGGGGCACCTTGGCGTCGGTCAGAAGGTCCTGCAGCTTGCGGGTCCCCGTCATCCCCAGCGGCCTCATGCGGTCGCCCGGGCGGACCGAATCGACAGTGAGGGAGCCCCTCAGCTTCGCCTGGTCCAGCAGCGCCGAGTAGGGGTCGCTGCCGAGCTCCGATGGAGAGGAGGCCACAGCGCTGAGGCGGCCGGCCGGACCCAGGTCGACGGCGCCTGGTATGGGGAGCAAGCAGGGTGCCAGCGGGGAGTCCCCCTCCGAGTCGCCGGAAACGATGAGTGTACCGTACTCGGTGAAGGCCCGCAGACCGTCGCCGAGGTCCCGGGCGAACGTGTCGATCCCCATCGCGTCACACAGCGCCTCGATGTGATCGAACTCGAGGCGGGACGAGTCCGGGAATGCCGCGAACAGGGCCTCGCGCACGGTCCGACGCAACATGGCCCTCGACAGCGTGAGCATCCGAGCCCGGTCGAAGCGCACCTCACCGCCGACGCGTTCCGAGAACTGCGCCGCGAACGCCTGCGCCATCTCGGAGAGAAGCTCGTCCTCGCCCGCGAGCACGTCCAGCGTGCGTGAGACGGCATCGTCGAAGCGGGGATTGATCCCGCGCATGAGCGGCACGACCTCAACGCGGATGCGGGCGCGAAGGCGGGTCGTGTCCGAGTTCGTCGCGTCTTCACGCCAGGTCCTGCCCTGATCGGCGAGAAAGGCCATGGCTTCCGCGTGCGAGCAGTCCAGCATCGGCCGCACGATGCGTCCGCGGCGATGCCGGGGCGAGGCGAGACCTGACGCTCCGGCCCCCTGCGCCAGGCGCATCAGCAGCGTCTCCTCGCGGTCGTCGAGGGTGTGCCCGGTCGCGATCCTGCCGCGTTCGCGCGCGACGTGCCTGGCGTCGCAGAGCGCGTCGAGCTCCTCCTCGGCAAAACGGTAGCGCACCCGACGCCCCGCGTCCTCGAGGTTGAGACCCGCACTCGCGGCGTAGGCAGCGACGTCGTAGCGGACGATCCGGCAGGGCACGTCCAGTTCCTCGCATATCGACTCGACGTGCGACGCGTCGCCGCCGGAGTCCGGGCGCAGCAGATGGTCGAGGTGCAGCACGGTGAGATCGAGGTGGCCGAGAGCGCCCGAGGCCAGCAGCACGAGCAGCGCGGACGAGTCAGCGCCCCCCGACACGAGGGCGACGACCGGCGCGCCGGGCTCGAAGAGCGAGCGGGCGGAGGCGGTCGCGGCGGCGACATCGGGAAGGCGGCTCATGGTGAGGCAAGCGTATACGCCACCGCCCCACAGGCCAAGTCGGGGCGCGGGAAGATCAGCCGGTCCCGGCGCCCGCAGGAGTGACCAGCCGCTCCACCTGCGCCAGCGCGACGTCGGCGAGCACAGCCAGCATGGCCGCGGCCGCGGCACCTTCGAGCACGAAAGCGTAGTTCTGCACGTTGATACCGGCGAAGATCGGCGCGCCGAGCCCACCGAAGCCCGTGATCGCGGCGACGGTCGCCGTGCCGATGATGATGATGACTGACGTGCGGACGCCAGCCATGATCACTCGAGCGGCGAGGGGCAGCTCCACCTCGAACAACACGCGCCAGCGGTCCATCCCCATGCCGCGGGCCGCATCGAGCACCGCCGGGGGCACCGCCTCGATGCCCGCCACCGTGTTGCTCACGACGGGGAGCAGTCCGTAGATGGTGAGCGCCAAGATCGGGGGCCAGGGCCCGAAGCCGAAGATGGTCAGCGTGAGCGCCAGCACGGCCACCGGCGGGAATGACTGGCCGAAGTCGACGGTCGCCGCGACAACGTCACGGAAGTCCCGCCCCGATCCGCGCGTCACCCAGATCCCCAGTGGAAGCCCCAACATCAGGGTGAACGCGCTCGAGACCCCCACGATCTCCAGGTGCTGCATGACGAGGAGCGCCACGCTCGCGCTGGGGTAGATCGTGTCCGGCTGCCCCGGGAACATCCAGGCCAGAGCCGCGGCCCACCAGTCCTGTCGTGACACGAGGTAGCCGAAGGCGACGATCGCGAGGGCGACGGCGGCCGGGCCCGTCCATCTGCTGCGCACGGCGGTCACACGTCCACCTCCGGCTCGCCTCCCGCATGGGTGATGTAAGCGTCACCCGCGGTCATCGTCTCCTCTATGCCGGCGAGCGCGACATCCCCGAGCAACCGGCCATCGCCGTCCACGACCGCGATGGAACGGAACCCCTGTCCGAGCATCCGGGAGAGGGCCTCCTTGAGCGACGTGTCCGGCCGGACCGCCGCCTCCCGCCAGTCCACCGAGGTGATCGCGTCCCGGGCGACGCGGCCTTCACGGAACGCGACGCAGTCGAACCAGCCTTCGAGCCGGCCGCCGGCATCCACGATGTAGACGAACCGGCTCTCGGCGCACGAGGCCCGCTGCGCCATGGTCTCGGCGCCGCTGCCATCCTGCATGGTGGGGACCTCGTTGCGCATGACGTCGGACACCCTCACCCGGCCGAGACGCTTCAGCGCTCGGTCCGCGCCCATGAAGTCGTGGACGAACTTGGTCGCGGGATGGTCCAGCAGGGCCTCGGGAGTGTCGTACTGCTGCAGGTGCCCGTCGCGCATGAGCGCGATCCGGTCCGCCAGGCGGATGGCCTCGTCCACATCGTGCGTGACGAAGATGACGCTCTTGCGCAGTTCCTTCTGGATGCGCGCGAACTCGGCCTGCAGCCGCTCCCTTGTGAGTGGGTCGACAGCACCGAAGGGCTCGTCCATCAGCAGCACCGGAGGGTCGGCTGCCAGAGCGCGGGCGACGCCCACACGCTGCGCCTCGCCCCCGGACAGCTGGCGCGGGTACTTGTCCGAGTACTCAGCGGGATCGAGCCCCACCAAAGCGAGCAGCTCCTGCACCCTCGCCTGCATGTGGGGGCGGTCCCATCCGAGGAGCCGCGGCACGGTCATTATGTTGCCGGCCACGGTCACGTGCGGGAAGAGCCCCACCGACTGGATCGCGTAGCCGAGGCCGCGTCGCAACTGCTCGGGGCTCACGGACGTGACGTCGTGCCCGTCGACGAGGATGCGTCCGCTTGTCGGCTCGATGAGACGGTTGATCATCCTCAGGGTGGTCGTCTTCCCGCAGCCCGACGGACCGATGAGGACGCACACCTCGCCCTGGGCGACCTCGAGGCTGAGATCGTCCACGGCGACCGTTTCGCCGTAGTGCTTCGACACGTGCTCGAGCGTGATCATGATGCCGCCTCCCGGATACCCGGTGACACCAGGGCCCTGGACAGCAGACGGAGCGCCCCGTCAGCGGCGATCGCGAGCACCACCATCGGCACGGCTCCCAGCAGGACGAGGTCGTCGGCCGTCTGCCCGATCCCCAGGAAGATCAACTGGCCGAGAGTCCCGACGCCGATGAAGGCGACGACCGCAGCGATGCCGATCACGAGGACCGCCGCCGAGCGAATGCCCTCGATCACGAGCGGGAGCGCCAGTGGAGCCTCGACTCGCAGCAGGAGCTGACTGCGGCTCATGCCCATGCCGCGCCCCGCGTCCACGATCGCGGCGTCCACCCCCGCCAGCCCGACATAGGTGTCGCGTACGATCGGCAGCAACGCGTAGAGGGTCAGGGCGATGATCCCCGGCAGCGGGCCGATGCCCGGGAGTCCCAGCGCCGCCAGCGGCACGATGAGAAGGCCGAGTAGGGCCAGGCTCGGCACGGTCTGGATGATCCCCACGACGGCGAGCACGACGGCGCGTACGCGGGGCGCGCGGGCGCAGACGACCCCGAACGGCACGCCGATCACCATCGCAATGCCGAGCGCGGTCCCCGCGACAGCGAGGTGCGTGCCGACCAGCTGCCAGAACTGCGGCCCCTGGTTCGCATACTCCACCGCGATCGAGAGCCTGCCGAGGCCACCGAACGCCCCCGCCCCAAGAAGCCCCAGAGTCGCGACCGAGGAGGACACCCCGAGCGCCCACCGTCCACGCTCGCCGTGGGCACCGGCGAACCACAGCACCGCAGCCCCCGCCAGGGCGAGCCAGGCGCCCCCTCCGATCGAGACACGGGCAAAGGGCGCGGCGCCGCGCAGGAGGGTGCTCGCCGCGGCTCCGAGCGCCCACGCGAGGACCACCGTGATAGCCGACGCCGCGGCGAGCAGCCATGAACCCCTGCGGCGCAGCGTCGCGACCGAGGCGACCGCGCCAGCAAGGCAGGCCGCCACAAGGAGAAGCCCGAAGCCACCCGCGGACCAGACAGCGTGCGACACGCCCGCCACGATCCGGTTCGGCCGCAGCACCGCGAAGGGCAGGGCGAGACAGGCGACGAGGGCCACCACGGCCCCCGTCGCTGCGACTCTGTCCACACGACGCGCCCCGAGGCGAGGCGTGCGTGCTGTTCTTCGGCGCGTCGCCCGGACCACGCTACTTGAGGAACCCCTGCTGCTTCAGCCAGGTGGTCGCCACGGCCTTCGGGTCCTTGCCCTCCACCGCGATCTGGCCGTTGAGGTTCTGCAACGTCTCAAGCGTCAGCTTGTTGAAGACCGGATCGAGGATCGTCGCCAGCTCCGGGTACTTGTCGAAGACATCCTTGCGGACCGTCGGCGCCGGCTGGTAGATCGGCTGAGCCGCCAGCGGGTCGGTGAGGACGACCAGACCCAGCGCCGAGAGCGTGCCGTCCGTGCCGTATGCCATCGCGGCATTGGCGCCGCTCGTACCCTGAGAGACCGCCTTCTCTGTGACGGCCGTGTCGCCGGTCGCGAGGGCCACGGTCTGGGCCGGCTTGAGCGTGAATCCGTAGGCCTTCTCGAACGTCGGCATGCCCGCCGGGCTCGTGAAGAACTCCTGGGAGCCCACGATCTTCACCGTCTTGCCCGACTTGATATAGGCGGCCCAGTCAGCCATCGACACAAGGTGGTTCTGCTGCGCGAACGCCTTCGTCACCGCGACCGCCCACGTGTTGTTTGCCGGGGCCGGCTGCAGCCATTCGACGTTGTTGAGCTTGAGGTCGAGCGTCTTGACGGTGTCGTAGGTCTGCGAGGCGCTCTTGAGCACCGCGGGATCGATCTTCTGGTTCGCGAGGAATACCAAGACACCGTTGGCCGTGTACTCCGGGTACATGTCGATCTGGTTCGACAGCAGAGCCTTGCGCACGACGTCGGTCGCACCGGTCCTCGTCTTGTCGACCACGCTGAACCCGTTCGCCTTCAGCATTGCGATCATCATCTGGCCCAGGAGCGGCCCCTCGATGTCGATCTTGCTGCCGACCCGGATCGGTCCCTTCGTGGCCGCGGGCGTCGTCGTACCGCTGTTCGACGTGCTCGAGGACGAGCAGGCCGCCAGTACGAATGCGACGACGAGCACGAGCACCACTGCAAGCGTGCGCTTCACGTGCACCCTCATGAACCCACCTCCATCTTCCGTGCGTCCCCAGCGCAGGCCGCAGGCACGCCGCTTCCCTAACTGGAAGTGATACCCACAATCGGCTTCGCCACTCCCCCGCGTTCTCCGCTGCGGGGCCCCGCCCACCTGCGACCCCGGGATGCTCCATACTCGCCGTGGATGGAATGAACACCCTGGCGGCCCTCAGGAGTGCTCGTGGAAGCGATCAGCGCCAGCTCACTCGATCCCGACCACCCGCGGCGCGTGGTCGTGGCGGGAGGCGGCTACGCGGGCATGACCTGCGCGGTCACGCTCGCCCATCGCATGCTCCCCTCCGACGGGCTCGAGATCGTCCTGGTGGACCCGCGGCCGTACCAGCAGGCGCTTTCCGAGCTCGACTTGGTCGCCGCGGGCACACCCCGACCCCAGTTCGCGGAGCTGTGGCATGCGGACGCCTTCCACGGCCTGCCGATCCGCGTGGTCTACGACAGGCTCGAGAGCGTGGACCCACGCGAACACCGGGTCGCTCTGGGCCCCCGCGGGGGATCCGGCGACCGGGTCGGGTACTGGCGCCTCGTGATCGCCACCGGGGCGGTGCCGCACATCCCGCCTGTCCCGGGACTTGTGGAGAACGCCATCACCATGTGGTCGGTGAGCGACGCTCTGCTGCTCCAGCACCGCATCGAGCGCCAGCTCGAGACAGCGGCGAAGTCGCCGGACGCCGCGGAGCGCCGGCGCGCGCTGTCGTTCACGGTGGTGGGTGCCGGTGCGACCGGCGTCGAGATCATGGGTACCATCGCCAAGCGCCTTCCCCGCCTCATGAGAAGGACCGGCGTCGACCCCGGCGAGCTCTCGCTCACGTTGATCGAGGGCCGTCCCGACATCCTGTACGACCTGCCTGCCCCCCAACGCGGAAGGGCCCGCAGACGACTCGCCGCCCTGGGCGTGGACGTGGCACTGGGTCACGATCTGGAGAGCGTCGAGGGCGGCGTCGCGCATCTGCAGGGTGGCGGCAGCGTCCCCTCGAGCGTCCTGGTCTGGTGCGGCGGCGCGCACGCCGACCCGGACGCCACACAGTGGGGCCTCCCCGTGGATCGTTCGGGCCGGCTGGTCGCCGGGTCCTCGCTGAAGGGTCAGGGCCAGGAGGACATCTACGTGATCGGCGATGTCGCCGCTGTCAGGGACCCTCGCGACGGCCGGATCCTGCCGATGCTGGCGCAGTTCGCTATCCGTGAAGCGGAGCACGCCGCGGACTCGATGCTCCGTGAGGCGCGGGGGCTGGGTCCCCTGCAGTTCGAACCGCACATGCACGGTGAGTTCGTCAGCGTCGGTCCGGGTTGGGGCATCGGCTGGATGTTCGGGGTCCCCGTGTCCGGATGGCCGGCCATCGTGATGAAGCGGCTCACCTACGTGATGTACTGGGTGCAGGTGGGCAGCTACCGCCTCGCCTGGGAGCGCACGCGCCAGATGCTCCGGATGCGCCGCTGAGACAGAGCAGGGGCGCCGGATCCCCCCGGCCCGCCCCTGCATGGGTCCATCGGCCGAGCGTAGCCGCTACGACTCCCCGAGATAGGCCTTGCGCACGCGCTCGTTGACGAGCAACTCCTTGCCTGTCCCCTGCAGAGCCACGCTCCCCGTCTCCAGCACGTAGCCGCGGTCGGCGATCTGGAGCGCCATCGCCGCGTTCTGCTCGACGAGTAGGATCGTGATGCCCTGCTCGTTCATCTTCTCGATGGTCTCGAAGATCGCCTCGACCACCACCGGCGCCAGCCCCATCGACGGCTCGTCGAGCATGAGGAGCGTCGGAGCGGCCATGAAGCCACGGCCGGTCGCGAGCATCTGCTGCTCGCCGCCGGAGAGGGTGCCGCCCTTCTGCCAGCGGCGCTCTTTGAGCCGGGGAAACAGGTCGAAGACCTGCTCCAGGGACTCAGTGACCCCGGCCGGGTCGCTCGTGCGCAGGAACGCTCCCATCTGGAGGTTCTCCTCCACGGTCATCCGAGGAAAGATGCGACGGCCCTCGGGGACCTGGATGACGCCCTTTGCGGTCACGTCGTGCACCTTCATGCCCGAGATGACCTCGCCCATGAATGAGATGTCGCCGGTGCGAGGATGCAGCAGGCCGGAGATGGTCTTGAGCGTCGTGGACTTGCCGGCTCCGTTGGCGCCGATAAGCGTCACGATCTCGCCCTTGTGCACATCCAGGCTGATGCCCTTGAGGGCTTCGATCGCCCCGTAGAAGGTGTGGATGTCACCTACATGGAGCACGACGTCGCCGGCCGCAGAGGCGGATCCGGTTCCTGGTGCGTTCACGGTCGCTTGCGTGTCGCTCATCTGCTGCTCCGCCTCACTCACGCCTGCTGCGCCAACATCGCCTCGGCGCCCTTGCCGAGATACGCTTCGATGACCTTCGGGTTGCGCTGGATCTCCACCGGTTTGCCCTCCGCGATGAGCTCACCGAAGTCGAGCACGTAGATCCGGTCGGCGATGTCCATGACGACCTTCATGTCGTGCTCGATGAGCAGCACGGTCACCCCGGTCTTGCGGATGCGACCCACCAGCTTCGTGAGGTCCGCGGACTCGCGTGTGTTCATGCCGGCTGCCGGCTCGTCCAGCAGGAGCAGCTTGGGCTCGGTCGCGAGTGCACGAGCGATCTCGAGCCGGCGCTGCTGGCCGTAGGGCAGGTTCTTCGCCAGCTCGTTCGCCTGGCCGATCAGCCCGACGAAGCGGAGCCACTTGGCGGCCTCGTCAGTCGTGCGCTGCTCTTCCCGCTTGAAGCCCGGTCCGCGCAGGATCGCCTGCCACGGCCCCGCGGTGCTGCGGGTGTGGCGGCCCATCATGACGTTCTCGAGGGTCGTCATGTTCGCGAACAGCCTGATGTTCTGGAACGTGCGGGCGATGCCCATCTTGCAGATCTGATGCGGCTTCTTGCCCGCGACCGAGACCCCGTTGAAGGCGAGCACGCCCGACGTCGGCTTGTAGATCCCCGTCAGCATGTTGAACATTGTGGTCTTGCCAGCGCCGTTCGGCCCGATGAGGGCCACGATCTCGCCCTCGTCGATGTGGATGCTCACATCGTTGACAGCCTTCAGGCCGCCGAACTGCATCGTTGCATTGGTGGCTTCGACGATCGCCATATCTCTCCTCGTGTCTGCTCGCGCGGCCTACAGGTCGTGGCCGGAGCCGTCTATCCCGTGCTCGACCGCCCACAGGGACTGGTCCTCTTCCTCGAGGGTCTTCTCGTCCTCGGGGTGCAGCTCGCGTGCCCGCCGTTTCGACGGAAGGATGCCCTGTGGTCGCCACGCCATCATGACGACCATGAGCAGGCCGAAGAGCAGGTACCGGTAGTTCGCGATCGCGGACGCCGTCGGCGCGTCGATGTGGAAGACGCTCGCGAGCATCGGAGACTGCGCGACGCCCTGTATGATGGCGGGGAGTCCGCCGATAAGCGCCGCACCGATGATGACCCCCGGTATGGATCCCATGCCGCCGAGGACGACCATCGAGACGACGAACACGGACTCGAGGAAGCTGAAGCTGTCCGGCGTGATGAACCCTTGGAAGTTGGCGAACACGACTCCGGCGAGACCGCCCCACAGGGCGCCCAATGCGAACGCCCACAGCTTCGCGGTCCGGATGTTCACGCCCACCGAGGCCGCCGCGACCTCGTCCTCCCGCATCGCCACCCACGACCTTCCGAGTCGCGAGTTGTCGAGGCGGCGGACGATGAAGATCGTGAAGCATATGAGCAGCACCACGACGTAATACCAATAGAGGTTCACAGAGAACTGGAACGAGAACCCGACGGCAGGGATGTTGATCACAGGCTTCTGCATCGCGACCAGACCCACCGGGTTCGGGACGTTGATGCTCATGCCCATGGCGCCGTTCGTGAGCCCGAGGAAGTTGTTGGTGGCGAGGATCCGGATCAACTCTCCGAAACCGAGAGTGACGATCGCCAAGTAGTCTCCGCGAAGCCTCAGGACAGGAGTGCCGAGGCTGATCCCCGTGAGCGCCGCGATGAGCGCGGCCACCGGCAGCATGAAGATGAACGTCGAGCTGGTGAGGAACTCTCTCAGCCCCACCGCGCCGATGTGCGAGACGGCCTTCACGAACAGGTTGCCCACTACAGCCGCCGAGTAGGCTCCCATGGCGTAGAAGGCGATGTAGCCGAGGTCGAGCAGGCCGGCATAGCCGACCACGATGTTCAGGCCAAGGGCCAGCATCACGTAGATGCCGACCACGGCCAGGATGCGCACGAGAAAGCTCATGGCCACGAAACCCTGGAGAACCACGGGCAGGAACACGAGCAGGATCGCACCGACCACGGCCAGGGCGATCTTGCCCTTGGACCAGCCGCCGTCGCCGACCTTCGTCTGGATGTCCATCTTGCTTCCGCCCATGGCTCTACACCTTTTCCACGACGGACTCGCCGAGCAGGCCGCCCGGGCGGAATATGAGCACGAGAATGAGGACGATGAAGGCGACCACGTCCTTATAACCTGTCGAGAGGAAGCCGCTCGCCAGCGACTCGACGATGCCGAGCAGGAAGCCGCCGAGGATCGCGCCTCGCAGGTTCCCGATGCCGCCGAGAACGGCGGCTGTGAACGACTTGATGCCCGGGATGAATCCCATGTTCCAAAGCACGACGCCGTAGTACATGCCGTTGAAGATGCCGGCCACGGCGCCCAGCGCCGGGCCGATGAAGAACGTGAACGTGATGACTCGGTTGATGTCGATGCCCATCAGTCCCGCCGCTTCGCGGTCCTGAGAGGTCGCACGCATCGCCTTGCCCATGCGGGTCCTGGCGACGAAGGTGTCGAGCGCCGTGAGCAGGATGATCACGGTGACGAGTATGAAGATCTGCAGCGTCGACACCTGCGCCGACCCGTATATCGTGATCTCCTTGACCGGGAAGACCTGCGGGAACGGCAGCGCCATCGTGTTGACCCACAGCAGCACCGCGTTCTGCAGGAAGATCGACACTCCGATGGCCGAGATCAGCGGCGCCAGACGCGGCGCGTTGCGCAGCGGCCGGTACGCGAATCGTTCCACCAGCATGCCGAGACATCCCACCGCGATCATCGCCACGACGAACACGAGCGCGAACAGGATGACAAGACCGAACCCGCTGCCCTTGAAGAAGGCGGCGAGCCCTCCGACGAGATGGGGGTTCGTCAGCCCGGTGAGGGTGAACAGCCCCACGTAGGCACCGACCATGAACATCTCGCTGTGCGCGAAGTTGATCATGAGCAGGATGCCGTAGACGAGCGTGTAGCCCAATGCCACGAGAGCGTACATGCTCCCCAGCGTGATCCCGTTGATCAGCTGCTGGACGATGGTTGCGAGCTGCGCCTGCAAAGTGTGTTCCTCGTTTCCCTGCCCACAGACCCCGTCTGGTGCCCGCGGGGACGCTCACGACCGAGTGCGACATACCGCGCCGCGCATACGTCCGACCATAGAGAACCCGGGCGGACCTTGTCGGCCCGCCCGGGCTCCCGGTTGCACTGTCCCAGCCTTGACGCTTCTTACTTAACGGGACCCCAGACACCGTTCGTCACGGTGTACAGGGTGATCGCCTTGTTGGTGGTGTCGCCGTTCTTGTCGAACGCGATGTCGCCGGTGATGCCAGCGCCGTGGAAGGCTGCCACTGCAGCGATGATCGCCTGGCGGCCTGAGGTGCCGGTGACGCTGGAGGCGCCGACTGACTTCGCGGCGACGAGCGCGGACTCCATGATGACCTTGGCCGCGTCGTAGGAGTACGCGTCATAGGCGGCGGGCTTGTCGTTCGGGTACTTCGCGGAGAACTCCTTCAGGAAGGACTGACCCTGGGGGAGCTGCTCCAGCGGCAGGCCGACCGAGGTCGCATAGTCGCCGTTGGCGTTCGCGGCACCGGCGAGCACGACGAACTGCGGGTCGTACAGGCCGTCTCCGCCCATCAGCGGAGCGGTGACTCCGCCATCCTTGAGCTGCTTCGCCAGCAGCGCGCCGGCGTTGTAGATGCCACCGTAGTAGACCAGGTCGGGCTTCGTGGCCTTGATCTTGGTGACGAGGGCCTTGAAGTCGGTGTCCTTGTCGGAGGTCTTGTCGCGACCGAGGATGGTGCCGCCCTTGGTCTTGAACTCAGCCTGGAAGTTGTCCGCGAGACCGACACCGTAAGGCGTGGAGTCGTCGACCACATAGACGGCCTTCTTGCCGAGCTTGGTGATCGCGTCGTCAGCGGCCACAGGACCCTGCACCGCGTCGGTCGTGCAGACGCGGAAGACGTTCTTCCGACCCAGCTGGGTCAGCTGCGGGTTGGTCGAGGCTGGTGAGATCATGACGATGTTCGCACGCTGATAGACCGCGGAAGCCGGGATCGAGACGCCCGAGTTCAGATGGCCCATGACACCGACGAGCTTCGGGTCCGAAGCGAACTGGTTGGCCACGTTGACGCCCTTGGTGGGGTCGCCCTGGTCGTCGCCCTGGATCCCGACGAATGTGATACCGAGCTTCTTCGCGTCGGCCGACGCATTGACATCGTCGATGGCGAGCGTGGCGCCCCGCACCATGCCCTGGCCGAGAGCCGTCGCACCCTGCGTGAGCGGTGCACCGATACCGATGTCGACAGTGACCTTGCCGCTGCCGGCGGTGCTGGCGCCGCTGCCACCGCAGCCGGTGACAACAAGTGCCACTACGGCGAGAACGGCAACAAGCGCCACATACCTCTTCGCCTTGCCCATGCTCATCCCTCTCCTCCAACGGACTGCCTGACAAGTGGCTGGGTCGCGTCCTCCCTGACAACACACCCCCGGCCCCAGGATTCCGCGAGTGTAGCAGAGTGCCGTGAAGCGTAACAACCACGCGGACCGTTCAAACCGGGCACCGATTGCGCAGGTCGTCACGGATGTTTCGGAAGTGTTTCGGACGTGCCGAGGAGCACCGGCCACCTCGCGCGGGCGAGAAGACTGGCGCACGGCCGCGCGAGTCTCGCAGGGCCGCCGCTCCCGGTCGTGAGGGGCGGAGTCAGATGCAGTAGACGGGCGCGCGGTCCGAGTCGATCTCCGCCTGTCGCGCAGCGAGGTCAGCGAGGGTCACCAGGTCGAGCGCGGCCTCGAGCGCCCCGGCCGCACCGCCCCACACCTCGGTCACCACGGAACCGCTTCGAAACGGGACGTCCAGCGCCGAACCCTCGCGCGCCCTCGCCACGTCGCCCACGGTGATCCCCTCGGCGGGGCGGGCGAGCATGCAACCCCCGCCGGCCCCCCGCCTGCACTCGATGAGTGCGGCCCCGTCCGCAGGGCCGCCGCGGCGTTCGCATCCGATGTGTCCGATGCCTGGGTCGTCATCTCCGCTGCCTTGGAGGGCGGGGCACGTGTTCTATGCGCTTAGCCGGCGTCGGCCCTTGCGCTACCCTTGCCGCGTAGGTGCGAAGGAGTGTGGACCGGGATGTCGCTGTGGTTCTGGGCTTGGGTGATCGTCGCCGTGGTCATCGCCGCCACGAGCGCGCTCGCGCGTGATCGCTTCGCCGCCCCTTTCGCGCTGGGCGCCTCGGCCGCCGCCGCCCTGGAGGCGGCGCACGTCGGGCCCGCCGCGCAGTGGATCGCCTTCGTCGTGCTCTCGAGCGTCGTCCTCGTGATCGCGGACCGTCCGCGAAGTGACTACACGCCTCGCCACCAGCGCAACGCGCTCGGCCGACACAGCCGCGGAGGTAGCTCGGAACGCGGCTAGGCCTGGTCCGCCGTGCCGGGAGCGCGAGGCGCCTGCGCGGACGCGGCGAGCCGCTCGAGCGCAGACCGATCGAACCCGACGATCACCTGCTCGCCGTGAACTATCACAGGGACCGATGTCCCTCCCGAGAGCTTCTTCACTCTCTCGACCGCGTCCGCCCGCTCCTGCCCGGTGAGCTTGTCGAGCTCGACGACGTCGAAAGCCACGTCGCGCTCGGTGAGGTAGCCACGGGCCTGACGACAGTACGGGCACGTGGAGAGGGCATACACCGTGATGTCCGCCATGTGAGAGTCCTTTCGTATGGCGCGGGCACGCAGGCCCGCTGTGGGAGTATCTTCCCGCTGCGTGCCACAGCGATCGTCGCAGCAGGAAGGACCGCCGATGTCTCGCTCCGACAAGAAGCGCACGACTCCGGAGGGCGCGGCCCCCGCCCTCCTGCGGCGCACCCTGCGGATCGTGGTCGTCCTGGCCGGCGTCGCCCTTCTGATCATCGGAGGGTGGGCCGTGTGGGCGCGGCTGCAGGGACCGCTTCCCGCGGCATCCGACCGGCCGGAGCTCCTTGCGCTCCGCGGCAAGCTCGTCGCCGTACAGGATGCGATCACGCCGATCGCCGTCTCGTTCACCGCAAGGACGGCCACCCACACCCTCGACGTGACCGAGTACGAACAGCGGATAGCCGGCGCGCGCCGGGTCGTCGAATCCGTGAACAACGTGGACCTCACATCGACTCGGGCCCTCGACATCCGCGACAACATCCTGACCGGCGGCTCCGACGTGCTCACGGGGTTCCAGCAAGCGCTGGACGCTCTCCGGAGCAACGACACCAGTGCGTCAGACGCCGCCGGGCAGCTCGTCGACCAGGGGATCGCGGAGCTGACGTCCGCCAAACAGGACCTCGACCGGCTCCTCGGACCAGCGGCCACGAAGTGACCCCGCGAGGGCGGTGGCTGCTGGCGGTGCTCGTCGTGGGGCTCCTCATCGTTGCGGCCGGGGTCACGTTCGCCCTGCGGCCCGGCGGGGGGCTCGCCGACGCCGCGCCCGCAGACCCTGATGCCGCCAAGATCGCGGGAGAGCGGCTTCTCGCGTCGCGAGACGCGACGATCCTCGTGGTCGTCGCCCACCCTGACGACGCCGAGTATTGGGCAGGCGGCACGCTGGCGCTCCTCGCGAGGCACAACCGAGTCGTACTGCTCATGGGCACGTCCGGCGACAAGGGTGATGCCGGACTCGTGCCGGGACTGGGTGCGATCCGAGAGCGCCTTCAGCGCGAGGCCGGAAGGATCCTGGGGTACCGGGACATCGTCTTCCTGAGGGATCCCGACGGCGGGCTGGCTGCCTCAACGGCCTATCCCGGTGAGGTACGCCGGGCGTTCGCCACGTATCGGCCCACGATAGTGGTCACGTTCGACATCGCCGAGGAAGCCGCCGTCTACCACCACCCCGACCATGAGGCGGCCGGCCGCGCCGCGACGGCCGTCGCGAACGACCTCGGAGGCATCACGCTCTACCTCATACACACGCGTGCACCGGACGTCGTCATCGACTACGACGCGGTGCGGACCGAGAAGGCCAGGGCGTTCACGCTCCTCGGGAGCTATCGTGACTACGCGCCGGTCGTAGGCTGGCTCAACCCCGCCCTGCGCACGATCGGCGGGCGCCGTCCACTGTCGTATGGTGGACGCGCGGTCCTGCCGAGCGTCGGGATCTCGTACGGCGAGCTGTTCCGCGAAGTGGTCGTCCCGAAGCGCTGAGGGGAGTCCGAGTCATGTGTCAGTTCTGCGTGCAGCACGGTGACGGCAGATCCTGGTATCTCGAGGCGTCGAGCTATGCCTACGACCTCGAGCGCGACCTTCGCCGGCGGCGGTACATGGTGGACTTCGTCCAGGAGTTCGCGGGCAACCGCGAGTCCGCCCTCACGAACCTGGCGAGACTGGAGCGTCTGCCCGCGCCCCTTCGCGACCTGGGGCGAGCGGTGGCCAGCAGCCGCATGAAGAAGCTGCACTACGGACAGCCCGTCCCCATGGAGGAGTGCGACGAGATCTTCGGCATCGCGACCTCGATCGTCCGGCTCCCCTGCCCGTGTCGTTACTGGGCGGGGACTCACGACGAGGGCTATTGCCTCGCGATCACAACGAAGCCGATCGACACCGTGCTCGACGAGGCCTTCCGCGACTACGACGTCGGCCCCGACACATCCAAGTTCCAGTACCTGACTCGCGCGGAGGCGATGGAGCTGCTTCGCCGCAGCGAGGAGGAAGGACTCATGCACTCTGTGTGGACCTTCCTGACGCCGTTCATCGGCGCGATCTGCAACTGCAGTCTCGAGGCGGGGTGCATGGCGATGCGTATCACGGTCGAGCATGCGACGCCGATCATGTTCAAGGGTCACAACGTCGCGACGTGCGACGCAGAGGCGTGCGTGGGCTGTGCAGAGTGCGTCGAGCGCTGCCCGTTCGGGGCGCTCGCCGTGGGGCCGCGCACCCGGAAGGCCACTGTGGATCCGAAAGCGTGTTACGGATGCGGCGTCTGCCGTTCCGCGTGCGAGCGCCACGCGCTCAGCCTGACCCCCCGACAAGGCGCGCCCATCGCCTCGCTCGTCACGACCGGCGTCGGCGGTCTCAGGCCGCGGACCCCGGATCGCGCCCGGGAAGCGGCCGCTCGGTGAGGTAGACCACGCCGACCGACCCCGGCCCGACGTGGAGCCCGATCACCGGCCCGAGCAGCTGGATGCGAGGGCGAAGGCCCGTGAGCCGCTCGATCTCATCGGCGAGCTCCTCGCCGACATCGGGCGCCAGGATGTGGTGCACGACAGCGTCGGTCAGTCCGTGCTCCCGGCTGTCGGCCGCGACCATCTCGGCGATGTCCTTGAGAGCGCGACGTTGGGTGCGCACAGTGCGCACCGTGCTGGTGACGCCCTGCTCCACGGTGAGGATCGGACGCACCTGCAGCAGGGCCCCGAGAAGGGCCGCGGCGTTGCCGATACGACCCCCTATCCGCAGATACTCCAGCGTCGCCGGCACGAACAGCCAGCGGCTGCGTCGCATCGCGCTGCGGGCCGCCGCGATGACGGCGTCCGTGTCGGCCCCGTCGTGTGCGGCGCGGGCGGCCGCCAGCACCGCGAACCCCTCCTGCATCGAGTTCGACTCCGAGTCGACTATCTCGATGTGGCCCCGTGGCATGCGCGCCAAGACCTGCTCGCGGACCATGCCGGCGGTCTCGAAGGTGCCGCTCATGCGCGAGCTGAGCACGACGGCGACCACGTCCTCGCCCGCCTCGATCGCGCTCTCGAACGCATCGGTGATGGACCCCACGGAGGGTTGCGAAGAGCTCGGGAACTCGCCGGAGGAACGCATCTGACGGTAGAACGCCTCGGAGTCGATGTCCTTCTCGTCGCGCGTGACCCCCGCGAGGGTCGCCGAGAGCTGGAGCGTCGCGATCCCCAGCCTCGTGAGCTCCTCTTCGGGCACGTAGCTCGTGGAGTCCGCAATGACCCTGACCGTCATCGGTCCCCTCCCGACGGAGCGTGCCTCTTGACGAAGGATGGTAGCGCACCGCCGCCGAGAGCTTGCGAGGATGTTCGCGCAGCTGAGGCTGTCTTGGGCGTCCGGCCGATATACGATTGGTGAGCTGCGAGCCCGCACGTCCGCTCGGGCACGCGCATCACGCAGTCACTGGAGGAACCGATGGGGCCCCGGAACAGCATAGCCAGGATCCCGCCAACGGCGCGGCTTGTAGTGGCGCTGGGGGGCAACGCGATCCTACGGCACGGTGACGACGGAACCATCGAGACCCAATACCTCCGGGCGTCCAGGGCCATGTCCCACATCGCCCGGCTCGCGAGAGCGGGGCACGCGCTCGTGCTCACCCACGGCAACGGGCCGGTCGTGGGCAACATCGTCCTGCGCAACGAAGCCGCGCGAGCGGTGGTGGCCCCCATGCCCCTCTACATCGCCGGTGCGGACTCCGAGGGCGGCATCGGGGTGATGCTGCAGATGACCTTGGGCAACGCGCTGCGCGCGGCCGGCGTCACACGGGACGTCGCGACCGTGATCACACAGACCGTCGTGGAGGCCGACGACCCCGCATTCGAGCGGCCGACCAAGCCGATCGGGCCCTACTACCCGGCCGAGAAGGTCGCGGCGATGCGCGAGGCGGAGCCCACCTGGGTGTTCGTCGATACGCCCGATTGCGGGTGGCGCCGAGCCGTGGCGTCTCCTCTTCCCACCAGGATCGTCGAGGCGCCCGTGATCGAGCGGCTGGTCGCGTCCGGCGTCGCCGTCATCGCGGCGGGCGGCGGAGGGGTCCCGGTGCTCGAGGGTCCGGACGGAGCCCTGCGCGGTGTCGATGCTGTGGTCGACAAGGACTGGTCGAGCGCCCTTCTCGCACGTGACATCGACGCGGACGCCCTCGTGATCCTGATGGAGGAGGACCGGCTCTACCTCGGCTGGGGGGGAGCAGGGCCTCGCGCGATCGAGCGCCTGAGCCCCGACGAGGCCTCCGATCTGGTCGCGTCGGGAGCGCTCGAGACCGGAAGTGTCGCGCCCAAGGTCGCGGCCAGCGCCAGCTTCGCCCGGGAGACGGGACGCCCCGCGATCATCTGCCGGGCCGAGGACCTCGAGGCCGCGCTGCGAGGCGAGGCGGGGACCCGCATCGGCTGACTCGCGTCAGGGCACCACGAAGCGCGCGCTGCTGCCCGAGGGTGTCGAGGTGATCTCCAGCCGCGCGGGGATGGCGCGCTGCAGCTCCGGGACGTGGCTGATTATCCCCACGAGTCGGCCGCGCCCCTGCAGCTCCATCAGCGCCTGGATGGCTGTCTCGAGTGCCTCTTCGTCCAGCGTTCCGAACCCCTCGTCGACGAACACCGTGTCGAGATGCACGCCGCCCGCCAGCGACTCGACGACCTCGGCAAGCCCGAGCGCCAGGGAGAGCGAGGCGAGGAAGCCTTCTCCGCCAGAGAGCGTCGAGACGGGCCGGTCATCTCCGGTGTATTCGTCGAACACCTCGAGGTCGAGACCGCCCGCGCTGCGCCGGTCGCGCGTGCCGGCCGCCATGTGGAGCCGGTAGCGGCCCCGTGTCATCAGGACGAGGCGCCGCGTCGCCGCGTCGAGCACCTCCGTGAGGAAGACGCCGAGCACGTAGCGCTGGAAGGAGAGGCGCAGCGGGTTCTGCCCGACCGCGGCGTCGGCGAGCGCCGCCACGGTCCCGTAGGCGCGAGTCAGATCGCCGGACGTCGCGTCGATCTCCGCGAGACGCTCCTTGGCCCGCGTCGCTCTCGCACATGCCTCGTCGGCGCGGGTCCGGGCCTCGAGCGCCTCGTCGCGGGCCGCCTCGGCCGTGCGCGCGGCTCCCTCGGCTCCGTCGACGTCCGGCGGTTGAACGCCACGCGC
>CAIKZH010000014.1 GCA_903831865.1 uncultured Coriobacteriia bacterium
CCGCATCTCCGGCCGCGAGATCGCGGGCAAGACCGGTACCGCGCAGAACTACCAGGACGCCTGGTTCTGCGGCTACACGCCGCAGATGTCGACCGCCGTGTGGATGGGCTACCTCAAGGGCGCCATCCCGATGACCGACGTCCATGGGCAGCGTGCCTTCGGCGGCACCTTCTGCGCACCGATCTGGCATGACTTCATGTCCGCGGCGCTTGCTCGCATGCGCTCCGCCCGGTTCGCGCGGGCGGGCTCGCCCAGCTACACGTGGAACCAGAGCTGGTCGCCGCCCGCGAATCAGGCGGTGGCGCCGGTCAAATCCGCAAGCACCCACAAGAGCTCGAAGGTCGCGCCCAAGCGAGTCGTGAAGCCCAAGAAGCCCAAGAAGAAGAAGACGGGCACCGGCTCAGGCGGCACCGGTGGCGGCACGGGAGGCGGGGGCACCACCACCTCCACGCCGTAGCGAGCCCCCGGCGCGCACGGGTCTCGCCGAGCACAGGCCCGCGCGCTCGAGGCCTGGACTCCGGTCAGCGAGCGCGCGCTCTTGCCCGTGTGCTGCTGCCTACTGCGGCGGTTGGACGTTCGAGGCGGGCGGCGCGACGGCCGCCGGCGACTCCGATCTCACCGCAAGGGTCCCCACGCGACCGTGCGTGGTGATCCCCGCCTTGTCGAGCGCACGCAGCACGCCATTGGTGACCGCGTGCCGCATGACCGTGTACCAGATCCATAGTCCGATGGCGAGTATCACGAGGTAGACGACGAATGCGACGACCCCCAGTACGATGCCGCCCCCAAAGCCACCGGCCCCGATCGGCAGGCGCATGACGACCCCCTCCTTCGCGTGAGTCCCTACGGCCAGGATGCGCCCCGACTCTCGACGGGCGCTCCTTGGTCGATTCCCGGAACCGGGCCCGCGCAAGCCGCATGCGCGACGCCGCCCACCGCACCTGCTACTTCAGCTGGTGTGTGTCATACGACCACGTGCCGGCACTCTGGTCGCCGTCGACGAGGCCAGCGAGGGTCATGTGGTAGAGGTTGGCGCCAGGAGCGCCGGTGGGGCACTTCGGGATGGACCTGACGAAGGTCGGGATGAGGAACGAGCCCCAGCCGTTGGCCGTCGTGGTGTCCACATTCGACGCCACGATCCCCGCGGTGGTCGTGCCGCTGCAGAGACCCGCCTGCACCGCTCCGTTGAGCGTGCGCTGGTTGGCCTGGCAGGTCTTCGCCTGGGCGTTCGCGCTGGAGTCGACGAACACCGGGATGGCGATCGACACGAGGACGCCGATGATCAGGACGACCACCATCAGCTCGACGAGCGTGAATCCTTCGTCGCCACGGGAGACGCGCACGACTCTCACTCCTCATTCGGACCTGCGAGATCCCCTTCCCCACAGGCGTTGAGCCATCAAGCGTCCTGTCGGCAGGCGTTTGGGCGCACTTGAGCAAACTCAACACGAACTCAACATTGCATCCTGTCTCGCGGAGCGCTCCTGCTCCGACCCGAGTGGCTCGCGGCTAGTAGTCCTTCACGTTGCCGCTGAACACGTCGTTGGGGTACTTCGGGTCTCGCACCTGCGCCGCGCCGTCGGTTCCTACGCGTCCGAGCATGTAGACCGTCCCGTCGGACTGCGTGTACCGCACGATGTTGCTACCGGTCCAGTCCAACCCCGCGGGGAGCACGGTACCCGTGGCGCTCGTGGTCACGACGGTGTTGTCGTCAGGTTGGGTGTAGCGCGTGTACGGGATGTAGTAGCCGCCCTTGACGTACGAGCCCTCCCACCCGTCGGCCGAGAACCTCCAGATCCCGTCGAACGTGGGGGAGTACCACTCGCCCTGGATCGATCTGTGTACCGCGGGTCGTGCCGCTGGCCGTGCCGACACCGTCGTGGTCCCGCAGCCAGCGAGGACCGCGGCCGACAAGGCGACCGCCACGAGAAGCGCCCATGTCCCTGACTTCGCGCTCATAATGCCCCTCCTTCAGGAAGTTCGGTTCGATCGCCCGGTCGCGTGTGGAACACACGCTTCGATGCTATTTCCGCACTGAGAGCGAGTCGAAACGGCCGCGCCTGACTCGCGCCCGTCGAGTGGGCGCTGGTTCGGAACGGCGCGAGGCGAGTCCGCGCGGGGCTGCCGCCCGACGTGGAAGGCCCGGGCCGGCAGCGGTAGGATGACAGCCGTCCTTCACTGCCCGCCTGCCGTCATCGCGTCGGCGAAGATCGGGGGCCTGCGATGGGATCCGGATCACGGAGCGTTCTCCTTCAGGCCGCCGTGCGCGCCAGGCGACGAGCTCTTCATCGGCTCATCGCCGTCATGTCGCTCGCACTGATCGCCTCGGTCATCCTGCTCCTGCCGGGTGTGGCCGCCGCCATGGACACCACGACTCAGGTGGGTGTGATCGACTCTGACATCGCTGTGGGCGCGGTGAACTACCTGGGCCACTCCATCTCCGGAGGCACCGCCCAACCGATATACGCCGCTCGCATCCTGTCCGCAGATTTCGCGAACGTCACGTACGTGGGGGACGCCCAGCTTCAGGACCCCGCCGCCTTGGCGCACTACGACGTGCTGGTGGCTCCGCGCGTTCTGGCCCTGACTTCCCCCGAGCGCATCGCGCTGCGCCAGTACGTGGCGGCGGGCGGAGGTCTCGTCGAGATGTTCGGCATGGGCAGATGGGACTACAGCGCCAGTCGGACCCCGTATCCCTACATGCGGCTGATCGACACATGGAAGTTCCCGAGGCCCGCCTCCTACTCGCTCGCATGGGAGTGGGGAGAGGTATCCGAGGTCTACCAGGTCAGCTTCGTGAACGATCCGCTGACCTACGGCGGCTACTCGATCGTCCCGACGGCCGGAGTGACGCATCCGATCCTGCAACAGACGGAGGCGGACATCGGCGGCCCGGTGCGGCTCGACGTGTCCAGAGACGACTACAACGAACTCGTCAGCCTGATGCCTCGCAATCACACGGTGACCCCGTTGCTCTACTACTCCGGAGCGCTCACGAATGTGAAGGCGACGCCGGCCGACGGCACTGTGGCCGGCTGGGCCACCCAGTACTATGCCGGTCGCAGCGTCTGCTACGGCTTTCAGCTGCTGGAGCTCGCGCGGGCCGGCAACCTCACGGCGAAACGTCTGATCGTCGACTCCACGGCCTGGGCTGCCGGGGCCACGGGGACAGCAGCCCCGGTGGGGAAGAGCGTCGCTCTCAGCGGCGGGACGTCATACACGAGCGGACGGTTCTCCGCGAAGAACCACGTCGCCAACACTGGTCCGCTGCAGCTCTGGGGAACGCTGAGGGTCGACTACTACGACGGCACGGGTCGTCGCTATCGCGGCGGCTCCGTCGTGCTGGGACTGCCGACCACAGGGGTCTACACGTTGAGCGGCGCCGCGATGGTCCTTCCGGCCGGCCGATGCAGGGCGAAGCTGACGTACACCTATTGGGACTACGACAAGGGCGGCCTCACAACCGCCGTGCGCTGGTTCACGCGGACCATCGTCCCGGTCAAGGTCAAGCTGCCTCTGATCTAGAGGGGGAGACATCTGTTCGGGCGTCCGGCGATGCGCTCGCTTCGCGTGTCTCCCGCACTCGCGTCTCGGTAGATAGGCGGGTATACACCCCCCATGACCTCTTCCGCCGAAAGCCCGCGCTCCACTCGCCGCGCCCTGCGCCTCCTCCTGGTCATCGCGGTTGTGGCCGGTGTGGCGGCGGGAGCTGCTCACCTGTTCGCGCTGTGGGAGTTCGACCGCGCGACCAGGCCGGGACCGGTCACTTCGCGGCTCGCCGCGGCTCGCGTCGCACTGGCCATCGAGCCGTGGAACCGGGGATTCGCGGTCAGGGTCGTGACGCTGCGAGCGCTGCAGCTCTTCCAGGATGCCGAGGTAGACCCCGCGTACTTCCTGCTGCTCCCATCCACGCAGGTCGTGAGCGGGGATCCGTTCCTCAAGCAGGTCTATCAGCAGGTCCTGGCGGTGAAGCGGGTCACCGACTCGCGCAAGGCCCACGTGCAACACGGTCACGAGACCTCGACGGGAGCACTACCGTTGGGCGGGTACCAGCCCTAGCCGGATCGCGCGCGGTCGCTACTGCACTCGCGGATGGTGAGGAGGACAAGGACGTGGTCCGAGCGGCGCATCTTCAACGCGTACTGGCGCTGTCGTCGACTGCCCTGCTCATCGCTCTCGGGTGGATGGCGTGTTCCAGGCCGGCCTTGGCGGTCGGCGCCGCTCCCGTTGGGGCCGCGTGGGCCCAGCAGGGCTCGCCGTTCCGGGTGGACGACCTCTTCTCGGTCGCCGCCGCCGGCCCTGCTCGCGCCTGGGCGGTGGGCCACCGCGGCACGATCCTGTCCACGGACGACGGCGGCGCGAGTTGGACTGTCCGGGTCTCGGGCACGTCGAGGAATCTGCGCTCGATCGCTTTCACGGATCCCGAACGTGGATATGCCGTGGGCGACGGCGGGACCATCCTGCGGACGGCGGACGGGGGCGCACACTGGAATGCTGCGGTCTCGGGCACCGGCAAGTCGCTGAAATCCGTCACCTTCGTCGGTGCCGCGGACGCGTGGACGGTCGGCGACGCCGGCACCGTGCTGCGGAGCATCGACGGGGGGACCACGTGGGCGAAGCAGGTGTCAGGCACCGCACAGGCGCTGCACTCCGTGGCCTTCGCCGATGCCGCACACGGCTGGGCGGTGGGCGACTTCGGGACCGTCCTTCACACCGTGGACGGCGGCGCGCACTGGATTCCCCAGATCGCCGGCGCGGACTACAGCCTCTTCTCCATCTCGTGCGCGGACGCGACTCACGCATGGGCGGTCGGCGAGGCGGGCGAGGTGCTCGCGACCGCAGATGGCGGTGCGCACTGGACCACCGAGGTCTCGGGCACGCAGCGGGACCTGTACGCCGTGGCGTTCGCCGATCGGTCGCACGGTCTGGCGTCGGGTGCGCAGGGCACGGCTATGTCGACCGCAGATGGGGGCCGGCGTTGGAACCGCCTGCCGACCGTGGACGACAGCTGGCTGTTCGCGATCGCTCTCACGGGCCCCTCGAGGGGCTGGGTGGTGGGAGACGCCGGGACGATCGTCTCCTATGGCGCTGCAGGGCCGTGGAGCGCGGACGGTGCGTCCACCCGCCTCTTGCTGATCGGGATCGCGCTCGTCGTGCTGGTCGCGGCAGTGCTCCTTGTTGTCATGAGACGCTGGCGGGGACGGGCGAGCGGGCCCGCGGCTTGAGCGGCCGCCTGTCGGTCGCGCGCCGGCATGCCGCACCCGAGAGGCGTGTTGCCTTAGAATCGCTCAGGACGGGCCGATGCCCGGGGACGAAAGGAGAAGCTGTGCGAGTGGCTCTGAGACGGGCGGGGGACCGCCTTGTGCTGTCCGCCGGTCTGCTCGCTCAGGCAGCCGCGCGCCTCCTTGGTCCCAAGGTCCTCATGCCTTGGGGCGACTACCACGGCTACCGGCGCGGCGGTGCGGCCCCGTACCGGTGGACCGCGCGGTTCGTGCCGGCCCGGGTGCGGTCTTCGAGACCGACCACTGCTGGCCACGCGGTGGGAGGGTCGCCGGTGACGAGCATAGTCCTCGTCACCTACAACCGGCTGAGCATGCTCCGGCGCTGCGTCGCGTCAGTGCTCGCCAACTCCGGCGACGTGGACTTCGAACTCATCGTCTGGGACAACGCGTCCACGGACGGCACCCGGGAGTACCTGGACTTCGTTGCCGCACGCGACGGGCGCGTGCGGGTGGTCCGCAGCCCCGAGAACGTCGGCCTGAACGGCGTGGCGGCCGCGGTGCGACTCGCCCGGGGGACCTACATCGTGGAGATGGACGACGACGTGGTCGAGGTGCCGTCGGGCTGGCTCGCCGAGATGATGCGCAGCTTCGATCAGGTCCCGCAGGCGGGCTATCTCGCCGCGGACGAGGTGCACAGCCCGACAACGAGCGGTGCGAGGTCGGCCTTCGACCACTGTTGGACGATCGACTACGGAGACGGCGTGATCATCGACGTCGGCTGGACAGGCGGCTGGTGCACGATCACGTCGCGGGCCGTCATCGATCTCGTCGGCAACTTCATGGAAGCGCCCGGTCGCATCTTCTACGCGGAGGACTGGGACTTCGTCCTGCGGTGCCTGCGCAAGCGCCTCGTGGTCGGCGTCATCCCCGGCGTCAAGGTGTATCACGCGACGGGCGTCGCCGAGAACGCCGCGGCGGGCTGCCTGGACGTGTGCGTGCTGAAGTACTCGGACGGACCGGAGTACCGTCGATTCCTCGAGTCCGCCCAGAGCGCGCTGCAGGAGGGGCTCGCCGACTGAGGTCCGCCCCTCCTCCCTGTCCTAGGGCTGAGGGGGTGCGGCCTCCGGCGACCGCTGCGGTGCCGGCGCGAGCTCGGGCACAGGTGTCGCGGGCGCGGGCGGGGCGGACGTCCTCTGAGCCCGCATCCCTGCCCACGACGTGATGACGAGTCCGCCAAGGCCGAACAGTGTCGCCACGAACCCGGCAAGCCACCCGACGAGCGGCACGAGTCCGACGATCCAGATCGCCGCCAGTCCGAAGATCATCAGCCAGATCGGGTGGGCGGGCCTCCGTGCCCTGCCTATGGTCACCGTCCCGAACGCGAGCGCCCCGACTATCGACGCGACGATGAGCGCGACGCCGTAGAGCATGAGCAGGATGAAGGCGATCCACCACCCGCCGACGAGCAGTCCGAGCAGGAAGATGACGAATGCGATGGCGGGCACCACCGCGACCGTGAGGCATCCGAAGCCCAGGCTCGGCCACGGCCTGATCACCACGGCGTCGACCGACTTCTTCATGGACGCCGGAATCGCGAGGAGCAGCACGAGCCCGAAGAGCACCATCCCGACGAGCCCCTGCACCCACGCGACGACGAGCCAGAACACGCCGAGCGCACCGGCGGAGCCGGCAGCGGCGGCCCGGCCCGAGCTGGCCTTGGGCAGCGCGTGGCCCGTGATCGTTCCGGCCACCGTGCCCGCCACCTGCGGCTTCGCGTTGCTGTAGTAGTCGAGCGCGCCTTCTATCCTCCCCGTGGGAAGCACTTTGATGCTCGAGCCCTGCACGCGCGCGTTGCCGCCGACGGTCCCGCCCAGCGACACGGTCGAGCCAGCGACGTCGAGGTTACGGCCGACGGCTCCGAGCACAGTGATGTCGCTCGCGCCGATCGCCAGGTCCCTGCCGACGGCGCCCTGGCTCAGGAGGCTCACGGACGAGCCGGCCAGAAGCGCGTCTCCCTCCGTCTTCCCGCTCACCTGGACGGTCTGGCCGGCCGCGCGCACCGACCCGGCGATCGGACCGGACACGATCACCGTCTGGCCGGCGGCGAACACGCCGCCGGAGACGTGCCCCGTGATGCTGACACTCTGGCCGGCCGCGATCACGTCCCCGTTGACCGTGCCCTCGATAGAGACGTTGGACCCGAACGCGTAGAGGTCGTCGTTGATGGTCTCGTCGGGGCGGACCGTGACTGTCTGACCCTGCCGCAGCACCATCGCGTGCGCCGCGACCGGCGTTGCGAAGATCGCCGCGCATGCTGCGACGGCCACGACGAGCAACAACTTCCGTGTACGCATGATGTCCCCCTGAGACCCGGTTCTCGATGCGCCAGCCGGCGTACGATGGCTTCGGCGGGCGGCCGTACCAGTTCCTACCCCCCGGCAGGTCCCGGGTACTACGACAGACACCGCCGCGACGGTGGTTATCGCGGCGGTGTCATCGGAACAGTCCAGTGCGAGCTACACGGCGTCGGGGCGCACACCGAAGGTCGCGCGCAGCTGCTTCTCGCCGCCGAGTTCGGAGAGGATGAGGACCTCGTCACCCGCGGACAGGACGGTCTCGCCGCGCGGGACGGTGATCTCGCCCTTCGAGATGATCGCCATGATGTGCGCAGTCTTGGGCAAGTCGAGGGCGGCGATCGTGCGACCCACCGCCTTCGCGTCGACCGGCAGCGTGAGCTCGTCGATGACCATGTTCTCGGCCGACAGCCTCATGAGTGTGATGACGTCCCCGAGGCTGACCTCGTTATCGATGAGGCTGTAGATGATGTTCGCGGTGGATACGGCGACGTCGACGCCCCAATCCTTGGTGAACAGCCACTCGTTCTTGGGGTGGTTCGTGCGCGCGAACACCATGGGCACCGAATGCGTGGTCTTCGCCAGGAAGCTCACGACCAGGTTGTCCTCGTCGTCGCCGGTCAGGGCCGCCACGAGGTCGGTCTGACCCGCGGCCGCCCGGTCGAGCACGCTCGGCTCGCATCCGTCGCCGCGCACGACACGGACGTCGGGCATCTTGGCCGCGACGTACTCGGCGCGGTCCAGCCGCACCTCCACCATGGTCACCTTGTGGTCGGCGCGCAGCTTCTCAGCGAGGTAGACGCCTGATTTGCCTGCTCCGACGATCAGTACGTTCATCGTCGCCACCTATTCCTTGAACCCGAGCAGGCGCTCGAGCTTCTCGGCGCTCTCGCGCAGCACGTTGATGTAGAGGGTGTCGTCTTTCTCGAACGTCGTGCCCGGCTCCGGGAGGATCCCCTTGCCGTGGCGCAGGATCGTGCCCACCGCGATCTCTCCCGGGACCGCCAGGTCTGCGATCCGGTGACCGATGAGACCGGCGGGCAGGGGCACCTCCATCATCTCGACGTCCGCATCGCCGTACTGGTACTCGCTGTGCAGATCCGCGTGCGTGACCATGTCGAGCAGCCGGGTGCTCGTCCAGGTGACCGACGCGATGGTCGAGATACCCAGGCCGCGATAGATCTCGGCGCGACGAGGGTCGTAGATGCGGGCGATGACCTGAGGGACGCGGTAGTGCTCCTTGGCGGTGCGCGCCGCCACGATGTTGCTGTTGTCGCCCGAGGTGACCGCGGCGAAGCAGTCGGCGTCGCGGATGCCCGCGTCCTCGAGCACGTCACGGTCGAAGACCGTGCCGATGAACTTCTGGCCCATGATCTCCTCGGACGGGTCGCAATCGAACACGAGCGGGTCCTGGTCGATCACGGACACGGTGTGCCCTTCGAACTCCAGCATCCGGGCGAGATAGCGGCCTACACGGCCGTATCCGCCGATGACCACGTGCAACCGGTGCATCGCGCGTCACCTCGCTTTCATGAGAGGTCGGAGGCCGCTTGGGGCGCCTTGTCGATCTTGCCTATCTTGAGGTCCGGCTTGTGCCATGTCATGCGCAGGAAGAACTTGCGTATCTCGTCGGCTATGAGGAGGACCGGCGTGAACAGTGCCATGACCGCCCACTCCTGCCATGTCAGCGCCGCCGTGCTGAACACCCTCTGAAGCACAGGTATGTACATCAGAGCCGCAAGGCCCAGCAGCTCTCCGCCGACGCCCCACAGCCGCAGCTTGTTGGAGAAGAACCCGACCGCGAGGATCGACTGGCGGTGGGTCCGCATCGCGAAGCCGTTGCCGACCTGCGCCATGACGATACCAGTGAGCGTCATCGTCGTGGCGATCATGTAGATACCGGTGGCCGGTGCCGAACCGAGCGGGGCGTGCCCGAGCGCCGCCATCGCGGCCCAGTTCCCGAAATGCCAGCCGTGCTCCACGTACGTGTAGAAGAAGCCGAAGAGGCCGATCGCGGCCGCGAGGGGACCCAGGAACATGTACGCCTTGATGACCATGCCGAAGGTCAGGATCGGCTCCCCGGGACGCTTCGGCGGGCGCCGCATGACGCCCGGCTCCGGCTGCTCGAGTCCGAGAGCCAGCGCGGGGACCTGATCGGTCAGGAGGTCGATGGTGAGTATCTGCAGCAGCGTGAGCGGCAGTGGGATGCCGAGGAAGATCATGGCGAGGAACGGGAACATCTCGGCTACGTTGGAGACTTGGAAGTAGGTCAGGAAGCGCCGGATGTTGTCGAAGATCGCACGCCCTTCCTCCACCGCGGCGACGATGCTCGCGAAGTTGTCGTCGGTGAGGATCATGTCGGCGGCCTCGCGGGCCACATCGGTGCCTGCCTTGCCCATCGCGATGCCGATGTCCGCGGCCTTCAGGGCAGGGGCGTCGTTGACGCCATCGCCAGTCATCGCGACGACCTCGCCCATCGACTGCAGCGCCTGTGCGATTCGCATCTTGTGCTCGGGCACGACGCGGGCGAAGACGACCTCGCCGGTCAGCGCTTCCTTGAGGGCGAAGTCGGCCATGCCCTCAAGGTCATTGCCGGTGATGACGCGGGCCTCCTCGCCGTGGCAGATGCCGATCTTGCGGGCGATGGCCTCCGCGGTCAGTCCGTAGTCGCCGGTGATCATGACAACGCGGATTCCCGCCGTGTGGCACTCCGCGACCGCGGCGGTGACCTCCGGACGGGGCGGGTCCTGCATGGCCTCGAGACCGAGCAGCGTGAGGCCGGTCTCGACGGCCGACATCTCCGCGGCGTCTTCGCGAGAATCGACATGACGCTGCGCGACGGCGATGACGCGAAGCGCCTGACTCGCCAGGCCGTCGTTCGCCTCGAATGCGGCGCGGCGGTCGCCTTCCGTGATCGGCCGCACGCCGGCGCCGTCGCGCACATGCGTGCACAGGTCGATCGTCTCTTTCGGCGCGCCCTTGACGTAGGCGATGAGCTCGCCGGCGACGTCGCATACCACCGTCATGCGCTTGCGCGAGGAATCGAAGGGATGTTCGAACCTGCGGGGGCGCTCCTCTTCAAGCGCCTCGATGTCGAAGCCGTCCTTGGCCGCCGCGACCAGCATGGCGGCCTCGGTCGGGTCGCCGAGGATCGTCCACAGTCCGCTCTCCTCCTCGGGAGCACGAAGGCGGGCGTTGTTGCACAGCACTGCGGCGGCCAGGCACTCCGACAGGCGGGTCTTGTCCTGCCCGGCCACCGGCTTGCCGTGCGCCGAGAACGAGCCGACGGGCGCATACCCGACGCCGTCGACCTCGATCGCGAGCCCGGGCAGCCACACCTCGCGCACCGTCATCTGGTTCGCAGTGAGGGTGCCGGTCTTGTCGGTGCAGATGACGGTGGTGGAGCCCAGTGTCTCGACGCTCGACAGCTTCTTGACCAGCACATTGCGCTTGGCCATCCGCTGCGCGGCCACGGAGAGGGCCATCGTCAGGGTGGGCAGCAGTCCTTCGGGGACGTTGGCCACGATGATGCCGATGGCGAACACCGCCGCCGCGAGCCAGTCCATGCCGACGAAGACCTTGCCCAGGATGAAGAAGAACACCCCGAGTACCACCGCGATGAGCGAGATGAGCTTCGATAGCCGCTCGATGTTCTTCTGCAGCGGTGAGAGCCGGTCGGCGACGCTCTGAGTGAGTCCCGCGATCTTGCCGAACTCCGTGCTCATGCCCGTGGCGTACACGACCGCGCGGCCCTGCCCCAGGACCGCGGTGCTGCCGGTGAAGATGAAGCTCTCGACGTCGGTGATCGACGGGGGGTCCGTGCAGAGCACGTCCGCGCGTCTCATCACGGGGTCGACCTCGCCGGTGAGCGCGGAGTTGTCGACGCGCAGGTCGGCTGCGTAGACGAGTCGGGCGTCGGCGGAGATCAGGTCGCCCTCTTCGACGACGAGCAGATCGCCCGGCACCAGGGTCTTCGCCTCGATCTCCTGCATCTGACCGTCGCGGACGACCTTGGCCTTGGGCGGCAGCATGTTCCGAAGCGCTTCGATGGCCTTCTCGGCGCGGAACTCCTGCACGAAGGCGAAGACCGCGTTGAGCAGGATGACCAGGATGATGGCGAATCCCAGCGCGGCCTGGTCCGAGGCGAACGAGAGGGCCGAGGCGACCCAGAGAAGGATCGCGAACATGTTGACGAGGTGCGCGCCGAACCGCCGCCACATCGGGATCGGCTTCTTGGCGGTGAGGACATTGTCCCCGAAGGCCTCGAGCCGCCTGGCGGCCTCGTCGGCGCTCAGGCCCTTCCGCGAGCTCTGCAGCAGTCCGTACGCCGCCTCAGGCGCGACGCCACAAAGATCGGAGGGGCCTGCCATAGCTTCTTCGGGCTCGTCCATAGGTCCTCGTCCCGGCACAGGCCCCGCGCGGTGCTCAGGGCGACGCCACTACATGAGAGGGAAGGCTACTCCTTAGGCGCTGACGCCGTCGAGAGGAATCCGCCGACCGCGCCCGTTCGCGTCGTGCCCTCTGGCCGCTCGGCGCCGCTACCGCAGCGGGCCTACGCGACTCAGAGGCCAGTAGATGAAGAAGCCCTGACCACGGATGGTGGAGATCGGGACGGGCCCGAACCAGCGGCTGTCCTCGCTCGAGGTCCGGTTATCTCCCATCATCCACACGTAGCCGGCCGGTATCTTCACAGGCAGCTTCAGTGGGCCGGGGTAGTCGGGCTCGCCGTGCGTGTACGGCTCTACGAGGGCCTTGCCATCGACCCAGACCCTGCCGTCACGCACGTCCACCGTCTGCCCGCCCACTGCGATGACGCGCTTGATGAGAGTGGGGACTGTCTTGGTCGGATCGTCGAAGACGGCGATGTCGCCGCGCTCGGGCTGCCTCAGCCGGTAGATGACCTTGTTCGCCAGCAGGTGGTCGCCGAGTTGGATCGTCGGCAGCATGGAGCCCGTGGGCACCTCATACGGCTCGACCACGTAGGTGCGGAGAGCGAACGCGATGACGACTGCCACCGCCAGCGTCACGACGAACTCCAGAAGCTGACCTGCTGCGCTCCCGCGGTCCTTGACGCCGGCCTTCTGCGGGGTGCGATCGTAGTCGTTCATGGTCCTCCGTAACCGGTGGCCTCGTCATGATCAGACGCTCGAGCATGGTAGCAGCACGTGTCACGCCGGTTCGCGACGAGTGATGGGGTCGGGCGCCGTTGCGAGACATCGGCGACGGCCCAATTCGGGTCCGGAGCGTTCCTTGTGGTTCCTCCCCGCCTGATCGGGAAATATGCTCAGCAGTCACTCAGGCAGGTGTCGCCACGGGGGAGGGCTCACATCTCATGTCGCAGACTCGGTCCCGCTCGACGATGACAGCACGCCGCACCAGCACGCTGGTGGCGATCGGCGCGGTGCTGCTGGCCACGATGGTGGCGGGATGCACCATGGCATCGAGCCAGAGAATGCGGACGGTCGGTTCGACCCGGCCCGCCGCGATGTCCGGCTCCACCGGGCGCGTGGTGCCCGCGTCCAACGTGCAGACGTGCCTCACGTGTGACCAGGGCAAGATGCCGGCGACGGTCGAGGGCCACGCGACGCTGGAGAACGGTGTGCAGGTCCTGAGTATCGCGATCCGGGGCGGCACCTACGTACCCAACACGTTCGCGGTGAAGGCCGGCGTGCCGGTCAAGGTCGTGTTCGCGGGGAGGGCGAAGGGATGCCTGGCGAAGCCGACGTTCAAGTCACTCGGCAAGCAGGTGGACCTCACGGCCACTGACACGGGGTCGGTCGTGCTCGGCCCGCTCGCACCGGGCACGTACAAGTTCACGTGCGCCATGGGCATGAACGGCGGGACCATCACCGCGAACTAGAGGCGAGGGCGGGCGCGGCTCGCATCGCGGGGCGCCCACGCGTCAAGGCCCTTTCGCCCTCGGGCCCGACTGGCGCGGGCCTTGCAATCATAGGTGGCGCGGGGTAGGGCGAGTGACCGGGCGAGGATCCCCGTCGCCGCATCGTGGAATGTACGCGCCCGCTGCACGAGCTGCGAACGTCAGAAGGGCCCGCTGGATGGACCTGTTCCTCTCGATGCTCGTCCTCGGGGTGGTCACGAGCCTTCACTGCGTCGCAATGTGCGGCGGCCTTGTGGTCACGTATGCCGTCCAGGGAACAGGCGACGGACCGGTGCTCAGTCGCCTCGCGCCGCACTCGGCCTACCAGGGCGCGAAGATAGCCAGCTACGCGGTGGTTGCGCTGGTGCTTGGCGGGGTGGTGGCGCTGCTCGGCCATGCGGTCAACATCACAGGCTTCCGCGACTGGCTCATGATCCTGGCGGGACCGTATATGGTGCTGCTCGGCCTGAGCATGACCGGCAAGTTCCCGGTGCTGCGCCGTCTCTCGCCCAAGCCGCCCGAGTTCCTGATCGAGGCACTGTCGCGCAACCGGCGCGACGCGAAAACGAAGGCGGCCGAGGGCCGGACGTCTCTCGCTGCGCCGGCCGCCTTCGGCGCCCTCACCGGCCTGATGCCATGCGCGCCGCTGATCGCGGCGCAGGCCGCCGCGATCTCGAGCGGCTCGCCGCTCACCGCGGCCTTCGCGATGGTCGGGTTCGGGCTGGGGACAGCCCCGCTGATGATGGTGTTCGGTCTCGGTTCGTCCCTGCTGTCGAGCGCCTTCCAGAAGAGGCTGCAGATCGTGGCCGCCCTCGCAGTGATCGTCTTCGGGCTGATCATCTTCAACCGGGGTCTCGAACTCGTCGGCTCCCCGGCGAGCTTCGACTCGATCGCAGCGGCGGTCACGGGTTCGCGGTCAGGGCAGCAGTCGGCCGGCTCGTCGGGCGGGTTCAAGGTGGCCGCCGACGGCGTGGTGGAGGTACCGATCACGATCCGTGACACGGCCTACATCCCTCGCAGCGTCGTGATCCCGGCCGACCGACGCGTCCGGCTGGTCGTCGACCGCCAGGAGGATGCTGCGTGCTCGTCGCAGCTTGCGATCCCCGCGGCGAGCAACCTGCTCGTGGACCTGAAGGCGAACGGAGTGACCCGCGTAGACGTGCCGCCGATGAAGGCGGGCACCTACACGCTGACCTGCGGCATGGGCATGATGTCCGGCCGCATCGTGGCCGTCGCCGAAGGTGACTCGAAGGCGGGCGCGAAGGGGCCGTGACGCGCTTCCGGCCCTGCGTGCGACGTGGGGCGATGCTGTCGCAGCTCCACTGATTGCGCGATACTTCCCCGCGGGCGTGTGGTGACGCCACGGCCGATGCTTCGAACGAGGAGTGCTGTGACATGCAGGAAAGCGTGAGCACACCCCCGACGGATGGCGACGGTCCTGATCCTCGAGACGCCTCCTTCGCGGTCACTGGCATGACCTGCGCCTCGTGCGCAGCAGTCATCGAGAAGGTCGTCTCCAGGCTGCCCGGCGTCGAGTCGGCAGCCGTGAACCTCGCCACCGAGAAGATGGCGGTGCGCTACGACGCGTCTTCGATCGACGTGGTCTCCATTGTCGCGGCGGTGGACAAAGCCGGCTACGGCGCTCTCCCGCTGGAAGGTGCGAGTGCGCCCTCGGCAGGCGGGGAGGGCACGACCTCTGGTGTAGCGGAGGACTCGGCCAAGGTCACACTCGGCGTCATCGGGATGACCTGCTCCTCGTGTGCGACCGTGATCGAGAAGACCCTCGTGAAGGTCGCTGGCGTGCGCTCGGCAGCGGTGAACCTCGCGGCCGAGACGGCCGCGATCTCCTTCGACCCGGCTGTCGTCGGCATCGACTCGCTGATCGCCGCGGTCAAGGACGCGGGCTACGACGCGGTGATGCGCGTTGAGACGGGCACGGCGGCTGACGAGGGCGGCCAGGACCTGCAGCGTGAAGCTCAGGCGGCGCACGCGCGCAGTCAGCGCAACCTGTTCCTGTTCGCGCTCGTGTTCTCGCTGCCGCTCGCAGTGATGATGCTGCCCGGTGCGATGGACGGGATCTCGAGCGTGGTCGCCATGTGGCTCAGGAACACCGTCGGCGGCATGTGGGAGCCGATGATGGTGGGAAAGTACCTGGGGTTCCTGCTCGCCACGCCCGTCCAGGTGGTGTGCGGCGCCCAGTTCTATCGCGGCTTCTGGCACGCGTTGAAGCGCCGCACCGGCAACATGGACACGCTGATCGCGATCGGGACTTCCTCGGCGTACCTCTACTCGCTGGCGGCGACCTTCATCCCTGCCCTGCAGGCCGAACCGGTCTTCTTCGAGACCTCGGCATTCCTCCTGACCTTCGTGATCCTGGGCAAGCTGCTCGAGGCGAGAGCGAAGGGCCGCACCGGCGACGCCATCAAGAAGCTGATGGGACTGGCCGCGAAGACGGCGAGGGTCGTGCGCGGCGGAGTCGAGACCGACGTCGCGGTGCAACAGGTCGTGGCCGGCGACGTCGTCGTGGTGCGTCCGGGCGAGAAGGTCCCTGTGGACGGTCTCGTCATCGAGGGCCGCAGCAGCATCGACGAGTCGATGCTCACCGGAGAATCGATCCCGGTGGAGAAGAACGTCGGCGACTCCGTCATCGGCGCCACGATGAACAAGCTCGGCGCCTTCCACTTCCGCGCCACCAAGGTCGGCCGCGACACCGCTCTCGCCCAGATCGTGAGGCTCGTCGAGGATGCGCAGGGCTCCAAGGCGCCGGTGCAGCGGTTCGCCGACCGCATCTCCGCGGTGTTCGTACCCGCCGTGGTGGGAGCCGCCGTGCTCACATTCCTGGTGTGGCTCCTGGTCGTGCCGCACTTCATGCCGCCGTCGTTCTACGTAGCCGCCGCGCCGTTCGTGAAGGCGCTGCTCGCGGGGACCGCGGTGGTGGTCATCGCCTGCCCATGCGCGTTGGGACTCGCAACGCCGACAGCGATCATGGTCGGCACAGGCAAGGGCGCCGAGAACGGCATCCTCATCAAGAGCGGGGAAGCGCTCGAGACCGCCTACAAGATCCAGGCGGTCGTCTTTGACAAGACCGGGACACTGACGCATGGCGCGCCGGTGGTCACCGATGTCGAGTCCTTCGCGGAAGGTGGCGACGAGGAGTCATTGCGCCTCGCGGCCTCTCTTGAGAAGAGCAGCGAGCATCCACTTGCCGAGGCGATCGTCAGCCACGCCGCCGAGAAGGGCGTGGCGCTCGCCGACGTCTCCGAGTTCAACGCGGTGCCGGGGCACGGCGTCGAGGGCGTGGTCGACGGGCATCGGGTGGCGCTCGGCAACAGAGCTCTCATGGCCCGCGAGGGCGTGGACGTGAGCGCGCATGCGCACGACATCGAGTCGCTCGAGTCCGAGGGCAAGACCGTCATGCTCACTGCCGTCGACGGGCGGCTTGCCGCACTGATCGCGGTGGCCGACACGCTCAAGGACAACTCGAGGCAGGCGGTCGAACGCCTGGGCAAGATGGGCGTCGCCGTCTACATGCTCACTGGAGACAACCGCCGTACCGCGCAGGCGATCGCGCAGCAGGCCGGCATCGATCCCGACCACGTCCTGGCCGAGGTGCTTCCCGAGCACAAGGCCGAGGAGGTCGGGCGCCTGCAGAGCAGGGGACTCGTGGTCGCGATGGTCGGCGACGGCATCAACGACACGCCGGCGCTCGCGAAGGCTGACGTGGGTATCGCGATGGGGGCCGGCACGGACGTCGCGATGGAGACGGGCGGCATCGTGCTCATCAAGAACGACCTGCGCGACGCCGTGACTGCCATCGAGCTCTCTCGCGCGACGATGCGCAAGATCCACCAGAACTTCTTCTGGGCGCTGGGCTACAACACGCTGGGCATCCCCATCGCCGCCCTCGGCCTGCTGCGTCCGGAACTCGCCGGCGCCGCGATGGCGCTCTCAAGCGTAAGTGTCGTTTCCAGCTCCCTGCTGCTGCGGCGGTTCCGGCCAAGCTTCGCCAAGGCGACGTAGGCGGAGGCTCGCGGGTCACGGAGGCGCCGGCCCACCTCGTTCTTAGGCGCGCTCCACCTCGGTCACGACGGTCGTCTTGATCTCGCGCACCAGGTTCTCGAGGGCGGGGATCACGACTGGCCGGATCGTGCCCGCCACGAGCACGTACATGATGTCGTCCCCGACCACCAGCTCGCCCTCGTTCACCCACGCGTAGATCGCCTCGACGCCTTCGGTCCCGCTCGCATCGCGAACGATCTCATCCAGTCGTGCGTGGTCGACCTCCAGCCTCATGCCGCTCACGATCGCGCCCGCGCGCGAGGTCCCGCGGACCACACCGTTGTGCACCAGCATCATGCCGAGGCGATCGGGAGACGTCTCTCGTTTCGCCCTCGCGATCCAGGCCGCCACGTCGACTGAGTCGCACACCTCATAGCCCATGTCCCACGTCTCCCCTCGATGGCTGCCCGGGTGGGGCAGGGTCCCTCGGACAGCATCCTAGCGGAGAGTCGTGACACCGGCGTGTGGCGCCTCCCCGTCCGGCGCTCAGCCCTGCTCCGGCATGCCCCTTGCACTAGTCCATGCGCATATGCGAATATACTTGCGACGAGGGGGATACGCCCCACGGGAGGTGCCCGATGGACCCGGACTTCTACTGCATGCACTCCGCGCTGTGCAAGACGCTGGCGAACGAGAAGCGCCAGATGATCCTGGACGCGCTGCGCTGTGGCGAGTCGAGCGTGACCGACCTCGTGGAGCGCACCGGCATCTCCCAGCCCAACATCTCGCAGCACCTCTCTCTGATGCGCGCGAACGGGGTCGTGCGGTCGCGACGCGACGGCACGCGCGTGCTCTACGAGATCAGCAACCCCAAGCTCATCCAGGCGTTCGACCTCATCACCGAGGTCATGCGGGAAACGATCGAGGAACGCTCGCGTGGCGCGAGGAGCGCCTGAGCTCGGTAGCGACAAGGAGGAAGAAGCCAGTGACACCGGATGTTGCACAGGCGATGGAACAGGTGAACGCGGTCGCGTCAGCGCCCGACGACCGCCGCAAGAAGATCTCGATGGTGGTCATGAGCGGCGACATGGACAAGCTCTTCGGTGCCTTCATCATCGGCACCGGCGCGGCGGCCATGGGCATGGAAGTGACCATGTTCTTCACGTTCTGGGGGCTGCGCGCGCTCAAGCGCGCGGATGCGAAGACCGGGACGACCTTCTTCGGCAAGATGATGGGTCTGATGTACGGCGGCGGCATCGAGAAGGCCAGCCCGTCCAAGTTCTCCTTCGGCGGCATGGGCCGCTGGATGTTCGGCAAGATGATGGGGGCGCACAACGTGGCCACACTTCCACAGTTGCGTGACCTCGCCATCGACCTGGGCATCAACATGTACGGCTGCCAGATGTCCATGGACGTCATGGAGATCCCGCAGGAATCGTTCGTCAAGGGCGTCAAGGACCCGGTGGGCGTCGGCTTCTTCATCGCCGAGGCGCAGGAGTCCCAGGTCACCCTTTTCATCTAGCCGTCGGACGGCGCCGCCGCCCACCACCCGAGAGAGAGGCTTTGACGATGAGCGACACGAAACCCGATCTGGAGCTCGACCTGCGCGGTCTGCTGTGCCCGATGCCGATGGTCAAGGTGTCACAGAACATCAGCAAGGTGCCCGTCGGCGGCACGGTGCGAGCCGTCGCGACCGACGCGGGCTCCATGGCCGATATCCCCGCGTGGGCGAAGTCGACCGGCAACGAGGTCGTGCAGGCGGAGAAGGTCGGCAGCGAGTACGTGTTCCTCGTCAAGCGTGTGAAGTAGAGGACGGGACATGGACCTGTTCTCCTTCCTGGTCTCCGGGATCGGCGTCTACGTGGCGCTTGTCGTGTTCACCCTGGGCATGGCGTGGCGCGTATGGCAGTGGATGCGGACGCCGAAGTCGCCCGTCCGCCTCGGCCTCTTCCCCAAGCCGAAGAGCGGGCTGGGGAGGTTCGGCAAGCTGCTGAAAGACACCTTCATCGCCCCGCAATCGGTCGAGCAGGCCGCGCCTCTCATGGCGGCCGCCTACGCGTTCCATCTCGCGGCGCTCGGCGCCTTCGTCGGGCACCTGCGTCTCGTCCACGAGTTCACGCCGCTCGTGAGCATCCTCGGTGTGGAAGGCATGAACACGTTCGCCGCCTGGTCGGGCGGGATCGCGGGCGTGGTCATGCTCCTGGCGATCCTCTTCTGGATCGGACGGCGCACCTCCGGGGCCTACAAGAACCTCTCGACGCCGGAGGACTTCCTACTGCTTGGGCTGCTCCTTGGCGTCGTGCTGCTCGGTGACCATCTGCGGTTCGTGGGGGGACTCCACGCGGCGACCTACGAGGCATGGTTCGCGAGCCTGGTGGCGTTGCGGCCTGCGTTCCCGCCGGCGCTCGCGGCCTCGGCCACGAGATGGGCGCTCGACTGGCACATGCTGTTCGTGGACGCGTTCCTGATCTACTTCCCGTTCAGCAAGCTCACCCACGCGATCGGCGCGTTCACGGGCAACCTCGTGCGGAGCTCTGACTGATATGGAGAAGCAGGAGTTGGAAACCATCATCGGCACCCTCGGCAAGAGGATGAACCGGCAGCTCAAGGAGTACCTGGACGTCTGCGTGCGCTGCGCGATCTGCAAGGACGCGTGCCACCAGTACGTGGCCACCCAGGACATGACCTACCTGCCGGCTCACCGGGCGGAGCTGGTGCGCGCGGTCTATCGCAAGTACTTCACGAAGGCGGGCCAGTTCATGCCGGCGGTCTACGAGGCCCGCGACCCCGACGAGCACCTGCTCGACGACCTCTACAGGTCGACCTACGCCTGCACGGGCTGTCGCCGGTGCATGTACTACTGCCCGTTCTCGATCGACACGCAGTGGGTGATCTCCGCGGCGAAGGCCATGCTCATCGCAGCTGGTCGCGGCAACGAGATGCTCGGCCAGCTCGCGGACGCGGCTCTGTTCAAGGGCGACAACATCGAGATGTTCCGAGACAACCTGGTCGAGGGCTTCCGGGAGATCGAGACCCAGGTGCGGGACATCACGAAGAACCCGGAGGCTGAGATCCCGGTGGACCGCCAGGGCGCCGACATGCTGTACGTCGCGCTCGCTGGTTCGCATTCGATCCTGCCGGCGGCGATCATCTTCAACGAGGCGAAGGCGAGCTGGACGCTCTCCATGTTCGAGGCGGCCAACTACGGCTTCTTCTTCGGGGACCCCGACAAGGCCAGGCTCATCGCCAAGCGCTTCATGGACGAAGCCAAACGCCTCGGCGTGAAGGAGGTCGTGATCACCGAGTGCGGCCACGCCTACCGCGTCGCTGAGCTGTTCTACGAGGCATGGGCGAAGGAGAGGATGCCGTTCAAGGTCGTGCATATCCTCGAAGTCATCGATCGCTACGTGAAGGAAGGGCGCATCAAGGTCGACCCACGCGGCATCAGGGAGAAGGTCACCTACCACGACCCCTGCCAGATCGGCCGCAACGGCGGCATCTACGAGCAGCCGCGGGACATCGTGAAGGCCATCGCTCCGGACTTCGTCGACATGACGCCCAATCGCGAGAAGCAGTGGTGCTGCGGCGGTGGCGGTGGGATCGTCGCGATGGAGGAGTTCAACGAGGTGCGCCTCAAGAGCGGCGACATGAAAGTCGAGCAGATCAAGGCCACAGGCGCGAGCGTGCTCGCGTGCCCGTGCGAGAACTGTCGCCTGCAGATAGGCGAGCTCAACGAGGTCCACGACCTCGGATTGCGAGTGGTTCCGGTCATGGACCTTGTGGTCGAGGCGATGGGCTTCGGGCACGCGGCCGGCACCACCGGCGACGAGCGCGACGCCGCCGAGGCGGTCGTCTGAAGGTCGGTGGTGAGTGCCGGTCCGTCGGGGCCGGCACTCACATCTCCGGTTGACGGATGTCTGCGCCCGCGGTACCGTGAGGCCACAGTAGTTCGATGGTTGTCGATATAGTTGGATGCGAAAGGTGCTGTTGCAAGTGGCTTCACGGCTCGCTCACGGGACCCGGACCGCCGCGCGAACCGCGTCGGGTTCGAGGCTCGACGCCGCGCTCAAGGCGCTCGCGTGCGAGCAGAGGCGCGAGATCATCCGATTGCTCAGTGAGTGCACTCCCGACTTCGACAAGACCTGCTGCGATGCGGAGGAGTTGTGCGCGTGCAAGCTGGTCGAGCGGCTCGGCCTGGCGCAATCGACAGTCTCTCATCACATGTCGGTCCTGCAGCGTGCCGGACTTGTGGGTGCACGCAAGGATGGACTTTGGGTGCACTACACGCTCCGCCGCGATGTGCTGCGGGACGTGGCTGAGGCGCTCAAGCACCTGTAGGCGGTCGGCGCGGCTTCGCGAGGGCCGCTTCTTTCAGCATCGCTAGTTCGACGACTATCGATATAGGCGTCACGAGATGGAGGAAGCAGATGGTCATCAAGGTGCTCGGATCGGGATGCGCGAACTGTCAGAAGCTTGAGGCCCTGGCGGCAAAGGTGGTGTCTGACCTTGGCCTCGACGCCGACGTCGTCAAGGTCACCGACATCGGCCAGATCATGGCGTACGGCGTGATGTCGACTCCGGCTCTCGTGATCGACGAGGAGCTCAAGGTCGCTGGCCGTGTCCCGACCTACGACGAGGTCGTTGCACTGCTGCAGCGGTCCGCCCACTAGCAGTCAGGTCGCCGACTGGAGGCGTTCGATGGACCCGTTCTACCCCCTGCAGCTGCTCGCGAACTGGATCACCTACAACGTGCTCGGGCTTTCTGCGACGAGCAAGCTCGGTGCTTCGCTGGACTTCTTCCTCTTCGACGTGCCGAAGGTGCTGATCCTCCTCGCCGTCGTGATCTTCTTCGTCGCAGTCATCCGGTCGTTCTTCCCCCCGGAGAAGACGAAGAAGCTCCTGTCGCACTCCCGGCTCTACGGGGGCAACATCGCGGCGGCGCTGCTTGGCATCGTGACGCCGTTCTGCTCCTGCTCCGCCGTCCCTCTCTTCATCGGTTTCGTCGAGAGCGGCGTACCCCTGGGCGTGACGTTCTCATTCCTTGTGGCCAGTCCGATGATCAACGAGGTGGCGGTGATCCTGCTGCTCGGGCTGTTCGGGTGGCAGATCGCCGCACTCTACGTGGTCTCCGGTCTCCTGATCGCGATCACGAGCGGGATCATCATCGGGAAGCTCGGGCTCGAGAGCTGGGTCGAGGACTACGTCTACGAGATCCGCATGGGCGAGGCGGGCAAGCTGCCCGAACAGACGTGGCGAGAGCGCCTCGCCTACGCTTTGGGCTACGTGAAGGAGATCGTCGGCAAGGTGTGGCCGTATGTCGTGGTCGGCATCGGCATCGGCGCCGTCATGCACGGCTACGTGCCGAACGACTTCCTCGTGAAGTACGCGGGTCCGGGAAACCCCTTGGCTGTGCCGCTGGCGGTGCTCATCGGCGTGCCGCTGTACAGCAATGCGGCCGGGGTCGTGCCGATCGTGGGCGTGCTGATCGCGAAGGGCGTCTCCGTGGGCACGGCGCTCGCCTTCATGATGGCCGTGGTCGGTCTGTCCCTTCCCGAGGCGATCATCCTTCGCAAGGTGCTCAAGCCCAAGCTCATCGCCCTGTACTTCGGGATCAACGCGGTCGGCATCGTCGCGATCGGCTACCTGTTCAACCTGGTCATCCCGCTCGCGAGATAGGACGGTCGAAGGAGATGCAGGTGTCGGATTGGATCATGGTGGGCCTCGGCGTCGCGGCGCTCGGGCTGTCGTTTGCCAAGGATCGCGGCAAGACCCGTACGGCCGTGCGCGTAGGGCTCAAGCAGTTCGTGGCGATGCTGCCGTTCTTCATCGCGGTGTTCGGTGTCATCGGCCTGCTCGAGGTGCTGCTCGCCCCTCATCAGGTGCAGTCGTTACTCGGCCCGCAGCAAGGAGTGCTTGCGCCTATCTACGCGGCCCTGTTCGGGGGGCTTGCAACGGGCCCGCCTGCAGCGGTGTTCCCGCTCGGGAGGTACTTGCTCGGCCAACACGCGAGCATCGCGGCGGTCGCGACCCTGCTGATCGCCTGGGTGGCCGTGGGGACCGTGTCGCTGCCCGCAGAGGTGCGCTTCTTCGGAGCCAGATTCGCGATCTCACGCTGGGCGCTCACGATGATCGTTTCCGTGGCACTTGGACTCCTGATGGGGTGGATCCTGTGAAGCAGCTGATCAAGTGGTCCAGGGCCAACTGGCTCGTGTGGGTGATCGTCATCGCCTATCTCTTGCTGGCAGTGACCCGAACACACGTGGCGTCGACGGCTGCGCTCGTCGCGCTGACGACGTTCCGGGATCTCATCGTGACGCTCGTGGTGGTGTTCCTCATCGTCGGGCTGTTCCAGGTGTGGGTCAGCGAGGACTTCATCGTCCGGCATCTCGGCCAGGATTCGGGGCTCAAGGGGCTGGCGCTCGGCGCGGGGATCGGCACCGTCATCCACGGACCGCTCGTGGGCGTGTTCCCGCTGCTCAAGACGCTGCTTGGAAAGGGAGCTCGACTGGGCGTGGTCATCGCCATCGTGTCGACCTGGGCGATCAAGCTGCCTATGATCCCGCTGGAGATCCGGCTGTTCGGCTGGAAGTTCACGCTTCTGCGCGAGGGTCTGCTGTTCGCATCGGCGTTCATCATGGCGCCTGTGATGGAGCTCGCGCTGGGCAAGGACTGGGCACTTCCGAAGGCGGTGGACGCCGTCGAGCCTCTCGCCACTGCCCCCGCCGCGACGGTGCAGTGCACCGAGCCGCCTGAAGCCGCCGGGGACTGCGCGTGACACCGCCGGCGGCTCGTGGGGCCGGCAAGGAAGAGGAGAACACCGAGCGGCAGGAGAGGACGGGCACGGCCATGCGGATCAAGGTGATCGAGGGCGGCTGCGGTTGAGGGGGGCCGGTCGTCCCGAGCGGTCCGCTCGGGTCTGCGTCCGAGGGATCGGGCGAGTCGCTTGCCGACCGTCTGCGGCGATACCTGCACGGTCGCTTCGGGGACGGATTCTCCGTGGAAGCCTCGGACCTGACCTCGCTTTCGCCGGAGGATCGCGGGCCCGTTCTCGATGCCGTCTGCGAAGGCGCTGAGTTCCCGATGGTGCTTGTCGAGGGCCGGCTCGTTTGCACAGAAGGCACTGACGCCGTCCGCGTAATGGAGGCGGTCGATCTCGCCCTGGGCCAGCAGCGAGAGGCGTGGTGTCACCCGCAACCGACCACCTGCGCACCGGAAGACTGACCGCTCGGCGGGCGATGTCGCCCACTAGCTGCATCTCGCATATAGTGTTGGCAGCATCTACGTGCGGTCGTCATCTCGAGGAGACCTCCACCATGGTTCCAGAAGAGCAGGAGACGTGCTGCCGAGGCGCCGGCGCCATGCACGGACCGGAGCGCCCATGCTGCCGCCGCGCGGGAGGCGGTGGCGGCGGCGCCCTGGTCGAGCCCGCGGCCCTCGCCGCGCTGCTCAATCGCGGTGCGCACGGCTACGACGTGCGTCGTGCGATCAGTGAACTGACCGGTGGCGAGCTGGAGGTCGACGCCGGGGGGTTGTACCGAGTGCTGAGGCGCCTCGAGGCCGAGGGCTTCGTCGTGTCGGCTTGGAGCGAGGGAGATTCCGGCCCGCAGCGCAGGGACTACGAGATCACGTCTGAAGGCAGGGAGCTCGCGGAGGACTGGCTCTCGCACTTGCGGGAGCGGCAGCGAGTGGCGGGCCTGCTGGCGGATGTCCTGTCCGCGGCCCTCGCGCCGAGCAAGGTCTAGGACTCGAGAGGAGAAGACACGATGCCCAGATATAACGGAACGGGTCCCAGTCTCGGGCGCGGGTGCGCGAGATGACGATCGCAGTGTCCTCGCTCGGGCCGACACTCGACGATCGGGTGGACGAGAGGTTTGGCCGCGCCGCCTACCTGCTGATCGTCGACGAGGGCACGCTTGATGTCCACGCGGTCGACAACAGCGCGAATCGAGATGCGCTGCAGGGGTCGGGTCTCGGCGCGGCCGAGATCACGAGCGAACACGGAGCCACCGCCGTGATCACCGGCCACCTCGGCCCAAAGGCTTTCAGCGCCCTGCAGCGCTGCGGCATCAGCGGCTACGACGGCACCGGGATGACGGTGCGCGAGGCCGTGGAGAAACAGAGAACGGGCCAGCTCGTCCGGCTTGCCGAAGGCGAGTCACACGCTGGTATGGACTGACCGGAGCAGCAAGGCGATGGGAGCCAATGATGCCTGACAGCATGGTGCTGGCGGTGCCCTCGATGGGCGAAGGCGGACTCGAAGCGGAGCGGTCGGCGCACTTCGGTCACTGCGACTGTTTCACGCTCGTCGACGTGGCCGATGGTGAGATCGGGGCGGTACGGGTCGTGGCGAATCCTCCGCACGAGGAAGGTGGGTGTTTGCGGCCGGTCAACCTGCTCGCGTCACATGGCGTGAACGCCCTGATCGCCGCCGGGATGGGCGCGCGGCCCCTGGCCGGATTCAACGACGCCGGCATCACGGTCTACTTCGAGACCGAGACGCCGGGCATCGGCGACGCGGTGCGGCGTGTGCTCGCCGGCTCCGTGGAGAAGATGGACGCCCGGCACGTCTGCGGCGGCCACTAGGCGTGTCCGCCGAGTCGCAGAAGGGCGACGGCTCGCCCTTCACGTTGGCCGTCGCCTCGGGCAAGGGCGGCACCGGCAAGACGCTCGTGGCAACCAACATGGCCGCCTTGTCGTCAGCGGCCGGTCTGAGGGTCGTGCTCGTCGACTGCGACGTGGAGGCGCCCAACGACCACCTGTTCCTGCGCCGGGCCGAGGAGTCGGCATCGGCCGTAGACGTGCTCGTCGCCGACGTTGACGCGTCGCAGTGCGTCGCGTGCGGTGCGTGCCGGGACGCGTGCGCGTTCGGCGCGATACGCATCCTCGGCGACTCGGCGGTGGTCTTCGACGACCTGTGCCACGGATGCGGGCTCTGCACCGACGTGTGCCCGTCCGGCGTGATCACCGAGGTGCCCCGACGGGTGGGCGAGGTCGTCACGGGACTCACGGCAGAAGCGGGCGCGCTCATGCTCGTGACGGGCAGGCTCGACGTCGGGCAGGTGAAGTCCCCTTCGGTGATCCGGGCCACTCGGGCCGCGGCTGCCGCCTGTGCTGCCGACCTCGTGGTACTCGACGCCCCACCGGGCGTCGCCTGTTCTGCGGTCGCCGCGGTGCGCGGTGCCGACGCGCTGCTGCTGGTCGCCGAGCCGACGGTCTTCGGGCTCCACGACCTGGAACTCAGTCTTCGATTGGGCGGCGAGCTACGGCTGCCGATGGGCGTCGTCGTCAATCGGTCGCCGGCGACAGGTGGCGAGGCGGTCGACCAGCTGTGCGAGAGGCGGGGCGTCCCGGTGCTCGCGCACATCCCCTTCGACAGGCGCATCGCCGAGACCTACGCACGCGGGGAGCTGGTCGCGCACGCCTTGCCCGATGTCGGTGCGCTGATCGCATCGCTTCCTGGCGCCATGCGCCTGGCGGCTTCGCCGTCGGCGGCGCCGCGATGAAGAGCATCGTCGTCGCGTCAGGCAAGGGTGGCACGGGCAAGACCACCGTCTCCGCCCTGTTCGCACGTCTGGCTTCGGAGCGCACGAAGGTCGTTGTCGTCGATGCGGACGTGGAGGCGTCGAACCTGCCGCTGGCCCTGCGCGCGACCGACGCGACATGCGCAGCCTTTGCGGGGGGCGCACGCGCGGCGATCGACGCCGCGAGATGCACGGGGTGCCGGATGTGCATGCAGGTGTGCCGCTTCCAGGCGATCTCCCCCGGCACCGAGTGCGTGTGCGTCGTGGACCGGTTCGCGTGCGAGGGTTGCGGGAGCTGCGCCACATGGTGTCCGAACGGCGCAGTGCGGATGGCACCGTCCACCGCGGGTGAGGCGTGCCTCGGCAGCGGCGCGACCGGCCCGATCGCGTACGGTCGGCTCGAGCCCGGCGAGGACCTCTCCGGCCGCCTCGTCACCGAGGTCAGACGTCTTGGGGCGGAGGAGGCAGAGCGGCAAGGCGCCGACATGCTGCTGATAGACGGACCTCCGGGGATAGGGTGTCCGCTCATCGCGGCGGTCGCGAGCACCGACCTGGTCGTCGCGGTCGCCGAGCCTTCCGTCTCGGGCGCCCATGACCTGGGCCGGCTGGCCGGCGTGGCCACGCGGCTCGGACTCCCCATGCGCGTCATGCTCAACAAGGCCGACCTCTCCTCGGTCGGGGCATCGCAGGTGCGCGATCTGTGCGCGTCGAGGGGCCTCCCGCTGCTCGTGGAGGTGCCGTTCGACACGGCCATCGCTGATGTGAACAGCGCGGGCGCCGCGGAGGCGCCGGCCTTGGCCGCAGAAGCCGGCCCGGGCGTGCGGGCAGTGAGGTCGGCGTGGCAAGCGCTGGAGCGAGAACTGGGTCTTGAGGAATGGGCCGCTGGAGTCCAACAGCAGCCGATCGAGTAGGAAGAGGCACGCCATGCACATCATCGCGGTCATGAGCGGGAAGGGCGGCGTGGGCAAGTCCTTCGTCGCCACGGGGCTTGCGGCGGCTTTGCAGCGCCGCACGGGCCGCACGGCCGTGCTCGACGCGGACATCACCGGGGCGTCGGTCCCGCACATGCTCGGCGTGCCCAAGAGCGGGCGCGTCGATGCGGAGGGCAGGCTTCTTCCCGGAATGAGCCCCGACGGCATACGGGTGTCGTCGATGAGCCTGATGCTGCCTGCTGACGAAGAGACACTCATCTGGCGCGGCCCGCTGATCTCCAAGGCGATAGACGAGTTGTTCACCCTGACCGATTGGGGCGACGCCGAGTACCTCGTGGTGGACATGCCCCCGGGAACCTCGGACGCCGCGCTCACTGTGTTGGACAAGCTCAAGCCGGAGGGTGTCGTGATCGTGACGACTCCGCAGGACATGGTCACGAAGATCGCCCACCGTTCTCATCACATGGTGCGGGAGATGGGCGGCAACGTGATCGGGCTCGTAATGAACATGGCGTTCGTCCGTTGTCCCAAGTGCGGCGAGCAGATCGACACCTTCGGGTCCGTTCGAAGCGATGCGGACGCAGAGCTTCCTGTCCTGGCGACACTCCCTCTCGTCATGGAGTGGGCGGCGCTCGCCGACAGCGGCCAGGCGGCGAAGATCGCCACCGACGAGTTCGACGCTCTTGCGGAAGCGGTGCTTGCCGGTCTCAAGGTCGCGGGGACGGCATCCGCGAGCTAGCCTGGAGCGATCAGCCGGAAAGCACGAACGGAGCTCCCGTGACCACGGATACCACACGCTACCCAGCTGCGCTCGACGCCTTCCTCTCGGCATCGAGTGCCTACAGGGCCACGGCTGCGATCGACGCCCTACGCGCGCAGGACTACTCGCGTCTCGATCGTGCCGGACACGTCTACCTCGACTACACGGGCTCGGGTCTCTACGCCGAGTCGCAGCTTCGGCGGCATCAGGCGTTGCTCACTGACGGAGTCTTCGGGAATCCGCACTCGAAGAACCCGACGTCGCTCGCGAGCACGGCCATGGTCGAGGCTGCGCGCGCCGCGGTGCTCGAGTTCTTCCGGGCGTCCGCCGACGAGTACGAGGTGATCTTCACCGCCAACGCCAGCGCCGCGCTCAAGCTCGTGGGCGAGTCGTACACGTTCGCCGCGGGCTCAAGGTTCCTGCTGACCTACGACAACCACAACTCGGTCAACGGGATCCGGGAGTTCGCACGAGCGAGGGGCGCGACCGTGACGTACCTGCCTGTGGGTGCGTCGGCACTGCGCGTGGACCCCGAGATGGTGCGCGCGGAACTCGCAAGTCCCCTGTCAGGCGCCTCCAACCTGTTCGCATACCCGGCTCAGTCGAACTTCTCGGGGGTGCAGCACCCGCTTGCGTGGATCGACGAAGCGCACGAGCGTGGATGGGATGTCATCCTCGACGCTGCAGCGTTCGCGCCCACGAACCGCCTCGATCTGTCCGTCGTGAAGCCCGACTTCGTTCCCCTGTCCTTCTACAAGATGTTCGGGTACCCCACCGGGGTCGGGGCGCTCCTGGCACGGCGCAGTGCGCTGGCCAAGCTCGCGCGTCCCTGGTTCGCGGGCGGGACGATCACGATCGCATCCGTTCAGGGCGAGGGCTGGCATCGACTGGCACCGGGCGCCCCCGGCTTCGAGGACGGGACGGCTGACTTCCTCGGCCTGCCGGCCGTCACTATCGGGCTCGAGCACCTGAGCGCCGTGGGGATCGACGTCGTTCATGAGCGCGTCACCGCACTCGCGGGCTGGCTCCTCGAGCGGGCGCGCGACCTGACCCATGGGAACGGCGCGCCCATGGTCCGCGTCTTTGGCCCGCAGGACATGACTGCGCGCGGGGCGACCATCGCGTTCCACCTGCTTGATCCCGCAGGAGAGACGTTCGACGTTCATCGCATGGAGTTGCTCGCCGGCGAGCGGGGGATATCTCTTCGAACCGGGTGCTTCTGCAACCCCGGAGACGGGGTGGTCGCCCATCGGATCACAGCCGACGACATGGCGGCGTGCTTCGTCGAGCAGCGCGCGGTCACCTTCGAGGAGTGCGACGCGCTGATCCGCACGGCCACCGGGAAGATGCCCAACACCATGCGTGTGTCGTTGGGGCTCGTCTCGGACTTCGCGGATGTCTTTCGGTTCGTCGAGTTCGTCGAGCGATACAGAGACGTCAGCGCTCGCGAGATCTGACGCGTCCGCACGCTGGCCGCGGGCCGCGTCCTTCCGAGCCGGTTCATGCGAGCAGAAGGACGGGCGGGACGGCTCACGGCCGACATCGTCGTGGAAGAGGGCAAGCGCCTGCGCCATCAGCCGCACGGGGAGGGAACGTGCAGATCGACTGGAACCAGGCATGGAAGGACGCACGGCAGGGCAGGGGTCCGGGTCACGAGAGGGACAAGGCCTGCTGAGACAAGCGGGCGCCATCGTTTGCGAAGCACTTGGCAGCGATGCGTGGAGGACGGCGTCACGAACGTCACTCCCGTGCAGCTCGGCTGGGCGCTCTCATCGCGGCATGTCGCGCGATGGGCCGTCATGTCGCGGAGCGTCCCGAGTGGCCACGTCGTGACCTGGGAGCCGGCGCTTCCCGGGGCTGCGGAGGCAGTCACCGGACCCGCGTCAGTACCGCAGGAAGTTCTCGCACTCCAGCATCGACTGGACGACCTGGCCGGCGCCGCCGATGAAGCACCCATCCAGCAGCTGGTCTTCGGCGATGCCGCGAGTCGTCATGCAGGGCGAGCACACCATGATGCGATGACCGGCCGCCAGCACTGCCGCCATCAGGTCTGCGACCGGGGCCAGCCCGTCGGCGGCAGCCGCCTCGGCCCCGCCGGGCAGGGCGAGTCGTACGCCCTCGCCTTGAAGGATCAGCACCGGCTCCACGTCCATCGCCATGGCTCCGTTGGCCAGCATGAAGGGGATGGTCGCCAGTTCGGGATCGTCCTGCGCATGTGTGACCACGAAGCCCACCTTCTTGCGAGTCACGAGGGGCTCCTTTCTGCGCTGTCGGCGCGGGTCAAGCACGGCTCGAAAGGAAAGCCCCCGGGGCGGTGCACCGTTCCGGGGGCAGGGCACGCGGAAGAGGGGGGTGCTCCGCATGCACCCAGTCAGTACCCAACTCTCGCGCGTCTTCTCGTCGGAATCACGAGTGTCACTCGGCCTTCACGACCCCGCGACCGGGCTGGGGCCTTCCTGCGCCCTGAGGAGTCCCAGGACGGCGTCCAGCTTCCCGGAGTCGCCATCGGTCAGCAGCGTCAGTATCCTGTCGAGCTTCTCGTCCTCGATCCTCGAGAGCTGACGCTGCACGTTCTCGATGTCCGTCTTCGAGTCGACATTGGTCTTGAAGTCCGCATTCGCCTGGAAGCGGTCGCGCTCGGCGGACCGGTTCTGACTCATCATGATGATCGGCGCCGCGTAGGCGGCCTGCGTGGAGAAGAGCAGGTTGAGCAGGATGAACGGATACGGGTCCCACCGGTGCGAGACCACCTCGACGACGTTCAGGATCATCCAGGCCACCACGAAGAGCGACTGCACGATGATGAACGTCCAGGAGCCCATGCCGGTGGCGACCGCGTCGGCCACCCGCTGCCCGATGGTCATGTGGTCCCGGTGCGCGGCGCTCCAGTCCTTGTCGTGATGCCACGTTTCCACCTGGACTGACTTCTTCTTTGGCATGCGGCGAACTCCTCCCGGCTCGGCTTCGGACCAGTGTACGTCGGCGATCCGACCCTCGCGCGACGGGGCCCCGGAGCGCGGCAAGGGCGCCTCCATCCGCGTGGGTGGGGGCGCCCTTCGCTACCGACATGAATCTAGGAGACGCGATAGGTCTCGCAGTCTGCGTGTTCCGCGTGACCGCCGATCGTGATGCCCGGTGCCGTGCAGTGGAGCTGCGCGTTCAGGCTGCAGTCGCTCACGTTGCAGCGACCGACGTGCGACTCGTCGTGGCCGGCCGCTCGGCGCCCCGACGTCGTGAACGTGTCGCACTGAGGGTGCGGCCCGCCGACCTGTATGCCGGGCGCGGCGCACACCTCCTGGGCGTTGTAGCAGCACTCCTCGACCTTGCAGGTGACCACTGCGGCATCCTGCGAACTCTCCATGCTTGCCCACCTCCCTTCGTCATACGCCTCGCGTCGGTTGTTTCCCGCCAGCGAGCTCATCAAGACGGTGTGACGGCGCCGCCCCACGTGCCGACGACGACGCCGTCCTCGATCACCGCTCGAAGAAGCACTCCGCCGTTCGGGGTGACGGCGCCTTCCGCGCCCGGGCCAAGAGCAAACCTTCTGTCCGCGTAGCCCATCAGGTAGTTGTCCCAGCTCGGCAGGTCGATCCTCTCGCCCGAAGGCCGGCTCGGCGCGCACGTCAGCGCCCTGGAGCCGCGAAGCGCCCGCAGGTCGTCCGCACGGCCGTCCACCCTCACGGCCTCGGTCTGATCTTCGATCGCTGCGAACGCCGCCCGCGCCTCTCGGGCGGGAAGGCCGGACCAGAAGGCGAAGTCCGCCGGGCCCGCCGGTCCGAACGCCGCGAGGTAGCGGCGCCCCAGCCGGGTGGCGGATGCCTGCCGCTGTCGCTCCTCGGCCGCCATGTCGACTCCGATGCCGAGCCATTCCCGGAGCGGCGCGTAGGTGCGCCTCGCGCCTCGTCGCGGACCCAGACACAGCGCGCCCCGGGCCGCGGCCAGACCGATGAAGTGGATGGGTTGCTGACCCGCGGTGTCAGGAAGCACTCCCAGCCGGACGAGGGCCTCGGCGATCTCCGCCTTCCTCAACGGGCCCGCGGTGAGTGCGCCGGCGATCGCGGCCGTTCCGCGTTCGATGTCGGCATCCGACACATCCAGCTGGCGCAATCGCCACACGATGCGCTTCTCGTTCAGCGGTCCCAGCAGGCCTATCAGCCAAGGGAGGTCCTCGGCGGCCACAAGGTGGAGCGTGCCCCGCATGAGCCAGGTGATCGCGATCTCTCGACCCTCGACCAGGTCTCGCTCCACCTGCTCGGCCAGAAGTCCCGGGCGGCGGACACACACGCCGGCGAGCGCGGAACCGTGGTCCTGGGCCTGCACGCCGCACACGTCGGTCACCACCTGTGATGCGCTGGCTCCGTCGTCGGCGCACGCCGCCACCAAACGCTGAGACGCGAGGCGCGCGAGCCTCAGCTCGACTTCAGTCATCATGGTCACGAGGACTGGCTCCTCCGATCAAGGCCAATGGCTCGACAGGGAACGTTCCCCATGAAGGTCGTATCGCGCTTGCGAGAGGAGAGACGATGAAGAGGTCCCTGGGTGCGAAGACGGTACTGTATCCGGCTCCCGTGCTGGTCGTCGGGACGTATGACAGCGAGGGTCGGGCGAACATCATGACCGCTGCCTGGGGAGGGATCGCCTGCTCGAAGCCGCCATGTGTCTCGATCTCACTCCGGGCCGCCACCGCGTCCCACGGCAACATCATGGAACGCAAGGCATTCACCATCAGCCTGCCCGGCGAGGACAACGCGGCACAGGCGGACTACGCCGGCATCGTCTCAGGCCGCGACCATGACAAGTTCGAGGTCCTCGGCCTCTCTGCCGCCAGGAGCGACCTCGTCGACGCCCCGTACGTCGCCGAGTTCCCGCTCGTGCTGGAGTGCAGCGTGGTGGGCGTCCACGAGCTCGGCCTTCACACGCAGTTCATCGGGGAGATCGCGGACGTGAAAGCGGACGAGAGCGTGCTGGACGCCGAAGGGCACATCGACCTGGCACTCCTGCGGCCGATCCTGTTCGCGACGGACCCGGGTGCGTACTACGGGGTCGGGTCCCTCGTGGGCAAGGCGTTCTCGATGGGCAAGGGCGCCGCGGGGTGACCGAAGGGTATGCCTTCGCGACTGGGAATGAACACGTGGCACGAAGTCCCCGCGCGACACGGATCTGGAGGCGCTCATGACCACCGCAGGAGCCAAGGGCTCAGGCACGAAAGAGGACCCCTGGGAGCTCAAGACTCCGAGCGGTTCGTCTGACTATCAGATGTACCGCGACGAGGTCGCCGATCCGGCTGTCATCGTCTGCACTGTGGGCAAGACCGTGCTCACCTACCGGCTGCGGGCCATCGAGGACCTGCACGCGATGCTGAAGGAGCGCGGCGACTGGGTGCCGCTCGGCAGCGCGGACGAGCAGAAGCCGGCCGCGGATGGCACGGTCGAGGCGTGGGGGCGCTCGCCGGACAATCCCGTCGGCGGCTGGTACGGGCTGAAGAAGGGGCTGCGCGGTCGCTTCGGCATGTACATGCCGCCGCTTCTCGAAGCCCTCGGTCTCGCCGAGGTCGAGCACAACGCCCGGAACAACCGGATGCGGGCCCTGTAGCCCGCGACCCTAGGAGAGACAAGATGAAGCTGCCGAAGAACCTGGGCATGGTGCTGCTGGCGATCTGGCTCATCCTGGAAGGACTGTTGAAGGTGGTGACCGTACCGATCCCGGCGATCGGCATCATCTCGGCGGTTCTCGCCATCGCCGCCGGCGTCCTCATCCTGATGGGGCGGTAGACGACCGGCTCCCTGTTCGCTCAGCTTGCGTGTCGGCTGCGGTACGCGCGGCCGCTTCCGCCGTGCGTGCTGAGATCGATGAGCAGGGCGACGACGAGGACGATCCACTTCAGGGTCGTGAGCCCGCCCGGAGCCACGAAGACGTAGGCGACCGTGGTCCATGGAAGGAAGACGAAGCCGGCGAGCGGCCAGACCCACATCGGGGCCGTCACGCCGCCCACGGTCGCGGTCCATCGGGCGAAGGCGCCCAGTACGCGCGACGGATCAGCCAGCCACCACACGAACAGCGCGAGCCGTGGCGCGCCCCCAAGCAGGATCACCCCAAGACAGCAGCCCATCCCCGACCCCTCCCGTGCGTCTCACTTCGCGATGCAGACGATGTTCGCGTTCCAAAGTACGCCAGGCGCCCGGTCCCGCGCGAGTGCGGCGTGTCGTGGCTGTCGAGTATGGTGGGTGTCGCGCCCCCGACGCCGGGGGCGGTCGCGACGACATCGGATCGAGGGACGAGTGACAGCTGACCCGACATCGGCAGACGCTCCCGCCGTGCTCGACCCCCTCGAACAGACCCTTCGCAGCGTCTTCGGCATCCACGAGTTCCGCCCCCACCAGCGGGTGATCATCGAGCACGTGATCGCAGGCGGCGACGCGTTCGTCCTGATGCCGACTGGTGGGGGGAAGTCGCTGTGCTTCCAGCTGCCGGCTCTCCACCGGGCCGGTACCGCGATCGTCGTCTCACCGCTCATCTCGCTGATGAAGGACCAGGTCGACGCGCTGCAGGCCAACGGCGTCGCGGCGGCGTGTCTGAACTCCTCGCTCTCATCCAGCGACGCCTCGGAAGTCCTGCGGGAGCTGCGGGCGGGGCGCCTCCGCATGCTGTATGTCGCGCCCGAGCGCCTCGTGATGGCGGGCTTCCTCGCGACGCTTCGGACGGTGCACGTCTCCCTCTTCGCGATCGACGAGGCGCACTGCGTCAGCCAGTGGGGCCACGACTTCAGGCCGGAGTACGTCCAGCTGGGGGAGTTGCGCGGCCTCTTCCCGGGTATCCCGCTCGTGGCCCTCACGGCGACGGCCGACGACCAGACTCGCGAGGACGTGCGCCGACGGCTGCACATCGAGACCGCGCCGGTCTTCTCCGCCGGGTTCGACCGGCCCAACATCCGCTACACCGTGGCGGAGAAGCGCTCCGCACCTCAGCAGCTCGAGCGGTTCATCGCTCAGCACCCCACCGACTCGGGGATCGTCTACTGCCTGAGTCGCAAGAGGGTGGAGCAGGTGGCCGAGCGCCTGCGGAAAGCGGGCGTCAGGGCGGCCGCGTATCACGCCGGCATGCCGTCAGCCGAGCGCTCGCGTGTGCAGGACGCGTTCGCGCGGGACGAGGTCCATGTGGTCGTGGCGACGGTGGCGTTCGGCATGGGGATCGACAAGCCCGATGTGCGGTTCGTGGTGCACTACGACATGCCCAAGAACATCGAGGGCTACTACCAGGAGACGGGCCGCGCCGGGCGGGACGGTCTGCCGGCCGAGGCCCTGCTGCTGTTCGGCATGCAGGACGCGGTGGTCGCGCGAGGTCTGATCGAGATGGGCGGGAACCCCGATCAGGTGCGTGTGGAGCTGCACAAGCTCTCTGCGATGACCGACTTCGCCGAGGCGACCACATGCAGGAGGCGGGTGCTGCTCGGCTATCTTGGCGAGCAGCTGGAGCGCGACTGCGGCAACTGCGACGTGTGCCTCGATCCGCCGGAGCTCTACGACGCCACCGTCGACGCACAGAAGGTGCTCTCAACGGTGTATCGGACAGGGGAGAGGTTCGGGGTCGGGCACGTCATCGACGTGCTCGTCGGCGCGACCACCGAGAAGATGGCCAGTCGCGGCCATGATGCCCTGAGCGTCTTCGGCGTCGGGGCCGACCGGTCGCGCGACGAGTGGACGAGCGTCGTGAGGCAGTTGGTGCATCGCGGCTACCTGCATCAGGACATCGCGGAGTACTCGGCGTTGAAGCTCCGGCCCAGCGCGAGCGGCGTCCTGCGCGGCGAGGTCGAGGTGAGTCTCGCGAGGCCGCGCGCTCGAGTGCGGGCGGAGAAGCGGCCGGCCCGCTCGGTGGCGCTGACGGGTTCGGCGGTGGACGCCGACCTGTTCGAGCAGCTGCGCGAGTTGCGCCGGGGGATCGCCACGGAGCAGGGGGTGCCGGCCTACGTGGTGTTCACCGACCGGGCGCTCGCCGACATGGCCGCCCGCCGGCCGAGGACACTGGTCGAGTTCCTGCAGGTCCACGGAGTCGGGGAGGCCAAGCTGGAGCGGTACGGCGACGTGTTCCTGGAGGCGATCGCGGCCGGTTAGATGCGTCATCGCGCGCCCGCTCAGCGCGCGGAGCTACTATCGCCAGCCGTTTGTGGCGATAACTCGCGTATGGGCCATCTCGCTATCCGGGGAGAACACGTGGCAGTGCATGGCTCGTGCGTGGAAGCAGCATCCCCGTGACGTCGCGTCTTCATCCGAGGTCCACGGCCACCGCCGCGGTCCGTCGTCGGATCGCCGTCCTGACCCTGCTGGTTCTCGCTTTCACGCTGCTCGGCGCCGCGGGCGCGCTCGCGATCACACGCGACACGGTTCTGGCGCGGGCGCAGACGTGGGTCGACAGCCCGGTGCCCTACAGCCAGGCCAGATACCATGGCGGCTACCGCACCGACTGCTCCGGCTATGTCTCCATGTGCTGGGGGACCGGGGTCTCGTGGTCCACGCGGACCTTCTCTCACGTCGGACATCGCACCAGCGCCGCCTATCTCAAGCCCGGCGACGCGATGCTGAAGGCCGGCACCCACATCCGGCTCTTCTACGGTTGGGCGGACGCTGCGCACACGACCTATGTGTCATACGAGCAGACCGGGCCGCATACGAAGTCGAGCGTGCGGTACATGGCCAACGACCTTGCCAGCGGCTATGTTCCCTTCCGCTACAACGCCATCCAGGACAGTCCGCCGTCGCGCAACGCCCTCCTGAACGGCTCGTTCAACGTGTGGTCGTACGGGGACCCGGTGTGGTGGTCGGTAGGCGGATCCGGTCCGATGACCGCCGTGACGCAGCGCACCGATCTTGCGAAGGCGGGCAGGTTCTCGCTGGAGCTGGACAACACTGCCGCCGATCCCTCGCGCTTCGCGGAGATCGAGCAGACCGCGGCTGTCTCACCTGACGCGATCTACACGCTGTACGCGTGGGCGAGGACCGCCGGCGATCCCCGCGGCGTTCAGGTACGCCTGCGCTATCTGGACGCTTCAGGAGGATCGCTCGTCGACACGACGACTACGGGGGACATCTGGGGCGTCGGCAACACCCGCTTCACCCAGATGTCGCTGCGCGCAGGCGCGCCGACGGGCACCGTGACAGCGGCGGTGGAGTTGCGTGTGGCGGGCGGCGTCGACGCGTCAGGCACGCCGGGGAACTCGGCGGTGTTCGACGAGATCTCCCTCGTGCGGCCGCAGGCCACGATCACCATCCACACGGACGGCACGACTGCGCGTTCCGAAAGTGTTCCTGCCTTGAGCGGCTCAGTCACCCCGACGAGCGCCGTGGGCGCGGAGATCGTCGTGTACGTGAAGAAGCCGGGATCCAGTCGCTGGAGCTACTCGTCGAACCGCACGGTCTACGCCTCCGGCGACACAGCAGCGTGGCAGTACAAGTACCGCTTCAAGCCGGGGATGGCCAAGGGCGTCTACGGCTTCAAGGCCGAGGTGCCGGCGCTGGGCGGGTACCTGGGTGCGATGTCGCCGACGACGGTGAGCGTGCGGCTGAGGTAGCCGGCCCCAGGTACTCTTCGAGGGGCAGTGGCCGGCCGATCTCGTAGCCCTGGGCGAAGTCGACTCCCTCCCGCCTGACCACGTCCAGCAGTGTGGCGCTCTCCACATACTCGGCGACGGTGCGGATGCCGAGCCCCTTGCACATCTCGACGATGGCGCGGACGAAGTGCAGGTCGGGCGAGCCTCCGCTGAGGCCTCTCACCAATGCGCCGTCGATCTTCAGGTAGTCGACCGCGAGGTGCTTCAGGTAGTAGAAGGACGAAGTGCCGGAGCCGAAGTCGTCGAGCGCGAACCTGCAGCCGATCTCTCTCAGCGCATCGATGAACTCCTGCGCCCTCTGGATGTCCGCTATGGCGGTGGTCTCGGTGATCTCGATCACGAGATCGGACGGCCTGACCTCGAGTCGCTGGAACTCATCGCGCATGATCTGCAGGAGGTCAGGATCGGAGAACGCGGCGCCGGACAGGTTGATCGCGAAGAACGTGTGGCGGCCAGCCGCCTGTTCCTCGGAGAGCATGCCGATGGCGCGACGAGCCACCCAGCGGTCGATGTCCCGGATCATGCCCAGTCGCTCGGCGGTTGGGATGAAGACGGTCGGCATGATGGTCTCGCCGTCCTCGTCGATCATCCGGACCAGGAGCTCGTAGGAGCGGACCTTGTCGTCACTCAGGTCCAGAACCGGCTGCGCGTAGAGCCGGAAGCGGTTGTCGTGCAGGGCGCTCACGATGCGCTCCGAGGTCGCGATCTGCTCGGTCATCCGGCTCTGCCACTGCTCGTCATGCGTGTAGGCGACGAATCGGTTGCCCCCCGTGGTCTTGGCCTCATACATGGCGAGGTCGGCGCGCGCCATCAACTGGTCGCAGTCCGTGCCGTGCTCGGGGAACCTGACCAGCCCGACGCTCGCGCTCACGCGAACCTTGTGCCCGGCGATCGCGAACGGGGCGCCTCCAAGCGCGAAGAGCAGCCTGGTGGCCGTCGCCCTCGCGTCGTGCTCATCGACGTGCGGCACCAGGATCCCGAATTCGTCACCGCCGAGCCTCGCCACGGTGCAGTAGTCCCGCGTGCTCGTGCGAAGCTGCTGGGCGAAGGCGCGCAGGATGTCGTCGCCCGCCGCATGGCCCAGGCAGTCGTTCAGGTCTTTGAAGTGGTCGAGATCGAACCACAGCAGCGCGCCCGTCCCGCCCAGCCGCCTGAGCTTGGAGAGCTCGCGTCCAAGCTCGGCCTCGAACTGTCGACGGTTCGCGAGGCCGGTGAGCGCGTCGTGAGACGCCAGGTAAGTGAGATCGGTCTGGGAGCGGTCCAGTTCCAGCTGCATCGAAAGCAGCGGAGCCAAGCCATCAGCCAGCGCCATCGACGTCCTGTCCAGCTTCCTTGATGAGGTGAAGAAGAACTCCAACATGCCGGCAGGTGTGCCGCCGATGCGCAACGGGACGAGGATCGCGGCCTGCAGCGGGCAGTGTTCGTTGGGGCAGCCGATCTCGCTCCGATGGCGAAGGATCTTGCGGGTGTTGGTAGCCAGCGCCTCCTGCGTGGCCGTCATCACGATCGGTCCGCCGACCTTGTGGTGGTCGCCGCCGAGGCCCGCATAGCCCAGTACTCGTGTGGCGTCGGTGATGACGACGGTGTCCGCCGGGCTGTGTTGAAGGACGAGCTGCGCGACCATTCCGGCGGCCCCGGGCGTCAGGCCCTCATGAAGGTTGTCCATGGCCTCTCGCGCGATGTCCAGGATCATCTTCGACTGCTGTGCGCGCAGATGATCGGGGAGAACGATGGTGTCCAGCGTGAGGCCGAGTCCGACCACGAGAAGCAGCCCGAACGCGCCGAGACCGATGCCCGCGCTGAGGACGGTCGCGCGCGTCATGTCGAACGCCGCTCGCGGCTGCGTGACCTCGGCGACGAGCGCCGGGGAGCCGTCCAGCCCCTTGACGACACCGTATCCGGTGACGGTGGCCGTCGCCGCGGCCGATGGCGGGGTCGGCCCTGACCCGGCAGGCCGAACGTTCAGCGGCAGGGTCACGAGCTTCCGGAGCGCGGTCAGGCGATCCCCGGTGAGGGAATACCCGGTCACGAAGTAGCCGTCGTAGGGGGCGGTCCCCCTGGTCGACGATACCGGCTGCACCGCGATGAGGAGTGGGCCCCCCGGCAGGCTCGCCGCCGCGGCCTCGGCAACAGTCGGATCGGTCAGCCCCAGCCGCGCCAACTCCGGTGTGAGGTAGCGAGCGAGGCCTGAAGGCAGAGCTGTGGTGCGCTTGGTGCCCGGATCTATCGCCCTCGAGGCGACTATCCTGCCGCTCTTGTCAGTGAAAGCCATGAAGTCGACGTGGAGCGAGGACAGGGTCTCCGGGGACAGGTTGGTCTGCAGGAACGCTGCGTTGCGGTCGCGCATGAAGGCGTAGGAGTCGTCCCATAACGCCCAGTCCGCGGTGACGAGAGTGAGCTGTTGCGCGCTCTCCTCGATCTGGGACACGGCACGGCTGGCGCCCGCTTGCGCCGTTCGTTGGTCGATCTGATTGGAGACCCGGTCACCGAGAAGGATGCCGGCGGTCTGCAGCACCGCCCAAAGGACAAGGGCGGCGCCAAGCAGAAGCAACACGGTCCGGCCCCGGACTCCCACGACTTCTCCCTACGCCATTCGCACGCGACAGGGGAAGCGACGCAAGCGGGGTGCCGTTGCGCGGGCGTCGACAGGAGCGCCCGCCGAGCGGCCGGTCGGGGTTGCGACGAAGTCGACCGCCGGGTGGCAGGCCTACCGACCGTCCGGCATCCGGCTCTCATGTGTCGCAGACGGCTCGCCGAAGATGTAGCTGCAGGGAGTCGCTTCCAGCTCCTGTGACAAGAGCAAACCCGTCGCGAGGCGGGGACGCAAAGCCGTGGATCTCCCCCGGGGAGACTGCCTGGTTGCCGAAAGTGAGCGAGACATTGAGAAGGTTGCTGCGCCTTGTCATGGTGGTGCCGCTTGCGCTGGCATCGCTTGCTCTCCCCGCCTCGGCGGCAACGGCCGCCGCTCCGGCGCCCCCAGTCTCCGCACCCGCGGCGGCAGGTGTGATCGCCAAGCCCAGGCCCGGCGTTTCTATAGGTGCCGCTGCCTTCGCGGCGGGGCAGCGCGGTGAACCGCTCGCCGACATGACGGTTGTGACCTATCCGACGCCGGCGGGGGATACGGCGCAGTCCTATGCCGCAGCGCTCCAGTCCACCGGCCGCTTCGAGTACGTGAGTCCGAACTACGTGCGCACCCTCTCCGACTACGCGGCGACGCCCGACGACCCCGACTTCAACGACCCCACCTCGTTCATGACCGCGAGCAGCCCTGGCGTCGATCATGCGAAGTCCTGGGCTCTTCGCGGCGCCGGGTCCGCCGACTTCGACCGGGTGTGGCCGGACCTTGCCGTCAACGGACAGGCATACCATGCCCGAGTGACCGGCGATGCGGTCCCCGTTGCGGTCTTGGACACCGGCTTCTACCTCGATCAGAACGATCGGGGCCACATCGTCGCCAAGAAGGACTGCTTCGCCACGTTCTCCAGCGCGACGGGTGTCATGACGACCGATTCGGATGTGACGCCGGTGTCCTCCTCGGCACCACTGGCCAGCCCGACCATTGCGGCTCACGGGACCATGACCGCGAGCGAGATCGCAGAGGCCGGCGACAACGGGGTCGGGTCCCTGGGAGCCAGCTACGACGGGACCGTGTGGGTCTACAAGGTCCAAGGCATCTGGGCCGACGGCGACGGCACAGGGGCGTACCCTGCCGGCTGCGCGGTGATCCTCGACTCCGCGATCATCGATGCGATACGCACCGCGACCGACGACGGTGCGAAGGTCATCAGCATGAGTCTCGGCGGGGCGGACTACGACCCCGCCATGCAGGACGCCATCGAATACGCTGCCGCCAAGGGTGTGGTCGTGGTGGCAGCCGCGGGCAACACGGGCGGCGCCGGCGTCCAGTACCCGGCGGCATACGATCACGTCATCGGTGTGGGCTCGTACTCGCTCGCCGGTGGGCCGCCCGCGGCGACCGCGGTACGGTCGCCATTCGGCGCCTGCGGCGCCGGCCTCGACATCCTGGCTCCCGGTGACTACATCTGGGGCCCTGACCAGCCTGGCTACACGGGGGCCAATTCGACTGTCCCCGGATACTGCTGGTGGCAGGGCACGAGCATGTCCGCACCGTTCGTAGCCGCGGCCGCGAGCCTCCTTCTACGATTCGAGCCGTCGCTGTCACCCGCCCAGGTGGAGACAGTTCTCGAGTCGTCGGCAACGAGCATGGGGGCGGCGGGCTACAGCACCGACTGCGGCTGGGGACGGCTGAACATGCGGGCGGCCTACGAGAAGCTGATCGCGACCCATCCCGTGCTCGCGGCGCCGACTCTCAGCGGCATCAGCGCCGGCCTTACCTACACGATCCGCGACTTCAACCTTGCATGGTCGCCGGTCGCAGGCGAGGGTGTCTCATACGTCGTGTCCGGCGACTGGAGTGCCGCCCCTCTGTACTCGGGGAGCGACACCGCGGTGGTCCTGAGCGGTGTGCCCGACGGTGTCCACACGGTCAGCGTGACTCCGCGGAGCCCCACGGACTGGTCCGACGCAACGAGCATCAGCTCGGTCACCTTCGGGGTCAACGCGTCGCCTCTGGCGCAGTCGGCGACGGTCCTGTCTCTGGGTGCGTCAGTCGCTGCGGTCGCGAGCGGACAGCAGCTGACGCTCGGCGGGACGCTGTCGGCGGGCGATGGGGAGGCGGTCAGCGATGGCGTGGTGACCCTCAGCCGCAGCTACGACGGCGGGTCGACGTGGCAGCAGATCGGGACCGCCGTGACGGATCCCACCGGCGGGTGGTCACTCATGGATACGCCCGATCGGGACTGCAGCTACCTAGCGGAGTACACGGGGGACTCGCTGCGCACGTCGAGCGCGTCGGCACAGGTCTCGGTGACGGTAGCCCGAAGGGCATCGCCGGTCGCGTCGATCACGATCGGCACCGGTCGGCAGGCGGCACACAGGGGGCAGGCGGTCGCGCTCTTCGGTCATGCCGCGCCCGACGAGGCGACGGGCTTGACGATCACCGTCTATGTGAGGAAGCCGGGGAGGAAGTACTGGACGTACTCGTCGAGCCGCGTCGTATACGCATCGAACGGCAGGGCGGCGTGGCAGTACGTGTACCGCTTCAAACCCAAAGCCGCGAAGGGCAGGTACGAGTTCCGCGCCGTCTATGCCGACGGGGCGACTCGCGCCACACTGTCGCGGGCCGTCGGCGTGAGGGTCAAGTAGATCTTCGAGACCCCGGTCGCACTGCGTCTACCGAGCGCTGCCGTGCCCGGCCTTGGACTCGGCATTCTCGCTGAACGTGAGACGCTCCTTGTCGAGCGCGCGCCACACCCCTGGGGTCTCGAGCACCAGAACCATCACGGCGCGGCCCCCCAGAAGGTGCGGCTGCATCCGCGGCCACGCAGTTCCGGGCTGCGTCGCAGTCCTTCTCTCGCGCCCAGGCGATGCTTGGTCCCGAGTGGCTCGGCAGCGCCGTGAGTGCGATCCCGCTTGCGGGACCCCAGGAGGACGCCGCCCGCTCTCTGGTGGCGATCGGGCTCGACGGTTCGAGGGCCGGAACGGAGCTGGCCGCGCTCCATGTGTCGCAACCGGCCCGCGGCGCTGCGGCGTCCAAGCCCGCTTCAGCGCTGGTTGCCGCGAGTCCGCACATCGACGCGGCGCTCTCCTCGCTGAGCGACGCTGCGGGCCGAGTCTCTGGCCTCAAGGAAGGCGGCCTGCTTCCGCCGCTCGCCGAGGCGGTTCGTTCAGTGAAGACGGCCCTGCGTGATGAGGCCCCGTTCCTTGGCAGGGCTCGTGCCCTGGTGTCGCTTGAGCGGTATCTGCGCTCGTCTGAGCATCGTGTCCTGCTCGTCTCTCAGGACAGTGCGGAGCTGATGCCCACCGGCGGCTTCGCCGGCAGCTACGGGATCCTCGACATCGGCCCTGCCGGTGTCAGGCTCGAGGCCTACAAGGACGTCTACACGATCCCCGATCCTCCGGGTCGCGTTCCACCGCCTCCCGGCGTCGTCATGACCACCGACTTCCGCTTCCGTGACGCGAACTGGTGGATCGACTTCCCGACGAGCGCGCGCACCATGCTCAGGTTCTGGCGCACGTCCGGCGAGCCTCCTGTGGAGGGGATCGTCGCCATCGACGTCGTCACCGTGAGAGACCTGCTCGCGGTGTTCGGACCCGTCCGCGTGCCCAGCTACTCGGAGACCTTCACGTCGCAGAACCTGCTGGACCGCCTGCTCTACCTGGTAGAGGTGAAGGGGAGCGCGTCCGGCAATCGCAAGGGAGTGCTCACGGCGCTTGCCGGCGTTCTGGAGCAGCGGGTGCTGAACGCGGGGCCTGAAGCTCTCTCGCGGTCGGCCTTGGCGCTGGCGCGATCCGCGGACGCGAAGCACGTGCAACTGTACTTCCCGGATGCCAAGGCTCAAACGGCGGTCACCGCTCTGGGATGGTCGGGCGCGCTGGCGTCGCCGGCCGGGACCACCGACCTTCTCGCGGTCTCCAACGCGATGTACTTGGGCGGCAAGGTCAACGGCGCGATGCGCAAGACCAGCGACTATCGGGTCGCGCTTCAACCCGATGGCTCCGCCGACACGACGCTCGTCCTGGACTACTCCAACACGGCGCCTTTCGCGCTTGCGCGCTCCCAGTTCAGCATCTTCGGGGACTACCTTCGGGTGTACCGGGCTGCGGGCACGCTCATCTCAAAGGACGTGGCTCATCCTGCCAGGTCCAGAACGCTCGATCTAGGACTGCCCGCGGCGGTCCGAACGTTCACGGTGCGCCGGGGTCAGACCCATCGCGTGACGGTGGTCAGTCGGGTCCCGGGCGCTTGGTCGAGCCGGCCCGCGGCTCCGCACTATCGCCTGTTCATCGTCCGGCAGGCCGACCTTCAAGACGTCCCCACTACCATCACAGTCACTCCGCCGAAGGGCTGGCGCATCTCGGGCGCGAGCGCATGGCTGGCCGCCTCGAAGGAGCCTTTGCGTACGTCGCTGGGCGAGGGGCAGGCCGAGCTGGCCCTGCCTCTCTCCGGTGACATGGTGTTCGACGTGAGGCTGGCGCGGCGGTAAGGACTGCTCGCCCCCGCCCGATACCGCCCGGCGCCGACCGGCGCGGTCAGTGTGCGTGACTGCTAGCATTGACGCTCCACGAGGAGGTCCCACTTGGCAGGGCACGACTCCATGGCCATCGTCGCAGCCTATGCGGAACTGGAGCTTGCTCCCGGCGCGACTCCGGAGCAGGTCAAGGAGCAGTACCGCCTTCTCAGCGTGGCCTGGCACCCCGACAAGTGGCCGGCGGGACGCTCTCGCGCTCGTGCTGAAGAGAAGATGAAGAGGGTCAACAACGCCAACGACGCCCTGCTGAGACATCTGAGGGACCACGCGGAGGTAGAGCGCGAGCCTTCGCGTCGGGAACGGGAGTATCGGCAGAAGCTGGCCGGTATCGAGGAGAGGCTCGCTGCGGACGTCAAGGCCGCCTGCGACGCGATCGTGGAGCAACGCCGCCCGCTGCTTGAGGCCACTGATTCCGCCCGGCGAGTCCTCGCTGATCAGTCGCGGGCATGCGTCGCGGACATTCGGGCGCATCAGCACAGCGCGCTCCATGGCCATGAGCGTTCGATTCGCGCGAAGGCCCTCAGCGACGTGGCGGCCGCCCGCAGTCAGGTCCGCCGCAGTCGCGACGACCGGGAGGTGGTAGAGGCCGTGGTAGGCGCAGTGCACTCAGCACGCGCGGACCTCCGCTCACGGCGGGACCGTCTTGCCTCCGAGTCAGACCGCCGGATCGAGGAGGCCGCGGAGCACCGGGCCGTGATCTACCGAGAGCTGGATACCAAGCGTCAGGCGCTGGTGGACCAGGTCGAACGCGAGATCGACCGCGCAGCCGCTGCGCTCGTCAGGGAGGCCGACGCCGCACGTAGGCGCCTGCTTCGCGAGTGCGGGATACCTGACGATGCGGCCTGATCTCCCCTGCCACGACTCGCTGGGGCCGCTTCTTCAGGAGCTGGGGGGCGATGATCGGTCGACCCTCGAAGACCTCGATCGCCTGTTCGTCGAGCGCGCGCTGTCGATGGGTGACGTCCCAGAGGGCTCGCTGGAGCGTCTGGTAACCGCCTACTCCACGGTTGCAGATCGTCGCGCTCGAGTTGCGTGGATCCGCGCGGCAAAGCGGCAGGCGTTCCTCAAGAGAGCCCGATCGGCCTTCCCGAGAGCGGCCGTCGTCCTGTCGGTGGCCCTGGGTGTCGCCCTTGTGACAGGCCTCGCCGTCTTGGCAGGGCACTTGAGTCCTGCCTCGAGAGGCGTGGCCCGGTCTGGGGGCGCCTCCGCGTCCGTGGCCGGCGGCAGTTCAGCCGCGACTCAGACCCCCAGCCCGGGTGCCCTGCTCAAGGGGGACAGCACGGTGACCTCGGTCGTGTCCTCCGGGCCGTCGGCGTCGGTCCAGGTGCCGGACCTGGCGGGCATGAGCGAGTCTGCCGCCGCAGCCGAACTCTCGTCCGCGGGCCTGGTGGTCGGTACGGTTGCGAAGCGCTACGACGTGGCTCCCAGTGGCGCAGTGCTTGAGAGCAGTCCCTCGGCCGGAGCGAGCGCAGACGCGGGCGGAAGGGTCGATCTCACCATCTCGTCCGGACCCCAGCAAGTGGCGGCGGCCAAGCCGGTGGTCGCGAAGGTCGTAACGAAGACAGCGGTGACTCCGGGTGCCGGCGGCTCGCTGAGCGCGGCGTTCGAGGTGGTGCCGGCGTCCTTCGACAGCAGTAGTCAGATGTACGACAACACGCTGGGTGCGCACATCCTCTGCACATCAAAGGCGACTGGTGCTCGCAAGGGACTCAAGATCACCTGGCACGCCGAGTCGTCACGCTACGACTCACCCCTGTATAACGGAGTCGGCTCGACGTTCCGGTTCGTGATCCCAAGCTACCGGCCCTACGCCATATACACCATCACGATGACCGCCACCGATTCCTCACGGCAGGCCGCCGAGGCCATGGTGAGCATCGACGTCGACTGGACCGGCAAGTCCATCGAGGTCAGCCACTAGCAGGCAGTGAAGGCAGGCGTGCTGCAGGGCGTCTCTCAGGCCGCCATGTACAGCGCGTTGAAGGCCTTGGCCACCGCGGGATTCCGCTTGATCCGGTCGTTCCATTCCTTGGCGGCTGCCTCCCACGCGTCGGGCTGGATGCCCTTGGTCAGGGCGATGGCCGGCGCCTGCGTGATGTCGTAGTTGAAGGCCGCCAGGCCCTTGGAGACCTCGGCGAACAGCTGCAGGCTTACGCCCACCACCGGCTCCATGTCGGCGTTGCCGACCGGAGCGGTGGCTGCGGCCGTCGCGGCGTTGATGTTGGCCTGCGCCTGAGCCATCGCCGCCTGCTGGTTCGCGGCCATCTGCTCGGCGTTGACCTTCATCTGCTGGGCCTGATCGATCATGTCCGGTGCGGCTGCCACTGTCTCCTTCAGGTCTTTCAGCTGCTTGAAGAATCCCATGATGTCTCCTTCGGTGGCGGGCGCCGCATGGCGGCGCGACTCTGTCTGCCTCTGGGGACTTACTACCCAGTGACCACCCGACCCTAGAGGGCCCGCTCCACCCCCGCTCCTCCCGGTGAACCTGACGCCAGCCGGGTATGCTAGTGGAGCACTCCCGACGACCTGCCCTGGAGGTGGGTCCAGTGGTCGAGCTGCACGTCATCTTTGTGGTCCTCTACGGCGGCATCGCCGTCCTCACCGCGGTTGCCCTGCTGCTCGTGTGGACACGCCGAGCCGCCCGGGGCGCCGTGCCGCTCGCGACATTCATGATCGGCGTGGTCATTTGGTCGGCCGCGGACGCCGTGATGTGGTCGGTGCCCACCCGTGCGCAGCAGATCTTCTGGGAGAGGATGACGTCCCTCGGGAGCTGGATAGTCCCCGTCGCCTTCCTCGTGCTTGCCTTCGACGTGGCCGGGATGAAGCGGTGGCGAACGCCGGGCCGCATCGTAGCGATAGCGGTCGCTTCGTTCGCGCTCAACAACCTCGAGTGGTTGAACCCCGCCCACCTCTACGACGCCGCTTTCGTCCCGCACAAGGTCGGCTCCTACACCCACTACGCGCTCGTCCCCGGTCCGCTGTATTGGCTCTTCATCGTGTTCGCGTATGCGCTGGCCGTCTGCGCGCTCGTCATCCTGCTCCGGGAGTACCTTCGGTCCTCCGGAGCGAGCCGGAGCCGGATCGCGGTCCTCTTCATCGGCGGGCTGGCTCCATTCGTCGCCAGTGTCGCCGGCCTGCTCAACCTCGCGCCCTTCGCCGACCTGGACATGGCACCGCTCGCGTTCTTCGTCACAGGAGCCCTGTGGCTGACGGCGATCCTGCAGGGCACGCTGCTCGAGATCCTCCCGCTGGCGCGCGGAGTACTCGTGGAGCAGATGCCCGACGGGGTCATCGTCATAGACGCCGAAGGCCGGGTAGTCGATGCGAACCCGGCCGCGCTCTCGATGCTGGGCACGACTTCGGCAAGGGTGGTCGACTGGCCAGCGGAGGTCGTCCTTGCGCGCATCGAGGGTGCGGCAGGGTTGCTGCACGGCAGAGGCTCGGCCAGAGCGGTGCTGCCTGTTGCGTTGGCGGGTGAAACTCGCCACATGGAGCTTGGCGTCACTCCGCTCGCGGTCGGACTCGGCGACTCGTCGGCGCAACTGGTGACGCTTCGCGACGTGACGCGGCAACAGCTGGCGCAGGAGGAGTCCGCGCGGCTCGCCGCGATCGTCACGTCGTCGCAGGACGCGGTGTTCACCAACGATCTCGACAGCAGCGTGACGAGCTGGAACGCCGCGGCCGAGGCGCTGTTCGGCTATTCGGCGCAGGAGATCGTGGGCGCCGACCTCTCGGTCCTGCTGGGGCCCGGTCTGGCGCGCGGGTCGAGCCGGATGTTCGAGCGTCTGCGCCGGGGGGAGTCCATCTTGGGTCGCGAGTCCTTCTTCCGCCGTAAGGACGGGAGCCTCGTGGAGCTGGCGGTCACCCTGTCCCCCATCCTGAACGAGCGCGGCGATACGGTGGCGGTCTCCTTCATCGGCCACGACATCACGCAGCGAAGGCGCACGGAGAGGGAGAGGCGCGCATCAGAGGAGATCTTCACAGCGGCCTTCAAGGCGTCACCGGACCTGATCAGCATCACCCGGATGAGCGACGGCAAGATCCTGGAGGTCAACGCGGGCTACGAGCAGCTGCTGGGATACTCACGCGAGGAGTCCGTGGGCAAGACCACCGCGGAGCTCTCCATCTGGACTCACCCCGCCGATCGCGACCTTCTCCTCGCAGGCCTGTGGGAGGACGGCGAGGTGCACGCGTTCGAGACGGCGCTGCGGCGCAAGGACGGATCGGTCGTCTCAGTCCTGGATTCAGCTCGGACGTTCGACCTGCGAGGGGAGACGTGCCTGCTCTCCGTGGCGCAGGACATGACGGAGCTCATCGAGCGGCGCGAGATGCTCGTCGCCAGCGAGGCGAGCCTTCGCGAGAGTAAGGAGAGTCTCGAGAAGATGGTCTATGCCGTCGCAGAAGCGATGGGGAAGGTCGTCGAGGTCCGCGACCCGTACACGGAGGGACATGAGGTACGGGTCGCGAGACTCGCGAAGCAGATCGCCCAGGAGATGCAGCTGCCCGCCAGCGACGTCGAGGCGATCGAGATGGCCGGGCTCGTGCATGACATCGGCAAGCTGTCCGTGCCCGCGGAGATCCTGACCAAGCCGGGTCGCCTGTCTGAGATCGAGTACCGCCTGATCAAGGAACACCCCCAGGCCGGCTACGAGATCCTGAAGGACATCGAGTTCCCCTGGCCGCTGGCCGAGATGGTGCTTTCGCACCATGAGCGCCGGGACGGCTCCGGCTATCCGCGCGGTCTTCGCGGGGATGAGATCATCGGTGGCGCGCGCGTGCTCGCGGTCGCGGACGTCGTCGAGGCGATGGCGTCACACCGGCCATACCGGCCTGCTCTGGGCCTCGACGCCGCCGTCGCCGAACTGACGCAGAATGTGGACAAGTACGATCCCGGTGCGGTCCGCGCCTGCATCGCCCTCTACGAGTCCGGTCGTATCGAGCTGGAGGACTCGCTGGGCACGGCGCGGCGACCTCTGGCATAGCCGGTGTTCCGACCGCTCGTCAGGTGCCGTAAGGGATTCCGAACCCTGCTCGTCCGCTCCATCTATGCTGTCGCAGTACGCCTACCTACGGAGCGGGAGCGCTCATGAGGATCCTCGTCTCGATCGACGACACGGACGACGCTGACAGCAAGGGCACGGGGGAGATCGCCGAGATGCTCGCCGCCGGGCTCGCCGGCCAGGGGCTGGCGAGCGTGGGCAGGGTCACCAGGCATCAGCTGCTCATCCATCCCGACATCGCCTATACCTCGCACAACTCGTCGATGTGCTTCGAGGCCGACATCGCGGAGAGCGCGCTTGAAGAGGTCATCGCCGCCTGTGCCGAGCGTCTCAAAGCAGAGAGCGTCGAGAGCTCCGACCCGGGGCTGGCGGTGGTCGCTGTCGATCGCCTTGTGGATCCGGCGCGGCTCGTGGACTACGGCCGCAGCGCCAAGCAGCGGGTGATCTCGAAGGACGAGGCGTACGGCCTTGCCGGGGAGCTGGGCGTGCATCTGTCGGAGCACGGCGGGACCGGCATCGGCGTGATCGGCGCGCTCGCGGGCGCAGGCCTGAAGCTGAGCGGCAACGACGGCCGGTTCAAGGGCAAGTTCAACCTCGCCGGTGACGAGCGGGGGATCGGGACGGTTGCGCAGATCAAGCGCCAGGGCGTGGACTCCGTGCGCACCCTCGATGGCCACACCCTTGGCGAAGACGAGTGCGTCCGGCTCGGCGACGAGTGCAAGCTGGTGCTGTGCGACGGCGTCGCCGTACTGATGGTCCAGCCGAGCGACGAGGGACCCGGCTCGCCGTGGTCACTGGTGGACCGTCGCGCGCTGAAGTCGTTCTAGAGCGCGATGACGCCGGTTGTGGGCGCGGGCTCAGGCGCGGTCTTCGTCGGGAGCGTCGACAGCGAAGGTGACCTGGAGGTCGCTGCCGCTATCGCGCTGACGTGCACCGGCTTCACGCGCGACGACGATGACGAATGCTACGTCGACGGCGACGTGCCCACCTGCTTCAACTGTCGAGCCCGTCGGTGGATCACCGGTGGCTTCACCTGCATGAAGGGTCTCCTGCGCGGCTGACGCGGCTCGATCTTCCTGCTCGCGCGTGTCCTCTTGCTCCCACTCGGGCATAAAGCCGTCCCGAGACGCCTGACTCACTCCGGGTCACAGAAGCGTCACTTCTGAAGTGGGTGGGAAGGCGGGCTTCGGTGCGCGGTCGCTACCAACGCCGACGCAAGTGGGGAGTCGTCGTGGCTGCGTGCGCGGCCATCGCCGCCGTGCTCGTTCTCGGGTCGTTCGCGCGCGGCGCGCTTCCGTCCTCCGGGACAGCGATGCCGAGCCCTTCCTCCGTGTCGTCGCTGCCACGGGCTGGCAAGATGGAGCCGCCCCTGAGCGGCGCCTACCTGGGCGTCTTCGACCCGCCAGCTCCGTGGGACCCGAACGCGGTCGATACGTTCACCTCGCTCTCGGGCAAGGGTGTCGCCATCGTGATGTGGTACCAGCCGTGGGCGGGGGGGCTCTCGGACTTCAGCCCCAAGGCGTGTGCCGCACTGATGAGCCGCGGGATCGTCCCGATGATCACGTGGGAGCCGTGGGCTCCGGGGCCGCACGAGAAGGCCCTGAAGGACCCGACGAAGCAGCCTGCCTTCGGGCTCTCCACGATCGTCTCGGGAAGATACGACGGCCACATACGCGAGTGGGCCGACCAGATCCGCTCGTTGGGCGGTCCCGTGATGCTCCGGCCGATGCAGGAGATGAACGGCGACTGGTACCCGTGGGCGGGCACGGTGAACGGCAACACCCCGGCGCTCTACGCGCAGGCGTGGCGCCACATTCACGACATCTTCGATCGGGAAGGTGCGACCAACGTCACGTGGGTGTGGAGCGTCAACCACGGCAGCTATCCAGACACCGCCGACAACTCGTATGCCGCCTACTGGCCGGGGGACCGCTACGTCGATTGGGTGGCCGTGAGCGGGTTCAACTTCGGGGCCGCGGATCCTCGCACCCGATGGGTCACGTTCCAGTCCTGGTTCGGACGGGCGTTGGCCTACCTGCGGACCCTGCACAAGCCTGTGTGTATCGCCGAGTTCGGAAGCGTCGAGCAGGGCGGGGACAAGGCCGTCTGGCTGGGCGAGACGTACCGCCAGATCCGGCAGAGCTATCCCTTCGTGCAGGCTGTCGTCTACTACGACACCATCGACCAACTGCCGTCCTCCACCCAGGACTGGCGGATCGACTCGTCCGCCGCCAGCCTGACCGCCTTTAGGCAGGCGGTCGCCCCCGCGTACTTCGTCGGCCGCGCGCCGGAGGCTCTGTCCGCATGGGAGAGCCGCCTGAACGCGAGCCAGAGGGCGTACTTGGCGGGGCTGGTAGCTCGGCGCTGAGGGAACGCACTGGTCCGTTCGTCGCGCGGCGCTCCTGGGATTCGCCTCACGCCTGTTTGAGTTCCCGCCAAGCATGGAAACCACTTCCTCGACCTGTTCGGACCGGTCATCGCGACCGGGCGGGTGTTCCTGTGCACGAGGGATCGGGAGGGCAAATGATGTTCAAGGCATGCAAGATCTGGCTCTCGGCGGCGCTGCTGATGGTCCTCATGTTCTTCGGGGCGAGCGTCGCGGTGGCCGCTGTCACAAGCATCAGTCCGACCTCTGCTAACGAGGGAGGAGCGAGCTTCACGCTCACGGTCAACGGCTCCAGCTTCACCAGCACGTCGCAAGTCGCCTGGACGCCCACCGGGGGCACCGCTACCCAGCTGTCGAGGCTCTCCCAGTCGACGTCGAGGTTGACTGCCACTGTGCCCGCCTCGCTCATCGCCGAGGAGGGCACGGCCGGGGTCACAGTGACTGGACCTGGTGCGGGCGGTCCCCTGACGTTCACCGTCAACGATGTGCAACTGACCGGCCTGGTCGACGCCAACCTTCCGGCGACCGGGGTCGAGGGCACTGTCATCGGCCCTATCACCTCCATCGCCATCTTCACCGATCCGGGGGGCGTGGGGTCCGAACCGCTGACCGACTTCACAGCGACGGTCAACTGGGGTGACTCGACCACCTCATCCGGGACTGTGGTCTCGTTGGGCGGCGGAAGCTACCGCGTCGACGCGCCAGCCCATACCTATGTCGACGAGGGCATCTTCACAGAGAACGTGACCCTCAAGCATGACGCCCTGGCGGCGGTCACCACCCCAGGCCAGATCATCACGGTGGCCGATGCCGACGTCGTCACGGCGAACTCCGGCGTCTCGATCACGCCCACGGAAGGCACCGCGTACTCCGGCCCCATCGCGACCTTCAACGACACCTACTTGGGCGCGACAGCCAGTGACTTCAAGCTCACAAGCATCAACTGGGGCGACGGCACTACCGACACGAACGGCACGGTGGGCTTCACCAGCGGCCTGATCACCGTCAACGGCACCCACACGTACACAGATGAGGGTCCAGCGACGACCGTGAGGGCCTCGACCACCACCACGGTTCCCGCCAGCGGTACCTACACGATCCCGGTGATAAACAGCGGCACCGCCAACTTCCCCTCCGCGGGGACCATCACGGTCATCACGAGCAGCGGTCCAGCGACCGTGACCTATACCGGTAAGACCACAGGGACCAATGCGACCACCTTCACGGGATGTTCCGGCGGCACCGCGGGCAGCACGATCTCTGGCGGGACCGTGATCTCGCAGCAAGGCTATGTGGTTGTCGTCACGCTGGCGCCGGCTGACCTGCAAGACACGTGGGCGCCAGTGACGGCCTCTAGCACGGCCGCCGTGGCGGACGCGGACGTCTTGACGCTGAAACTGTATCCTGCGGGCCCTATCGGCTGGTCCGAAGGCAAGGCGCCCTCCTCCAACCCCTCTGCGAGCTTCACTGATAGCTACACAGGCGCCAGCGGCGCCGACTTCTCAGCCACCATCGACTGGGGAGACGGTAGTCCGCTCACGACGTCCTCGTCGGTCTCTGGCTCGGCGGGCTCCTACACCATCAACTGGCCGGGCTTCCACACCTACGCGCACGCCGGTCTCTACACCTACACGGTCCGCGTCTACGAGGACAACGTGGGCGGCGCGCTCCTGGCGACCGGGACGAACACTGTCACCGTGGGCGATGCACCCTCTGTCGGGTACTACCAGACGAACACCACCATCGCGTCAACCTCCAATGGAGCCGTCCTGCCAACGGCGACGATCAACGTTGCGTACGGGTTCAACTTCCCGACCTCGGGGTCACTCGTGGTCGTCTCGAGCAACGGACCTCAGGTTGTGGACTACACAGGCAGGACAGGTAGCACCTTCACCGGATGCACCGGAGGAACGGGCAAGCTCTCGACCGGAGGCGCGGTCACGGCCACGTTCAAGACCATCGAGGGGAGTTCGAGCGGCACGGTAACGGTCGGGCACTGGGTCGAGGGCGACAGCAACACATACCTCCCCAACGCCGCGGGTGACTGGACGGCGACGATCCACTGGGGTGACAACACCACGAGCACCGGCACGGTGACCCAGGTCCCCGGCACGACCACGCCCCCTCAGTTCTACGTGAGCGGCAGCCACACCTACGCGGAGGAGGGCACCTACTCGGTTTCCTACGATGCGGTCGACTACGCGGGACTCACTCTCCTCAGCTCCACGACCATCAACCAAGCACTGACGGCAACGGTGGCCGACCTGCAGCTCACCAGCCTGGCAAGCGCCAACCTGCCGGCCAGCGGAGTCGAGGGCAGCGCCATCGGACCGGTCACTTCCATCGCCACCTTCAGTGATCCCGCTGGTCCCGAGCTCATCGGCGACTACGCCGCCACCGTGAACTGGGGCGACTCAACCACCTCGGCCGGCACCATCGTGTCGCTCGGCGGCGGCAACTACGAGGTCGACGCTCCTGACCACACCTACGCCGAAGAGGGCACCTACACCGTCAACGTGACCCTCACGCACGACCTGCTCGCACCGCTCACCACACCCAGCCAGACCATCGTGGTGACCGACGCGCAGCTCACGAGTCTGGCAAGCGCCAACCTGCCGGCTACGGGCGTCGAGGGCAGCCCGATCGGGGCGGTCACATCCATCGCCACCTTCAGCGACCCTGCGGGCATCGGTCTCGAGACGCTCGCCGACTACTCGGCGACGGTCAACTGGGGCGACGCCAGCACCTCGGCGGCCACCGTCGTGTCGCTCGGCGGCGGCAACTACGAGGTCGACGCTCCTGACCACACCTACGCCGAAGAGGGCACCTACACCGTCAACGTGACCCTCACTCACGACCTGCTCGCACCGCTCACCACTCCCGACCAGACGATCGCGGTGGCTGATCCGGCGGTGTCGCTCACCGGCGTGGCTCCTCTCACGACGGCCTACGGCACGGCGCTTGGGACGCACGACCTGGCCGCGTTCATCGACCCTGCAGGGCCGGAAGCCAATGACGGCACGCACTACTCCGCGGCGATCGACTGGGGCGGGAGCTTCGGCGTCAGCCTCGGGTCGATCTCCTTCTCAGCCGGCACCTTCACCGTCAGCGGAGCGATTCCGTACACCGATCCCGGCAGCTACACCCCGACCGTCACCGTGACCCATGAGAACAGCCAGATCCAGGTCGTGACAGACGCTGTGACGGTCAATCCGATCATCGTGCCGACTGCAGGCCCCGGCGGCTCGATCTCGCCGAACACGACACAGACGGTGGTCTACGGCTCCGATTCGGCGACCTTCACGATCACTCCGAACACCGGCTATCGCATCGCCGATGTGCTGGTGGACGGCGTGAGCCATGGCCCGATCACGAGTTACAAGTTCACCGGTGTCACCGCGAACCACACGATCGCCGCCAACTTCGCGATCAACACCTACACGCTGTCCTACTCCGCCGCCACCGGCGGCTCGATCGCCGGCTCCTCGACCCAGGTCGTGAACTACAACGCCTCCGGCACCACGGTCACAGCCACACCCTCGACCGGCTCTTCGTGAGCTGGTCCGACGGCGTGCTCACCGCCTCGCGCCAGGACACCAACGTGACGGCGAACCTCTCGGTGACCGCGAACTTCGCCATCAACACCTACACGCTGTCCTACTCCGCCGCCACCGGCGGCTCGATCGTCGGCTCGTCGACCCAAGTCGTCAGCTACGGCTCCAGCGGCACCACGGTCACGGCCACGCCGTCCACCGGCTACCACTTCGTGAGCTGGTCCGACGGCGTGGCCACGGCCTCGCGCCAGGACACCAACGTGACGGCGAACCTCTCCGTGACCGCGAACTTCGCCATCAACACCTACGCGGTCACCGCGAGTGCCGGTGCCAACGGTTCCGCTTCGCCGGCGAGCCAGGTCGTGACCTACGGCGCCAACGCGACGGTCACGGTCACCCCGGCCGTCGGCTATCACATCGCCACGATCACTGTGGACGGAAGCCCGGTCGCGGCGAATAGCCCGGTCCTCTTCACCAACGTGACAGCCGGCCACGTTGTGGCGGCCACCTTCGCCGTCAACACGTTTGCGATCACGCCGACTTCTGGGGCGGGCGGATCCGTCACTCCGTCGACGGTCCAGACCGTGCCCTATGGCGGTAGCGCGACGTTCCAGATCACGCCGAACGCGGGGTTCAGGATCGGGACAGTGGTGATCGACGGAACGAACATCGGCACCCCGACCAGCTACACGTTCGCCAACGTGAGTGCCACTCATACGATCTCGGCGACATTCGTCCAGGCCTTCACGATCACTGTGAGCTCCGGTGCGAACGGCACGATCTCGCCAGGCACTCAGACGTTGGACGTCGGGAGTCAGATGGCCTTCGCCGTCGTCCCGAACGCCGGCTACCACATCGCCACGCTCACGGTGGATTCTGTCTCGATCGCTCCCACCGGCACTGTGGTGTTCAACAACCTCAGCGCGAACCACACGCTGTCGGCCACGTTCGCGCCGGACGTCATCAGCGTGACGACCACCTACACGATCACCGCTGCGGCGGGCGCCAACGGAGTCGTTTCGCCGCTGTCTCAGACGGTGAACTCCGGCGACAACGCGACCGTGACGGTCACTCCGAACACGGGCTATCACATCGCAGCGATCCTCGTCGACGGTTCGCCCACGACGGCGGTCAGCCCCGTGGTCCTCACGAACGTGACGGCGCCGCACACGGTGTCCGCGACGTTCGCCATCAACACCTATTCGCTGGCTCCGACAGCGGGTCCCAACGGCACGATATCGCCCTCGACGACCCAGACGGTGGACTACGGAGCCACCGCGACCTTCACGATCACTCCGAACGTGGGCTACCACATCGCGACGGTCACCGTCGACGGATCGCCGGTCGCGGCCACGAGTCCGATGGTGCTCAGCAACGTGACGGCGGACCATACGGTCGTGGTCACGTTCTCTGCGACGCCCAAGGTCAACACGACGGTCACCATCCAGTCAGACAGCTACAGCGTCGCATTCCCGCACACCTTCATCCTGACCGGGCTGCTTACGCCCGGAGCGTACCTCGACCCCGTTGTCGTCGAGGTCCAGAAGCCGAACCAGTCTCCGTCCGTTCCGTGGAGTTACTCGTCGAACCGCCTGTGCTACGAGACCGTGGGCGGTTCAGGGCATTGGTGGTACCGCTACGCGCCTCTCCTGCGCGGCACATACCACTTCCGCGCACGGTTCCTGGGTGACGCCACTCGCAACCCCAGCGTCTCCTCTGTGATCGCAGTGGTCGTGCACTAGCTGCAGAGGCATCAGAGAAGTCACTGCCCACGCGGAGGGCCCCGGACCTGTCAGGTCCGGGGCCCTCCGCAGGTCGTGCCATGAGAGTGCCGCGCGAGCAGGGGCGGAGTACGGCGGCGAGATTCAGTCGGTCCTGACCGGTCTGGTCCCACAGGTCCGGATCGCAAGGCCGCGGGAGTGGATTGTTCAGCCGCGGAACGCTCCGGTGAGAGACGTCACCCGGTAGCCGCGCGCGTGCAGCACTTCGAGGATGTGAGGGAGCGCCCGGACCGAGGCCGGGTTCGTCTCGTGGAGCACGATGATCGCGCCGGGATGTGCGTGCTCCAGGACCTTGGCCGCGATCATCGTCGGCGTGAAGGCAGCCACGGTGTCCTCGCCCGGATCGTCCCAGTAGACGTAGCGGGTGTGCAGGGCCTTGATGGCGTCGAGGCCCGTCTGATCGAGCCAGCCGCCTTCCGGCCGCACCCACACGGGCCTGACGCCCACCTCTGACGCGAAGACGTCCTGCGTGCGGGAGATCTGCGCCTCGTCCCACACGAGCCCGTGGCCGATCAGCGACACGTGGCGGCACGTGTGGTTCCCGATCTCGGAGCCCTGGTCGAGTATCGCCTGCAGCTTCGCCTTCTTGCCCTGGGCCCGCACTCCGATGCAGAAGAACGTCGCGTGTGCGTCGTAGCGTGCCAGCACCTGCAGGACGGCGGTGGTGTTCTTCGACGGGCCGTCGTCGAAGGTGAGCGCGATCTGGCGCGTGCCCGTGGGGACCGACTCGATCCCCTGCGACAGGACCCATGTTGGCGGAGCCAGTCGTGCGGCCTTGCGCGCGAGCAGAGACGACTCCCTCGCTGCCTCGTCGGCGGTCGCCTCGCGAGCCGCGACCGGCTTCGGCGCGACGGCGGGAGCCGGCGGCTTCGGCGTGGTGGTCGCCGCGCGGCTCACCTGCGCCACGGCCGTGAGCGACGCCTGCGCGGCGACCGCGGGGGCTATCGCGCACGCCGCGAGGACCCCCGCCG
>CAIKZH010000015.1 GCA_903831865.1 uncultured Coriobacteriia bacterium
CGGCTTCGATCGCGGCGCTCATCCTCATCACCGACACCACGATCAACGACGTGCCCGCCAAGGACGACGGCGGAGCCGCCGCGGCCATGGCCGGCATGGGCGGCGGTGGCATGTACTAGCCGTTCGCAGGCCGCGCAACGCGGTCGCGGGCGTGTGTGGAGTGGGCCCGGGCGCGCAGCGCCCGGGCCCACTCGCGTGTCCGGGGTCTTCGCCGGTCGAGCAGGCTCGCGGATATACTTGCGGGGCCCGCGCTCAGGTGGGGTGGAGGGAGCCGACCGCGTGCGCATCCTGATGGTCACGAACACGTATGCCCCCGCGCGCAACGGCGTCGCGGTGTGGGCCGCCCTGTCCGTGCGCGAGCTGCGCCGGCGGGGCCACGACGTGGACGTGCTCACCTACGCGCACGACCGTCGTCCCTCCAACGAGCCCGGTGTGATCGAGCTGCCCGCCTGGGCGGGACTCGACCGGGACTTCAGGGTCGCACCGGTGGTGTCCGGCCTTCCCGAGCAGGTGCGAGAGCGCTCCTACGACATCGTGCACGCGCACCACCCGATACTTCTCGGCTCCGCGGGGGTGGCGCTCGGTCGGGCGTGGGGCGCGAAGGTCGCCTTCACGTGTCACAGCGTCTACTCGGACTATCTCGACGAGTACTACTGGGGCGTCGGTCGCTTCCTGAAGCCGGCGCTCGCCCGGCGGACGGGCGCCTTCGCGAATCGCTGCGACGTCACGTTCGCTCCCTCGACGCGAGTGGCAGACTGGCTCCGCGGCTGCGGCGTCGTGCGGCGCATCGAGGCGGTGGAGCCGCCTGCGGACACCGAGCGGATCCACTGCGTCCGTCGGCAGGCGGCGAGGTCGGCGCTCGGGCTGGGAGGGCGCCCGGTCGTGTTCTACGTGGGCCGCATCGCCGACGAGAAGCGCGTGGGGGCGCTCGTCGCGGAGTTCGCCGGCGTGCTCGACACGGTGCCGGATGCGCTTCTCGTCCTTGGCGGCGGCGGCAGGAGGGAGCGCTCGATCGCGCGCGATGTCGCCACCCGGGGCATCGGTGCGAGCGTGCGGGCGCTCGGACCCGTCGATTCCGAGACCCTCTCGCAGTGGTACTCCGCGGCGGACGTGTGTGCGAGCGCGTCCCGCAGCGAGACCGGACCGCTCAGCGTGGTCGAGGCAATGGCGTGCGGCTGTCCGTCGGTGGCGCTGCGTGCGCCGGGCTTCGAGGACCGGATCGTCGACGGCGAGTGTGGCCTGCTGGTCGAGGACCGTCCGGGAGCGATCGGCGAGGGTCTCGCGCGCGTCCTGCTCGACCCGGCGCTTCGAGCGCACCTGTCGGCAGGGGCTTCGAGACGCTCGTCGCTCTACACTCCCGAGTCGGGGACGGACAGGCTCGAGGCCGTCTACCGGGAGCTGCTCGACTGCTAGACTGCCGGACTGCCCGGCCCGGGCGGTTCTGACGAGAAGGGCCACGCCAAGGAGCGCTCATGTCGCTGTCCATCGGGATCGTCGGTCTCCCGAACGTGGGGAAGTCCACGCTCTTCATCGCGCTCACGCGCAAGCAGGTCGACGCCTCCAACTATCCCTTCGCCACGATCGAGCCCAACGTCGGCGTGGTACCGGTGCCCGATCCGCGCCTGGATGCACTCGCGGAGATCGTCCACCCGGCCCGCATCATGCCCGCCACTGTCGAGTTCGTGGACATCGCCGGGCTGGTGAAGGGCGCGAGCGAGGGTGAGGGACTCGGCAACCAGTTCCTCGCCAATATCAGGGACACCGATGCGATCGTGGAGGTGGTGCGCTACTTCACCGACCCGAACGTCGTCCACGTCTCTGGCGCTGTCGACCCCCTGCTCGACGTCGGCACGATCCGCACGGAACTCGTGCTTGCGGACCTCGGGACGATGGAGCGGACCCTGGCACGACTGGAGAAGGAGTCGAAGCGCGACGCGACGCTCGTCGCCAAGCTCGCGCTCACCCGGCGGGTCAACGACTGGCTGGAGCAGGGCCACCGGGCCCTGCGCATGGACACGTCGGCCGAGGAACGCGCTCTCCTGGCCGACCTCCACCTCCTGACGATGAAGCCGATGCTCTACATCGCCAACGTCGACGAGGGCGACGTCGCCAAGGAACTGCCCGAGATCGACGGCGTCCGGCCTGTGCCGATCTGCGCGAAGCTCGAGGCCGAGCTCGCCGACCTCGAACCCCCGGAGGCCGCCGCCTACCTTGCGGAGCTGGGGCTCGCGGAACCCGGTCTTGACGCTCTGATCCGGCGCGCCTACGACCTGCTCGGGCTGATGTCCTTCTTCACCGCCGGCGAGAAGGAGGTCCGGGCCTGGACGGTGCACCGCGGAGCGAGGGCTCCCGAGGCCGCCGGTGTGATCCACACGGACTTCGAGAAGGGCTTCATCAAGGCCGAGACCATCTCCTACGAGGACTTCGCGGCCCTTGGCGGCGAGAAGGGCGCGCGGGAAGCGGGACGGCTGCGCGTCGAGGGGCGCGACTACGTGGTGCAGGACGGCGACGTGATGCACTTCCGCTTCAACGTCTGACGCACCAGCAGTACGGTCATCGTCCCCGGGGCCAGGCAGTCGACCTACCTCTGCGAGTCCGACGGGCGGCGTCAGCGCAGCCTCGCGGTGACGGTCCTGCCCGCCTCCTGGGCCGGTCTGCCGCGGTCTTCCCGGTCGCGTTGACCCTCCTGGCCCTGCGCGCTACCCTACGAACACAGCCGCGGCCCATCGCGGCACACACGTCGCACCGGCTCCATCGCGTGACGAACGTAGACCAGGCGCACGACCGGCCCGCGGAACCATCGACGCGAGCGGCGGACAGGCACCTGGTCTTGCCGTATATGGCGAAGGGTCGACGCGCCGTAAGGTCGACAGAGGATGAGAGACGGATCCGAGGAGGAGCCCAAGTAATGGAGATCGAGATCGGGCGTGGGAAGACCGCACGACGGGCCTACGGATTCGACGACATCGCGATCGTGCCGTCACGTCGCACGCGCGATCCGCGGGACGTGAACATCGCGTGGGAGTTCGCCTTCCGCGGACGCACCTACTCGTTCCCTCTCCCGATCCTCGCCTCCGCCATGGACGGCGTCGTCGACCCGGCCTTCGCCGTGACGATGGGCAAGCTCGGCGGCCTGGCCGTGCTCAACCTCGAGGGCATCCAGACACGCTATGAGGACGCCGCGACTCAGCTGGACAAGATCGCCTCCTTCGAGAAGGACGTGGCGACGCGCGGGCTGCAGGAGATCTACCGCGAGGGCGTCAAGCCCGAGCTCATCACCCGGCGCGTGCGGGAGATCAAGGACGGCGGCGTCCTGGCCGCTGCATCCCTCACACCTCAGAACGTCACCAGGTACATCGGACCGGCCCTCGAGGGCGGGCTCGACATCCTCATCATCCAGGGCACAGTGGTGAGCGCGGAGCACATGTCCAGCTACGACGAGCCGCTCGACCTCAACGCCTTCACGCGCGACCTCGACATCCCGGTGATCGTGGGGGGCTGCTGCAGCTACTCGGGCGCGCTTCACCTCATGCGCACCGGCGCGGTCGGCGTCCTCGTCGGCGTCGGACCGGGCCACGCGTGCACGTCGCGGCGCGTGTTGGGGATCGGCGTGCCGCAGGGCACCGCCATCGCCGACGCGGCGGCGGCGAGGATGCGCCACCTCGACGAGACCGGCACCTACTGCCACGTGATCGCCGACGGCGGCATGCGCACTGGCGGCGACATCGCCAAGGCGATCGCGGTGGGCGCCGACGCGGTGATGATCGGCTCGCCGCTCTCAAGCGCCAGCGAGGCGCCAGGCCGCGGCTACCACTGGGGCATGGCCACGTTCCATCCCGACCTGCCTCGGGGGACACGGGTGCGTTCCGGCGTCCGCGGTACTCTCGAGGAGATCCTTCTCGGGCCCGCGCACGAGAACGACGGCACGCTGAACCTCTGCGGGGGGCTGCGCACCTCGATGGCCACGTGCGGCTACGAGAACCTCAAGACGTTCCAGAAGGCGGAGGTCATGGTCGCGCCGTCGCTGCAGACAGAGGGCAAGGTGCTGCAGAACACGCAGGGCGTGGGGATGGGGCGCTAGGGGTGGCTGAGGCCGTCCCCACCGTCTTCGTCGTCGACTTCGGCGCGCAGTACGCGCAACTCATCGCCCGGCGGGTCCGCGAGTGTCACGTCTTCTCTGAGATCGTCCCGAGCGATATCACCGCATCCGAGGTGGCCCGTCGGGCCCCCTCGGCGCTGATCCTCTCGGGCGGTCCCGCCTCCGTGTACGCGGAGGGTGCGCCGAAGATGGACTCGGGCATCTACGCTCTCGGCATCCCGGTCCTCGGCCTCTGCTACGGCATGCAGCTGATGGCGGTCGACCTCGGTGGTGCGGTCCCCAAGACGGACGTGGGGGAGTACGGGTTCGCGCAGCTGTCGGTCACGGACCCCTCCTGCGAGCTCTTCGAGGGCCTGTCCACGGAGCAGCACGTCTGGATGAGCCATCGGGACAGCGTCGGCACGGCGCCCGCGGGCTTCCGCGTGACGGCCTCGACGCCGACGACACCGGTCGCGGCCATGGCGGACCGGGAGCGGCGTCTGTACGCCACGCAGTTCCATCCCGAGGTCGCTCACACGCCGGCAGGTCTCGACATCCTCAAGCGCTTCCTCTACGACGTCGCAGGACTCTCGCCGACGTGGACGATGGTGAACATCATCGACGAGGCCGTCGGCCGCATCCGCGCGCAGGTGGGCGATGCGAAGGTGATCTGCGGACTGTCCGGCGGAGTCGACAGCTCCGTGACTGCGGCGCTGCTGCATCGGGCGATCGGTGCGCAGCTCACCTGCGTCTTCGTCGACCACGGGATGCTGCGACTGGACGAGGCCGCAGACGTCGTGCACGTCTTCCGCGACCAGTTCCGTGTGCCGCTCGTGCACGTGCAGGCCCAGAAGCGCTACCTCGACCTGCTCGCGGGAGTCAGCGATCCCGAGCGCAAGCGCCACATCATCGGCGAGGAGTTCTGGAAGGTGTTCTTCGAGGAGGCGACCAGGCTCGAGGGCGTCGGCTTCCTCGCGCAGGGCACCCTGTATCCCGACGTGATCGAGTCGGGGCCCGGCAAGGCCGCCAAGATCAAGAGCCACCACAACCTCATCCCCTTCCCGCCCGGAGTGCATTTCGACCTCATCGAGCCCCTGCGGACCCTGTTCAAGGACGAGGTGCGTGAAGTGGGGGCGGAGCTGGGCCTGCCCGATCACATCGTGCATCGCCAGCCGTTCCCGGGCCCCGGGCTGGCCGTTCGGATCATCGGCGATATCACCGAGGAGAAGCTGGACACGCTGCGTCGCGCGGACGCGATCGTGCGCCAGGAGATCGGCGAGTGGGACACCGACCGCGAGGTGTGGCAGTACTTCGCGGTGCTGCCCGACATCCGCTCCGTCGGCGTGATGGGGGACGAGAGGACCTACGGCCGTCCGATCATCATCCGTGCCGTGGCGAGCGCGGATGCCATGACGGCCGACTGGGCCCGCCTTCCGCACGATCTGCTCGCGAAGATGAGCAACCGCATCATCAACGAGGTCGAGGGTATCAACCGCGTCGCCTACGACATCACGAGCAAGCCGCCGGGCACGATCGAGTGGGAGTAGCAGGGGCCGACCGAGACGAGGGGACCGCGATGAGCGACGACGTCCGTGACAAGATCGACGGCTTCCGCAGCCGGATCGATGAGATCGACTGCCGGCTCGTCGAGTTGCTGAACTCCCGTGCGCAGCTTGCGCTGAGCATCCGCGAGCTCAAGCCGCAGGCGAATCTCGCGCTCTTCGATCCGAAGCGTGAGGAGGAGATCTTCCTTCGACTCGCGGCGTGCAACGAGGGCCCACTCTTCGCGGACAATCTGCGGGAGATCTTCGAGACCGTCCTGCGGGTCATGAAGGAGATCTGAAGATGAGCGCCACATCGCCCGCCGTCCCCGTCACTCGCGACGGGCCGATCACCGTCATCGCAGGTCCCTGCGCCATCGAGAGCAGAGACCAGATCATGGAGGTCGCCGCGGCCTGCGCCGATCTCGGCATCCGGGTACTTCGCGGCGGCGCGTACAAGCCCCGATCCAGTCCCTACTCGTTCCAGGGCCTGGAAGAGGAAGGGCTCGTGCTGCTGCGCGAGGCGGGGGAGCGCTACGGACTCCTCACCTGCACCGAGGTCGTCGACAGTGCTCACGCCGAGCTCGTCGACGAGAGCGTCGACATCCTCCAGGTGGGCACGCGCAACATGGCGAACTTCTCGTTGCTCAAGAAGCTGGGAGCCGTGACCGCGAGAAGCGGAAAGCCCGTGCTCTTCAAACGGGGGATGGCCGCCACGATCGAGGAATGGCTGGCCGCCTCGGAGTACATCACCATGCACAACCCGAACGTCATCCTGTGCGAGCGTGGCATCCGCACGTTCGAGACCTCCACGCGTTTCACGCTCGACATCACCGCCGTGCCGGTCGTCCACAAGCTCTCGACCCTGCCGATCGTGGTCGACGCCTCGCACCCCACGGGGCAACGCGACCTGGTCGCGCCGGTGTGCCGAGCAGCGGTCGCGATCGGCGCTGACGGGCTGATGGTGGAGGCGCATCCGGACCCCAGAAAGGCGCTCTCCGACGGGCCTCAGTCGCTGGATCTTGCTGAGTTGCGCGTGTTGATGGCGCAGCTCGAGCCGGTCGCGAACGCCGTGGGCAGGTCACTCGGCTCGTGAGGGTGGCTGCGGCGCGCGCCGCCGCAGCGCCCTAGGGTACAATGTTCGTCCATGGCAATCGACTTCTCTTCCCTCAACCCCGCCCAACTCGACGCGGTCACCACGACCTCAGGGCCCCTGCTCGTGCTGGCTGGCGCCGGCTCGGGCAAGACGCGCGTCCTGACCAACCGGGCCGCGCACCTCATCGCCGACCTCGGCGTGGCGCCGCATCGCATCCTGGCGATCACCTTCACGAACAAGGCCGCGGGCGAGATGCGCAGGCGCCTGGCGGAGCTCGTGGGACCCCAGTCGCGGGCCATCTGGGTCATGACGTTCCACGCGTTCTGCGTGCGCCTCCTGCGGCGCGAGGCGGATCTCATCGGCCACACGCCCTCGTTCTCGATCTACGATGAGGACGACCGCAAGCACATGCTCGCGCAGGTGCTGGCCGGGCTGGACATCGACCCGAAGCGCTTCCCGGTCTCCCAGTTCATCTCCCGCATCTCCAATGCGAAGAACGAGCTCGTCACGCCCGAGGCTTACGCCGCCAGCGCGACCACTCCGCCGGAGAAGCTCGCGGCGCAGGTGTACCCGGAGTACCAGCGCCGGTTGCAGCTCGCCAACGCTCTGGACTTCGACGACCTGCTCATGACAGCCGTCCGGTTGCTGAACGAGCATCCCGAGGTGCTCGAGCGCTGGCAGGGCCGGTTCGACCACATCATGGTGGACGAGTACCAGGACACGAACCACGCGCAGTACGTGCTCGTGAACGAGCTCGCCGCGCCTCATCGCAACCTCATGGTGGTGGGCGACGACGACCAGTCGATCTACTCGTGGCGCGGCGCCGACATCCGCAACATCCTGGAGTTCGAGAAGGACTACACGGACGCCACCGTGATCCGGCTCGAGCAGAACTACCGCTCCACGGGCACGATCCTGGCGGCCGCGAACTACGTCGTGGCGCACAACGCCAACCGCAAGCCGAAGACGCTGTGGACCGCGAACGCCGAGGGCGAGGCGATCACGCGGTATGTGGCGAGTGACGAGCGCGACGAGGCGAGATTCGTCGTCGACGAGATCGAACGACTGCTCGCCGTCGAGCACCGCTCCTACGCCGACTTCGCCGTCTTCTACCGGACGAACGCGCAGAGTCGCGTGATCGAGGATCAGTTCCTCCGTTCGGGCTCTCCCTACCAGCTCGTCGGCGGCACGAGGTTCTTCGAGCGTTCGGAGATCCGCGACGTGATGGCATACCTGCGGGCGGTCGCGAACCCGGCGGATCCCGTTGCTCTTCGCCGCATCATCAACCAGCCACGCCGCGGCATCGGCGATGCGACGGTCGCCGCGCTGCAGGAGGCCGCCCGTGCCGAGGGCATCTCGCTGCAGGAGGCGGTGCTCCGCTCCAAGGGTGAGACGTGGCTGGGCAGCGGTCCGAGGGCGAAGGTGGCCTCGTTCGCCGATGCGCTCAATCAGATGAAGGAGGCCGACGGCGGCCTGCGCGAACGCGTCGAGGCCATCGTTGCGCTCTCCGGTCTCGAATCCGCGCTGAAGGCGGAGAACACCGACGAGTCGAAGGGCCGCGTCGAGAACATCCGCGAGTTCTTCTCGGTCGTGGCGGAGTTCGAAGAGGGTCACGAGGACGAGGGCTTCGACGAGTTCCTCGAATGGGTCGCCCTGCGCACGGACCTCGACTCGCTGGCTGAAGATGAGCGCGCGGTCACCCTGATGACGCTCCACACGGCCAAGGGACTCGAGTTCCCCGTCGTGTTCATCGTGGGCATGGAGGACGGGATCTTCCCGCACGTGAACTCCATGATGGAGCCGGCCCAGATCGAGGAGGAGCGGCGACTCGCATACGTGGGCATCACTCGCGCCCGCGAACGTCTCTACCTCACGCATGCTTACCAGCGGATGCTGTACGGCGCGACGCAGCACAACCCGCTCTCGATGTTCGTGCGCGAGATCCCCGACGAGCACATGCATCTCGAGGGTATCGGCTCAGCCGAGCACGAGCGTGCGGCCCGCTCTCGCAGCGACCGCTACGGCCACGCAGGCTGGAGGGAGCCGGCGCGGGCAGAGGGGCGCGTGTTCGGGTCCGGTGCGGCTCGACCGGAGTCCCGGCCGCCGGCGGACGCGCTCGTCGCCGGCGACATCGTCGAACACAAGACTTTCGGTCGCGGCAAGGTCCTCGAGGTGAAGGGCGACCGGCTGGTGGTGGATTTCGGCGAGGTCTCGGGCACGAAGACATTGCTCGCCGGCTTCGCTCCCTTGCGCAAGCTGGACGCCTGAGAAGAGCACGCGTGCGGCTCGGCCGAGGGGGAGGAGCGAGCTGATGGGCCCGGTGCTTGTCCTGGGACATCGCAATCCCGACAACGACTCGATCTGCTCCGCGATCGCATATGCCCACCTGAAGAACCTCGTCGATCCCTCGCGCGTCTACATCCCCGGGCGGCTCGGACCCGTCCCGCCGGAGTCGCAGTGGGTGCTGCGTCGCTGCGGGCTCGAGGAGCCGGTGCTTGTCGAGCACGTGCGCGCCCGCGTGATGGATGTGATGACGAGTGACCTCGTGACGGTCCGCCCGTCCGACTCGCTTCGCTCCGTGGGCGCGCTCCTTCGTGAGCGCGGGGTGCGCGCGCTTCCCGTCGTGAGTGGCGACGAGATCTGCGGGCTCGTCACCGTGGCTGCGCTCGCCGCCCGCTATGTCGAGGATCTCGGCGTGTCCGGGTTCTCGTCCCGGCCGGTGACCGTCGGCCGAGTGGCCGAGGCGCTCGACGGAGCGCTCCTCGTGGGAGATCCGGAGCGGCTGCTGGCGGGTTCCGTGCTCGTCGCGGCCATGGAACCCGAGACGATGCTCGCACGGATCGAGCCCGGGGACACCCTGGTCGTCGGAGACCGGCGGCGCACGCAGCCTCTGGCGGTGGAGGCCGGCATCGGCTGCCTGATCGTCACCGGCGGAGCCGACCCGGAGCCGGACGCCCTGGAGTTTGCGAGGCAGCGCGGCTGCGCCGTCATCACGACGACCGTCGACAGCTACGCGGCCGCGCGGCTGCTCGATCTCGCACACGCCGTCTCCGAGGTGATGGAGACCGAGGTGTTCGCGGTCGAGCCCGAGACGCTGCTCTCCGAGGCCGCCGAAGACCTGTTCGCGTCCCCGCAGCGGGAGGCGCCGGTGGTGGAAGGCGGCCGGCTCGTCGGCCTCCTCACGCGCACCAACGTGGCGCGCGCCGGTCGGCGTGAAGTCATCCTTGTCGATCACAACGAGGTGGCCCAGTCGGCCGACGGCGTCGAGGAAGCCGCCGTGCTGGAGATCGTCGACCACCACAGGATAGGTGACGTGCAGACCGCCTCGCCGATCACGTTCTTCGGCCTCCCGGTGGGCGCCACGGGCACCATCGTGGCAGCGAGATACCGCGAACTCGAGGTCGAGCCGACCAGCGCGATGGCGACGCTGATGCTGTCGGCGATCCTGACGGACACGGTGCTGCTGAAGTCCCCGACGACCACCGACACGGATCGTGACATGGTGACGTGGCTCGCTCAGGAGCTCGACATCGACCCGGTGGACTTCGGCCTCGAGATGTTCCGCGCGCGCAGCGGCGGCGCATCCTTCTCGGCGGAGGAGGTCGTCCGCCGGGACTTGAAAGAGTTCCGTGCCGGCGACTCCGTGATCGCGGTCGGCCAGGTCGAGACGGTCGACGCCGGCGAGATGCTCGATCATCGCAGCGAGATCGATGCGGCCATGGCGACGCTCGCGGCGGACCGCGGCTACGACGCGGTCCTGCTGATGGTCACCGACATCGTCCGCGAAGGCACCGAGCTCATCGTCGCGGGACGCAGGCGGATCGCGGAGAGAGCGTTCGGCGTGAGCTTCGACACGGGCTCCGCATGGTTCGACGGGATGCTGTCTCGAAAGAAGCAGGTCGCGCCAAAGCTGCTCGAGTCTCGGGGCGCACCCCGCCGATGAAGTTCACGCCCGGCCCGTTCATGCGGTTCCTCGCGAGACGCGTGGACCCGGGCTCGCCCACCGGCATCTACCTCTCGGTCGGTCTCGGCTGCGCAATCGTCACGCTGCTCGGCTTCCTGTCCATCGCGGAGGACGTGATGGAGTCGGCCACGTTCGCCATCGACAGGTGGGTGTGGGCGTGGTCGGTGGCGGTCCGCACGCCGGTGCTCACGCGCGTCTTCTGGGTCGCCACGCTCGCTGGTGACACTCGCGTGATGTTCGTCTCCACGACGCTTGCCGCGCTCGCCCTGATCGCCTGGAGAAGGTGGCGCGGCGCTCTCGTGGTCGTGCTGCTCGTGGTGGTCGGGAGCCGTCTGGACGGGGTGCTCAAGGGCCTGTTCGAACGGCCGCGGCCACCCGCCCATCTCGCGCTCATCGCGCAGCCCGCGTCTGCGAGCTTCCCGTCAGGGCATGCGCTCAGCTCGCTCATGCTCTTCGGCACGCTGGCTCTGCTGCTGCTCCTCTCGGCGAGGGCGAGGCCACTGCCGGTCGCGGGCGCCCTGGCGTGCGTCCTCGCGTTCCTCACGATCGCGACCTCGCGCGTCTACCTCGGCGTCCACTACACGAGCGACGTGATCGCGTCCTGGCTGCTGGGGGCGACGCTGATGGCGCCGGCTGTCGCGGCGCTGCTCGCGTGGGAGAGGTTCCGGCCGCCGCAGGGCGCGCCCCAGCCGGCGGGTCTGTGGCTGAGGATCGGCCGGGGGGCGCTCGTCGTCATCGCGCCTTTCGCCCTCGTCGCCGCACTGGTGATGGAGGCGGGGGCGAACCCGCTGCTGCACTGAGCGCGATCTAGACGGTTCGAGGCAGGCGCAGGGTCACCGTCGTGCCCCGGCCGACCGACGACTCGATCGAGACCGTGCCCCCGGCCCGTTCGGCGGCGTTGCGCACCAGCGAGAGCCCGAGTCCCGTCCCGCCGCTCACTCGTGTGCGCGCGGCGTCGACCCGGTAGAAGCGCTCGAAAACGCGTGGCAGGTGTTCCGCGGGTATGCCGATACCGGTGTCCGTCACCGAGACGGTGACGTCGTGCTCGTCAGCTGCGAGGCGGACCGTGACCCCACCGTGAGCGGTGTAGGCGATCGCGTTCGCGAGCAGGTTGTCGAGAGCCACCGCGACGTCGGTAGGCTCGGCGGCGGCGTAGACATCGCTCTCCACGACCGCCGAGAGGTCGAGCGCCAGCCTGAGACCGGCGTCCGAGGCCGCAGCCCGGTGCGCGGCCAGGGCGTTGGTGGCGGCGGCCCGGACGTCGGTGATCGTGCCGGGCGTCGGCACGGAGTCGAGTCGGGAGAGATCGAGCAGGTCCAAGACGAGCCGCCGCAGCCTCTCGGCCTCATCCTTCATCTGCCCCACGAACACGAGCGCCTGCGGCATGTCGTCGTCCGACGCCGCCGTGTCGGCGGCGTCGGCCAGCAGCTGTATCGCTGACGCTGGCGTCTTGAGCTCATGCGACGCGTTCGCGACGAAATCGCGGCGCACCTGGTCGAGTCGGCGCACCGAGGTGACATCGGAGATGACGACGAGGGTTCGGGCCCCCTCGGCTCCAGGGCCCAGCGGTACCTCGGTCACGCGGAAGTAGCGGGCCTCAGGGTCCGGGCCGACCTCGCCCGAGCAGGCGGTCTCGCATCCGAGGCGGTCGCGGACGGCGATCTCGAGCGAGGTCGGCAGACCGGCGGCGGCCAAGGGGGTGCCGCGCCAGCCGCTCGCGGGTTCATGGAAGAGTGCACCCGCCGCGCGATTGGCCAGGACGACATCGTCCGCTTCTATGAGGAAGACGGCGTCCTGCAACCCGTCGAGAACCGCGCGCAGTGTGGCCTGACCGGCCTCCAACTCGCCGATGGTGGCTCGCATGGTGTCGCGCAGCGTGGTGAGCGACTGTGCGAGCTCACCGAGTTCTCCCGGGGCGGATGGCAGGGGTGAGCTCAGGTCGCCCGCCGCCATCGTCTCGGCCGCTGTCTGAAGACGTGCGAGCGGCCTGGCCGCGGTCAGGGAGAGCCACCACCCCACGCCGGCCGCCAATACCAGAGCCACGAGCAGCAGGGCGAGCCCTGCACCCCGCGCCTGGCTCGCGATGCCCTCGATCTCGGCCAGGGGCTCCGAGACCCGGAACACGGTCTTGACCCCCTGCAGCGTCGCCGGCGCCGCGACGTAGGCGTACTGCGTCCCCAGGGTCGCCGATCGCCTGACCGCGTAGCCCACTCGGCCGTGGAGCGCGGCGGCCACCTCGGGACGGGTGGCGTGGTTCTGCATGGCCGAGGCGTCGGACGCCGAATCCGCCAGCACGGTGCCGTCGGACGCGATGATGGTGATCCGCAGGCCTGTGCTCCTTGCCAGTGAGGCCGCGCGCTGGGCGGGGGTGCCGCTGCCCTGCGACAGCGTCAGGGCGCCGACCTTCGCGACCTCTGTGAGACCGGTCCTCTGCTGGTCGGTGGCCCACTGGGTGAGCGGCCCGTAGAGACTCCAGGCCCAGACGCCCGCCAGCAGCACGGCCACCAGCGCATAGCCGAGCACGAGCCTGAGCCGGAAGGAGCCCAGCACGCTGCCGATGCTCCGCGTCACCGTCGCGCCTTGGGCTGAGGATCGAACCGGTAGCCGACGCCGTGAACGGTGCGTATGTAGGTGAACGCCGAGATCTCCTCGACGGCCTGCCGCACACGGCGTATGTGGACGTCGATGGTGCGTGAGGAGGCGAGGTGGTCGTAGCCCCAGACCTCCTGGGCCAGGCGCTGACGGGTCATGAGCCGCCCCGGCTCGCGGGCGAGGGCGACCAGGAGCTGGAACTCCTTGAGACGCAGGCGCACGGGCACATCGCCCACCGTCACCTTCAGCTGCGAGGGTTCGATCCTCAGGTCGCCGTCACTGATGACCTCCTCGCCGCCCAGCACCGCCCGCTCGCGGACCCGGCGCAGGTTCGCGCGGACGCGCGCGAGCAGTTCGTCCATCGAGAACGGTTTGGTGACGTAGTCGTCGGCGCCCGCGTCGAGCCCTCGCACCTTGTCGCGGTCCTCGCCGAGTGCGGTCACCATCACGATGGAGACCTCGGGGTCGCTCACCCGGATGCGCTCCGCGAACTCGAAGCCGTCGATGCCGGGCAGCATGAGGTCGAGCAGGACGAGGTCGGGGTGCTCGGCTTCGGCCAGCGCGAGCGCCTCCTTGCCGTCGCCGCTCGTGAGTGTGTCGAAGCCGGCGCGCCGCAGCGCGTAGTCGACCGTCTGCCTGATGATCGGGTCGTCTTCCACGACCATGATCCGGGCCATGCCTCACCCTTTCCCGACGCCGGGGAACGCTCCTCACGTATCGTGACGGGTTCGGGCCGCGATGCAAAGTACATGAAACAACAATGCAACAACCGCCGCTCCACTTCTCACATCCGTGTAACCGCGCGTAGTCGTCCCTGCGGTCTGATGCCGGTCCGAGTCCGCGACATCCGACGCTGCGCCGCCCGCAGGCCCGGGTCCGCTCCTGGGCCCTCCCGGGGCCGCCGCTCACGCAGTTAGCAAGCCGGTCACAAACGCATAACAAAGAATTCCCAGCCGCGCGACGGCCGATGTGTGACTTCCCCTTGTGCCGGGTCTGGCGCAGGCGCTAGCGTGCGCGCTGTCAGCTCGACTCGACCGTGTCGTGAGGAGTCACACATGCATCGCTCGAACGTGTTGGCCCGCTGGTGGGCGACAGCAGGCGCGGTGGCTTTGGTCGCGGGGTGCGTCATCCTGGCGCCGGCGGCGGCCCTCGCTGCTCCGTCCGAACCGATCATGACTCTCACGGCGCTGCAGTCGCGGCTCTCCGCTTCAGCCGACGGCACGGTGAGCGGGTACCTGAAGACAGTGATGCAGGGCACGACCATCTCGACGATACCCGTGACCGTGGTGGACGTGGCGTCAGCTCAGTCGGCAGGCCTGGACGGGTCGGGCGCCGACTCGTACATCGTGTTCGTGGCGACGGGTCCCGTCATCGCCCGGCTCGGTGCGATCGCCGAGGGCATGAGCGGCAGTCCGATCTACGTGCCCGACGCGGGGCAGGACAAGCTCGTCGGCGCGCTCTCATACGGCGACTACTTCTCGACTGACGGCTCTGGTCTCGCCACTCCCATCGAGTCGATGATGGGGCTGGAGTCCGCCTATCCGCTGTTCTCTCCGCTCTCGGCCTCCACGGTGGCGCTGAAGAGCCCCGTCACCGTCACACTGCATGTCGGCGCCGCGAAGCGGTTGGGGGAGCGGACGTTCACGGGCAAGCCCCTTGACGCTGTCGAGATCGGCGGGCTGCCCTCCACCGCACCTGGTGTGGTCGCGGCTCGGAAGGCGATGCAGGCCAGGGGCGTCGATCTCCTGGTCGGGTCATCGGGGTCAGGCTCCGGTGCCTCCTCGAACGTGGCCACGCTCGAGGCCGGCGCGTCGGTCGCGGCTCTTGCCGCGCGCGGCGACGTCTGGTGGGGCGGCGTCGGGACTGTCACGTACGCCACGACGAGCACCGTCGTCGCCTTCGGCCACCCACTCTTCTGGGGCGGTCGAAGCGACCTCTACATGACCAACGCATGGATCGACTACACCGTGCCGAACGCGTACGTCCCCTACAAGATGGGCGCGCCCACGGCGGTGCGCGGCACGGTCGAGCAGGATCGCGGTGTCGGCATACTCGGAGCGATCGGTCCCGCGCCACACGAGTCGACCATCACCGCGAGTGCCACGGACATGGACAGTTCGCGCACGGCGTCGTCCGCCACCTACATGCCCACGTCCGTTCTGAGTTCGGACGACCAGGAGTACTTCGAGATCCCGTACCTGGCCACGTATGCCGCGGGCTTCAACGTGGAGGACCGGAAGAACGTGACAGGGAGCGCCCTGACGACGACCACGGTGGTCGTGCGTGACGGTGCCCGGACCTTCACCGTCGTCCGACGTGACGTGTGGGACACGGGCGCGGAGGACGCCTCCTACGGCGATGATCTCCCGACGCAACTGCCCGGAGACGTCGACATGATCGTGGGCGACCTGCAGACGCTCTCGGACGACGGCGTCGCGCATCCTCAGATCCTCTCGGTGGACCTGAAGTCGAGCATCAGCAGCTCGAGAGCGTCCGCCCAGATCGCGGATGTCACCCTTCCGTCCGCCCTCAAGGTCGGCGCCAATCGCGTCGAGATCCTTCTCGACGTCTGGGGAGTGCCCGACACGCAGACCGTCGACGCGACTCTGACTCTCCCGCCCGGCACCGCGCTGAACGGACAGATCACGGTCTACGGCGGCGGTGGCGGCTTCGAGAGCACCTCGACCGCCGGCGGGGGGCTCGACATCGGCCCATCCGGTCCGCCCGAGACCACGGCCCAGGGCATCGATGACATCAGCAACACACCTCGCAACTCCGACATCGTGATCGACTACACGCCGATGGCGAGTCTGGTCGCGCCTCTCACCTCCGCGGCCGTCTCCTCTGACATGACCGAGGCCATCGCCCCCACCTCATGGTTCATCAGCGGGCAGACCCAGAAGATGACCGCGACGGTGATCCTGGACCCGTCGCCCTCTTCGCTGCCCTACGGAGGCGGCACGGACATCGCGGGCATCGTCGACGAGTTCGGAGACACGCCGGGTGCGGTGGTCATCTTCGGCCAGGCGGCGGGAAGCTCCGCCGTCACGACCCTTGCGGTCGCGCCCGTCGACGACACGGGCTCGTTCGATGCCGCGATCGATGGCCTCACCAGGAACACGCTCGTGACCGTGCGCTACCTGGGTGACGACTACACCCTGCCGGGACAGACGACCAAGCAGCTGTACGTGAGCGCCGCCGTCGGGCTCAGGGCGTCGTCGAGCAGCGTGAAGCATGGCGCGAAGGCGACGCTCTCCGCCACGGTGCTGCCCTCGGACACCAGCGGCTCCGTCGTCTTCGAGTACCTGAGCGGCAAGACGTGGCGCTCGCTCGGCACGGCGCCGATCTCGGCCGCGAGGGCCGTCCTGTCGTGGAAGGTCCCCAAGGGCAAGTCCACGGTCAGAGCGCGCTACGTCGGCTCCATCAACCACGGAGGGACGTCGAAGTCGATCACTGTGACCGGCAAGTAGCGCAGCCCGCACGCCCGTTTCGGATCGATGAAGCGCGGCTCCCGGCGGAACCTCGCCGGGGGCCGCCGAGCCTGTCCGGTCGAGGCGTCTCGGCGCGCGACAGTCGACACATGTTTCAGCCGCGCAAGATGTATGCAAACTCGTGTGAAATCAGCACAATCCACCGCGGGCTTGCTCTAGTCTCCGGATTGCCGGTCGGAGCCGGTGGCGAGCGGGGAGTCCCGCGTCCCATGCTCGGATGTGAAAAGGGGGCAGGTGTGATGAACGACGACCAGGGCGGCCGCAACCTATTCGCGATCCTCTTGACGGCGGTCCTGCTGTCCCTCGCCCTGACAAGCGCCGTGCTCGCCGTCTCGGGCGACGCGGAGAGTGTTGCGTCCTTCATCGCCCGGGAGTCCGTGGCGCTGTTCCACGTCCGCATCGCCGATGCCAAGCCGAGCGCGTCGAAGTCGCCAGAGCGCGATCCCGGGACGTTCCTCAGCGCGCTGATGAGCCGCCCCGACCCGAGCGACAGCGAGAGCGCCTTTGCCTCGACCGTCCCTTCTGCCCCGGCCGACCCCAGCAGCGACCCGGCGGTAGGTACCGCAGGGGCCGACGGCGCGGATGGAGTAGCAGGAGCTGACGGAGCGGACGGGCTCGCCGGCGCAGACGGAGCCGACGGGGCCGTGGGAGCGACGGGGTCCGTCGGCGCCACGGGGTCCGTGGGCGCCACGGGGCCCGCGGGGATCGGGCTCGCCGTCGAGCAGGACGCCAGCGGCACGCCCTCCGCCTTCTCGATCCTCAGCCCGGACGGCGTCTCGTACCGCTTGCTGGTGACCGACACGGGCATCGTCCTGCAAGGCCCGACGACGACCCAGGTGTGGACCGACACTTCGCACTTCCAGTCCCTGCTCCCGTAAAGGCCGACACATGTCGCGTGTAAGGGTCCTCGCCGCGCTCCTCGCGGTCGTGGTGGTCACGACGCTGGCCGGCTGCGGCAAGCCGCCGACGACCGCGGACAAGCTCCTCGGCTCGTGGTACGAGAGCCGCTCGGGCTCGCAGTACAGGTTCGTGAGCGACGGCGTCCTGGTCGTGCCGGACGCACAGCCGGGAAGCGGCAACGCCGTGAGCTACTCGCTGCTCGGCAGCGACCGGCTCGACGTGAGGGCCTCAGGGTCCCACCGCGTGAGCCTGATCCAGACCCTCACGACTCAGACCCTGATCCTCGCCGACCCCCTTTCCGGCCGCACCGAGCCCTTCTTCCGCGATCCGGGCAAGACGGTGTACGCGTCCCGGCTGTGGAACGACGCCCTGCGGCATGCCAGCACGGTCCCGTCGCTCACTGCCGCGTCCGACGTCGTCTGGGTCGCGAAGAAGCCCGCCACAGCGTGGGCCCGGGACTGGGCGACGGACACGTTCGACATCTACGCCACGGCGTGGGACTGGTCCGGCCTGAAGCGCGCGAAGGCAGTCGTGAAGACCGCCGGCGGCGGCGACACGCTCGCCTTCTCCTTCACGCTGCAGCGGAAGATCCCGTCGGCTTCCGCACTCGCCAGCGCCGCAGCCGATCCGAGCAGCGAACCCACAGCGGGGGAGCGCTACATCGATGTCGGCTACTCGGCCTCGAAGGCGGACTACCCGGCGGGGACGCTCGTATACCTGCAGGGCGGGATGATCTACTCCCTTGGCGACGGCTACGCCATCGCCGTCGGCCTGGACCGCAAAGCCAAGGGCTTCTATCCGATCACCCACCGGTGACCTCCCGGTGCTGATCTTGCGAAGCGATGTCTGAGCCCACGGTCGCCGTCCTGACCGAGGACCGGGTCTCCTACAGCCGGACACGTTTCGAGGAGGAGGCGCCGGCGATCGGCCTGCGCACCCGGTTCCTCCATCCGCAGCACTTCGACCTTCTCGTGGATCCAAGGCTGCCAAAGGCCTACTACCGCAGCCGCCTCCTTGGCCCGCCCGCGGTATTCATGGCCCGGACAGGGAGCGAGACCACGGCCTTCGCGGGCGCGATCATCAAGCAGATGGAGGCGGCGCCCGGGGTCGAGGTGATCAATACGCGCGACGCGATCATGCGGTCGCGCGACAAGCTCCTCGCACATCAGACGCTCGCCCAGGCAGGCGTGCCCTTCCCGCGGACCGTGCTTGCCCGCCAGCCTGCGGACCTGGCGAAGATGGTGCGCATGGTGGGCGGGCCGCCCGTGATCCTGAAGCTGATCAGCGGCACCCACGGCAGGGGCGTGATGCTCGGACGAGACCTGGAGTCGATCGAGGCGACGCTCGAGACGATCTGGGCGCTCAACGAGACCCTGCTGATACAGGAGTACATGTCCGCGCACGCCGGTTCCGACATCCGCGTGATCGTCGTGGGAGGCCGCGCCCTTGCTGCGATGAGACGCACGGCGAAGCTGGGGCGCTTCAGGGCGAACGTGCATCAGGGCGCCGACGTCGAGAAGCTGCAGATGGACGAGCGCATGGAGTGGCTGGCACTACGGGCCACCGAGGCGATGGGACTCGACGTCGCTGGCGTCGACCTGGTCGAGGGCGCGGACGGCTACTCGGTCATCGAGGTGAACTCGGCGCCCGGCTTCGAGGGATTCGAGCACGCGACGGGCGTCAACGTCGCGCGCGAGATGCTGCGATACGCCGCCTTCCGGATCGGTCTCTAAGATCCCCCGTCCTGGTGCCCGGTGGCCCTTCTTCAGCGAACCACGCGATACCCAGCGTGTTAACCGCCGTGTTGCGAACGGGACACCGCGAGTTCACCAAGTCCTTCCACCCTTGCAACCACCTGCCTCCAGTCCGCCCCTAGCATCTGAGCGAGCCTGCGGGCCGGGGTAGTGCACACGCCGGCCTCTCGGGCTGCAACGAACCACCGAGTACTCATCGAGAGGAGTCAGCTATGCGAGGGAGGGTCATGAAAGCCGTCGTGGCGGCCGGGCTTGCGGCGCTCGTGTTCGGAGCCCTTGTGGCGCCGGCGCTGGCCACGGATACGATTGCGCTGACGCCGAGTGCGACGACTGTGCGCTACGGCAACGAGCTCGACCTGCAGCCCAGCGTCACCGCGACGCCTGTCATTCCGGGCGACAAGATCACGCTGCAGATCATGCAGGGTGGCGACTGGGTCACCTACGGCGAGGGACTCCAGGTCGAGGACACCGACACCATCGTCCCGCAGTCCATCTTCGTGAACGAAGAGGTCGCCTGGCCCGCGACGTTCCGCGCGTTGTGGATCCCCAAGTCCGGGGGCGGGTCAGTCGTGGCGACAAGCGACGCTGTGACGGTCTCGATGGCCCGCTACACCAAGACCAAAGTGACCATCGGCGCCCCGAAGACAGTGCGCGCCAAGGGCGCCAGCTTCGCCTTCACCGTCAGTCCCGTCTGTGCGGAGAGCCTCGTGAAGATCTGGGTCGTGAACAGCCACGGCAAGACCGTGACGAGCACCAAGATCCTCACGGACGAGTTCGGTCACGGCTCGCGCACGATCAAGTTCGGCAAGGCCGGCAGGTTCACGGTGCTGGCTCAGTTCCTCGGCAACGTGTGGGGTAAGTCGTCGCCCGTGAC
>CAIKZH010000016.1 GCA_903831865.1 uncultured Coriobacteriia bacterium
GCCCGCCGCATCCTTGCGTCCAGAGGCGATCCCGCGACGAGCCAGGACGGATCGCCAGGCGTCTACTCGCCGCTCTCGATGAACGACTTGAAGGCCTTCAGGTCTTTGTCCACGCGGCGCCGCATCCAGCGATGGACGGCCGCCGCATCGCAGCCCCACGCCTCCGGGTCGTAGTCGAGCTGGTAGTGCACCTTGGTCCTGTCGGCTCCGAGCTTCTCGAAGGTGACCTTGCCGGTCTCGCGGTCGTCGGCCGCCTTCCAGGCGACGCTTTGATCCGGCACATGATCGACGACGTCCGCATCCCACTCGATCACGTCGTCCTCGACCACGGCGACCCAGTGGAGGCTGTCTTCGGGCACAAGGTCGACCCGCTCCACGACCTCCATGAACGATGGGAAGTCCTCGAACGCCGTCCACATGTCGTAGACCTCACGGATGTCGGCACCGACCTCTATCGTGTTGTCGACGAATGCCATCACGTCCCCTTTCCGTCAGCGTGTCGTGCTCCGGTTCATTCCCAACGGAGTGCCGCCCCGGAACAGCCGCAGAGCGCCGCTACGGGCGTGCCTCGGTCGGGGCGACGCCTGTTGCCCGCGCCGGCCGCACGGTGTATAGACAACGTCGGCACGGCGCCGGACCAAGACCGACGGCGCTACACATCACTCGGAGGAGCACATGGCGTTCAAGACGATCATCGAGCCGTTCCGCATCAAGTCCGTCGAGCAGATCAAGATGACCACCGAGCAGCAGCGCCGCCGGATGATCGAGGCGGCGGGCTACAACATCTTCGAGCTCCGTTCGGAGGACGTGATCATCGACCTCCTGACCGACAGCGGGACCGGCGCGATGAGCAGCAACCAGTGGGGCGGCATCATGCGTGGCGACGAGTCGTACGCGGGCAGTCCCTCGTTCTTCCACTTCCGCGACTCAGTCACCGACATCATGGGCTTCGAGCACCTGATCCCCACCCACCAGGGCCGCGCGGCCGAGAGGATCCTGTTCTCGGTCATGTGCACGCCCGGCGACGTGGTGCCGAACAACAGTCACTTCGACACGACCAGGGCGAACTGCGAGTTCACGGGTGCGATGGCTCTCGACCTGCCCTCGCCCGAGCTCGCGAACATGGGATCCGACTACCCCTTCAAGGGCGACATGGACGTCGACGGGCTCAAAGCCGCGTTCGCGGAGCACGGCGCGCAGCGGATCCCGCTGGTGATGCTGACGGTCACCAACAACTCGGGTGGAGGCCAGCCGGTCTCGATGGCCAATGTGCGGGCCGTCGCGGAAGTCTGCAGGGCCAACGGGACGCCGTTGTACCTCGACGCCTGTCGCATCACCGAGAACGCGTACCTCATCAAGCAACGCGAGCCGGAGTTCGCCACGACGACCGTGCGCCGGATCGTCAGGGAGATGTGCGACCTCGCCGACGGGTGCACCATGAGCGCCAAGAAGGACGCCATCGTGAACATCGGGGGCTTCCTCGCGACCCGCGACCCTGAGGTCGCGCAGAAGCAGCGCGAGTTGCTGATACTCACCGAGGGGTTCGTCACCTACGGCGGCCTCGCGGGCCGGGACCTCGAGGCCCTGGCCATCGGTATGCAGGAGGCGGTGGACGAGGACTACCTCAACTACCGCATCGCCTCCACGAGGTACCTCGGGCAGCATCTGCGCGACGCGGGCATCCCCATCATGTGGCCCCCGGGCGGCCACGCCATCTACCTCGACGCCCGCGGCTTCGCGCCCCACATCGAGCCCACGAGGTTCCCGGGTGTGTCGATCGCCGCGGCGACGTACATCGCCGGCGGGGTCCGCGCGTGTGAGATCGGCAGCCTCATGTTCGGGCACCGGGACGAGGAGACCGGTGAGGAGGTCGCCGGCCCTCGGGAGCTCGTGCGTCTTGCCATCCCCCGTCGCACCTACACGCAGAGCCACATCGAGTACGTCGTCGAGGTCGTCACGCAGGTGTTCGAGGAGCGCGAGCGCCTTCCCGGCTATCGCATCGTCGAGCAGCCTCCATTCTTGAGGCACTTCTCGGCGCGGCTCGCTCAGATCGCCTGACGGATGCAGCGGCGCCGGGTCGAGGTCCAAGATCCCGCACCCGACCGAGATAGCAGAAGGCCCCGACCAAGCAGCGTCGGGGCCTTCGTCAGTATGCTGGTGGGCACTGTAGGATTTGAACCTACGACCCCTTCCGTGTCAAGGAAGTGCTCTCCCCCTGAGCTAAGCGCCCGTGACCGTGCCGAAGCGCGGCGAGCCGTATTGTAGCGAGCGCCCGCACGCGACGCTACCCCCGAGACGACGGCCACGGCCATCGTCTCGGACTCCTTGCACGCCCGAGGGGCCTCGGATATCCTACGCCTTGCGCTTTGCGCGCGTGCGGACGTGGCTCAGTTGGTAGAGCACAACCTTGCCAAGGTTGGGGTCGCGGGTTCGAATCCCGTCGTCCGCTCCATACATCATCCCGCCGAAGGCTGGGACCGGAGGGCGTGAGACACCCGGAACCGGCCTTCGCTGGTCGAGCGGCCCCCGCGAGAGCCGGGGGCGAACGGCGACGTCGCCAAGTGGCAAGGCAGGGGCCTGCAAAGCCCTTATCCCCAGTTCGAATCTGGGCGTCGCCTCCAAGCTATCTCCCTGCGGGACGCAGGTGTTTGGAGATCGTGAGCGGCCGGTACTCGATGCCGAGCCGCACAGTCGATGGCCCCCCGGCGTCGTCTGTCTGTCTCGCCCGCACCGGAACAGACTGCGCCGGGTACAGACACACTGCGGCAGGGCTGCCCACTCCGACCGACCGCAGGAGACTCCCATGGCACAGAAGACAGTCGCCGAGAAGGCCCGCATCAAAGCAGGCACCACCGTCGCCGTGCTGAACAGGGCCCCGGGTGTCGTCGAATCGCTGGGCCTGCCGGGCGACGTCGAGTTCGTCGCACTCCCGGACGCCCAGCTCGTGTTCCTGTTCGTCAGCACACGAGCGGAGCTGGAGGCCCAGATGCCGCCGGCGGTCGCCGCACTCGCCTCGGGAGCCGCTATCTGGGTCTTCTACCGCAAGGGCTCGAAGGCCGCGGGTCTCGACATGAACCGCGACGATATCTGGGAGCTGGCCGACAAGCTCGGCATGCGGCCGCTCGGCCTCGTGGGCGTCGACGATACGTGGTCGGCGTTCCGCCTGCGGCCCACGGTCTAGACACCACGCCGGTGCCCGGGCGCGCCAAGCCGTACCACGCGACGTTGCTACCTGGGCGTCAGAGTCGTCAGAACCGTGACGCTCACTCGCCCCATCGTGTGAACAGCCGATGCTCCACGCCCAGCTGGTCGAGAACCTTGCCCACCACGAAGTTCACGACGTCGTCGATGGATCCCGGCTTGTGGTAGAAGCCCGGACTCGCGGGCACGATCACCGCACCAGCCTCAGCCAGCGACGTCAGATTCCTCAGATGGATGAGCGACATGGGCGTCTCGCGAGGGACCAGCACGAGCGGACGCCTCTCCTTCAACATGACGTCGGCCGCCCGCTCCGGCAGATCGGTCGCGATCCCCGCGGCGACCGACCCCACGAAACCCATCGACGCGGGGCAGACCACCATCGCGTCGATCCGCGCCGAACCCGAAGCCGCGGCGTCGAAGAGGTCTGACTGGTCGACGACGCGCAGGGGCAGGGTCGCCGGCAGCTCCAGGAAGGCGAGCATCGCCTGCGCGGCTCCGATCGAATGCTCAGACGACGCGGCTGTCTCCGGAAGGCGGAAGCCCGTCTCGAACTCCATCACGTCCCGCCCCGCCCGCGTCACGACCACGGTCACCGACCCGCCCGCGCTCAGCAGCTGCTCCACGAGTCTCAGGCCGTAGACCGAGCCCGACGCGCCGGTGATGACGACCACGTATGTCTTCACGTGCCTCCCCTATCGCGCGATGAGCCGGTCCGCGACGACCCCGGCGAGGACGATCACTGCCACGAACCCGTTGACCGTGAAGAACGCCGCGTCGACCCGGCTGAGATCGTGGGCGCGCACTATCGCGTTCTCGTACGCCAGGAGTATGCCCGCGAGCAGCACGGCCGCGTAGTACGCCCACCCGGCGCCTGCGAAGTACCCGGCGAGCACGAAGAGCAGGAACGCTATCGCGTGAAGCGACCGCGTGATGACAAGGCCTTCCGCGATCCCATAGTCCGCGGGGATGGAGTGGATGCCATCGCGCACGTCGCAGTCGTAGTCCTGCGTCGCGTAGATGATGTCGAACCCGGCCGTCCACACGGCGACCGCCGCGCCGAACACCCATGGTGTCGGGTCCGAGAGCGAGGCGCCGACCGCCGCCCAGCCCCCCACAGCGCCGAGCCCGAGGCACGCACCGAGCCAGAAGTGCGCGAGCGGCGTGAATCGCTTCAGGTACGGGTAGACCACGAACGCCGCGAGCGGGACGGGCCACAGCAGGTGCGTCAACGGCGCGAGCTGAAAGACCGCCACAAGGTAGCCCGCGAGCATCAACGCGGCGAAGGCCCACAGCTCCCACGCGGTGATGAACCCGGCGGGAACGGCACGGGCCGCGGTACGGGGGTTGCGGGCGTCGATCTCCTTGTCGACCGCCCGGTTCACCACGAACGCGAACGCCCTCGCCCCGACCATCGCGACGGTCACCCATACGAGCGCGCCCCACGTCGGCCAGTGGCCCAGGCTCACCCACGGCGTCGGCACGGGCGGCGGCGTCGGGTAGATGGCGGGCACAGCGAAGGCGACCGTGGCCGCCCCATAGATCGCCCCGATGTAGGCGTAGGGCAGGGCGAAGACCGAATGCTCGAACTTCACGAGCTCGAGCAGCACGCGCAGCCTGCCCATCAGGCCCTCGGGACGTGTCCGGACCTCCGGCCCGTCGCTCACAGGCCGAGATCCTTCCACATCGCGTCGACTCTCGCCTTCACCTCGGGGGTCATCTCGAGAGCGTCGGGCCAGACCCGTTCGTACCCCTCGTTGGGCAGCGGCCTGGTCGCATCGATCCCCATCTTGAAGCCGAAGCTCTGCTGATTGCTGGAGTGATCGAGCCGATCCAGCGGGCCCTTGGTCACCATGACGTCCCGATCCGGGTCCACGTTGTTGAAGCAGCGCCACGCGACCTGGGAGTAGTCGTGACAGTCGACGTCCGCATCGACGACGATCACGAACTTGGTGAACATCATCTGGCCCATCGACCACGCGAAGTCCATGACGCGGAACGCCTGGCCGGCGAACTGCTTGCGGATCTGGAAGATGGCGCAGTTATGGAACACGCCCTCGAGAGGGAGATCGTAGTCGATCACCTCGGGCATCATGGCTCGGATCACCGGAAGGAACAGCCGCTCGGTGGCCTTGCCCAGGTAGCAGTCCTCCATCGGCGGCCGTCCGACGATCGTGGCCGGGTAGATCGCGTCCGAGCGCATCGTCATCGCCTCGACATGGAAGACGGGGAACTCGTCCGCCAGCGAGTAGTAGCCGGTGTGGTCTCCGAAAGGCCCCTCCGGGCGCGTCTCGCCCTCCTCGACGTAGCCCTCGAGTACGATCTCCGCGTAGGCAGGGACCTTGAGATCGTTCGTCACGCACTTCACGACCTCGACCGGTTCTCCGCGGATGATCCCGGCGAAGAGGTACTCGTCGATCATCGGCGGCACCGGAGCTGTCGCCGCAAAGATCGTGGCCGGGTCGGCGCCGAGCGCGACTGAGACAGGCACCCGCTTCTCGCCCGCACCGAAGTGCTCGCGCAGGTTGCGCGCGCCGTCGTGATGCTCGTGTATGTGCAGGCCGGTGGTGCGCCCGCCAAAGATCTGCAGCCGGTACATGCCGACGTTGAGCTTGCCCTTGAGGTCCGCGGTCACTACGAGAGGCAGCGTGACGAAGCGGCCGCCGTCCTCCGGCCATGTCTTCAGCACCGGCAGGATGCCGAGATCGACCTCGCTGCCGCGCAGCACCACCTGCTGGCACGGCGCCTGTCTGACCACCTTGGCGCCGGCTCCCGCCAGGTCCTTCAAGCTCAGCAGGACGTCGAGCTTCCCCTTCATCGAGGCGGGCATGTCCAGGGGCAACAGCTCCATCAGGCGCTTCGCGACGGCGTCGAGATCACGCCAGGTGCCCGTCTCCGCGTCGACGCCGAGGGCCCACGCCGTCCTCGAGTAGGAGCCGAACAGATTGATGGCCACGGGCATCTGGAACGCGCGACCCGTATCGCGGTCGACGGGCTTCTCGAAGAGGAGCGCGGGTCCCGCCGCCTTGCTCACCCTGTCGGTGACCTCCCCGATCTCGAGCACAGGGTCCACGGCGATGCCGATGCGCCGAAGCTCGCCCTTCCGCTCGAGCAGGGTGATGAACTCCCGCAGGTCCTTGATAGCCATGAGATCTCCCGCGTCGCCGCCGTCCGCGACGAGCCTCCCCGTCGCGCCGCCAAGGATGATACCGCCACTACGGGCCACGCAGGCGCGGGTCACGCTAGGAGAGCGCATCCTCGAGCTCGTCGAGGCTGGAGATGCGTACCACGTCGTCCCGGGCGCAGCCGGGACCGTGACGCTCGATGAGCACCGGGGTCATGCCGACGGCACGGGCCCCCAGCACGTCCGCGTAGTAGTGGTCGCCGACGTGAGCGCACTCTCGAGGCTCCACGCCGACGCGCTCGCAGGCGAGCTCGAAGATGCGGGGGTCCGGCTTGTGCACGCCGACGGCAGCCGAGGAGATCACGACGTCGAGCAGGGGTTCCAGGCCGAGCCCCTTGAAGATCCTCTCGAGGCGCGAGTCCCAGTTGGAGATGAGCCCCACGCGCACGTCTGCCGCGCGGAGGCGCTCGAACGCGGGGCGCACGTCGTCGTAGGCGCGCCAGCGGCCCGGCTCCCCGAAGGCGCGATACACGTCGGCCGCAAGGCGAGTCGCTTCGTCGTCGGGGACCCCGAGCCTGCGGCCGAGCAGGGAGTACATGCCGACCCAGACGTCGTTGGCGCCCTCGTCGCTCGTCCAGAACGTGTCGTCGGCGCGATAGCGGTCCTCGTAGTACTCGTCGAGCACCGGGATCAGGTCCCGGATCGACTCGAGGTCGCGGTCGTGCCCGGCGGCGCGCAGCAGCTCGAGACAGACCTCGCTCACGGACGGGTAGGCGAACAGCAGAGTGTTGCCGACATCGAAGAAGACGGCCTTCGGACGCATGACACCTTCTGTCGCGGAGGAGACGTGCAGAGTGCCGACCCCTAGTTGGAGTGAGTCGGGCTCCCGGTGGGCAGCCGTTTGATCAGGCGCACCGTCGTGCCGCCTCCGTCACATCCCGAGAACTCGACGCGGTCCATCAGGGCGCGCATGAACATCACCCCCCTGCCTCCCGGGGCGTATGCGTCCGCGCTGCAGACGTGAGAGCCGGAGAACCCGCCGCCGTGGTCGGAGACGCGGACCTCCACGCGATCGTCGTATGCACTCACCTTGATCGTGATCGTGTCCTGCGCGCCCCTGGGCGACCCGTGGCGGATCGCGTTGGCGAGCGCCTCGCCCACGGCGACCTTCAGGTCGAACAGGCTCGCCTCAGGCATCCCCAGGGGACGGATCATGTCGACCACCCGGGTCCTCGTGTCGGACATCCCCTCGACCAGCGCTTGCGCGTCGAAGCTCTGCGTCCAGGATGGTTCGCGTCCCTCGGCCGCCGGTTCGAGCCTCTCCAGCGCGTCGCCGACAGACGCCGCGGCGCTCACGGAAGGCGCGACCCCGAGAAGCCCCGACAGCTCGAGGACACGGTTCACGTTGCGGTCCGCCCCTGCGAGGACCATCCGACCGCCAAGGGGCTGCAGGCGCTTGTCGACCCACACGAGCAGTCCCAGCGCCGACGAGTCCGCGTAGGTCACCGAGGAGAAGTCGATCACGAGGTCCGCACATCCTCGCGAGACGATATCGTCGACCGCCTCGCGCACCTCGGCCACGGTCGAGAAGTCGAGGTCGCCCGCGTAGCGCACGACACACACAGCCGATTCGGTGTCCTGGTCGATCGTCAGCACGCGCTGCACCCGTGTTCCCGTGATCGCGATACCTCTTCGTGTCTGTATGCCCAGAAGCCGGTCGGACCCGTCGCTCACGGGCCCACCGCGCCGAAAGTGTAGCCAACGGCGCGGTGGATGACGAGCCGCTCCCGTCACCGACCGCCTCAGCCGAGCACCGGGATGTGGAGGACTCGCGACAATGCGCTGACAGCTGGAGCCAGGGTCCCGGTGGCCATGGTCAGCCCGAGAAGCATGAGCACGACCCCCGAGACACGCTGGATCGCGAGAGAGCGGCGCTCGAGCCAACCCGACAACCGTGCCACCCTGTCGAGCAGAAGCGCTGTGAGCAGAAAGGGGACACCCAGCCCGAGAGAGTACGAGGCGAGGAGCGCGACGCCGCGCGCCGGGGCGGACCCGCCCGCGAGAACAAGGATGGTGCCGAGGACGGGGCCCACACAGGGCGTCCAGCCGAAGCCGAACGCCGCGCCCATCGCCAGGGCCGTCCAGCCCCCCATCCCGGATGTGCGAGCGGGGTCGAACCGGACCTCGCGGTAGAGCCACGGAGCCCGGAGTACTCCCAGCATCAGAAGGCCGAACGCGAACACGACGACGCCCGCCACACGGGTGAGCAGCGTCCGGTAGTCACCCAGGAGCGACCCGAGGGCCGACGCCGACGCACCGAGCGCGATGAAGACGAGTGAGAAGCCCGCCACGAAGAGCAGCGCGTGGAGGAAGAGCCGAAGTCGAGGCCGCGGGGAGACCGCGCCGGCCGCGCCACTCGCAGCAAGGAACGCGAGGTATCCCGGCAGCAGCGGCAGGATGCAGGGTGAGGCGAAGGAGACCACACCTGCGAGGAACGCCGCGACCAGTCCGGCGTCGGAGCCGGTCAACTCAGTCCGCGACCTCCGCGCCGTAGCCGGCCGAAGCGATCGCTCCGATGATCTGATCGACGGTCACAAGCTCGGGATCGTAGGTCACGTCGGTGGCTCCGCTCGCATAGTCGGAGGTGACCGACTCGATCCCGCCCAGCTCCTCGACCGTCATCCGGACCAGCATGGAGCAGGACTGGCAGTGCATGCCCGTGGTCTTGAGTCGCACGTTCTCCATCGCCATCGGAAACGTCCTCTCGCGCGGCAGCCGACAGACCCCGCTTCATGCAGGATCGAGCCCAATCCTAGCCGTTCGAGGCGCGGTCCGTCAGTGATGGGGCCGCGGCAGGCGGAGCAGACTCAGGGATCGACGCCCCTGATGAGGGTTCGGAGCTGATCCGCGCGCCGCAGTAGGGGCAGAGGCGCCACTCGCGGAAGATCGCACGGCCGCATGTGGCGCAAGGGACGTAGAGCGAGCCGTCGTCCGCATCGGTCGCCCCTCCGGCTTGGACCAGCAGCGCCCACGACACCCCCAGGATGACGACCAGACAAAGGAGCGGGAGAGCCCAACCGATGGCTGAGGAATCCTCGAGCCACGCGGGGGCCCACAGCATGTCGGTGATCAGAATGAGGAAGAGCAGCGCCGCGCCGACGAGTACGCCGACCACAACGGTCCTGACCAACTGCCTGCTCTCCCGATCGTCCCGCATCAGCCCTCATCCCGATGGTCGTCCGTCGATGCGCGTCCTCCGGTTTTTGCAAGGCATGTGCCAAGCAGCGGGACTCTCGTGAGGTACCCCGCGCAAGACGCCGGCAGCACCGGATGCCGGCGCAGGTCCGCCGCCCGGGCTGCCGGGCCGCCCGGCCTCAGAGCAGCCCGAGGCGCTGCATCCGCGCCTCGAATGTCTTGGTGGTCAGACCGACCAGCTTGGCCGCCTTCGGGACGTTGCCTGCGCTCTTGTCCAGGGCCTGCTGCAGGAAGTCCATCTCGACCTCCTCCAGGTCCATGCCGTCCCCGGGCAACTCGAAAAGATGGCGTCGCGGAGCCGCGGCCGCCGCGCCTGTCCGCACCTCGCTGGGGAGATCGTCCAGGCCGATCTCGTCCCCCTGGGAGAGGATCACGACTCGCTCGATGCTGTTCTCGAGCTCCCGTATGTTTCCCGGCCAGGAGTAGTCGGCCAGCGCCTGCATGGCCTCGTTGCTGATCGTCTTCGACCCGGCTTTGTACTTGTCGAGGAAGTGCGCGACAAGCTTGGGCACGTCGGCCTTGCGCTGGCGAAGAGGAGGCAGAGTGATGGGCACCACGTTGAGGCGGTAGAAGAGGTCTTCGCGGAAGGTCCCCTCGGCCATCAGCTGCTGCAGGTCGCGGTTCGTCGCCGCGACGACCCGCACGTCCACGTCGATCGAGCGGGTGCCGCCAAGGCGCTCGAACCGCCTCTCCTGCAGCACGCGCAGCAGCTTGACCTGCACACCGAGGGTGATATCGCCGACCTCGTCCAGGAAGAGGGTCCCGCCGTTGGCCAGTTCGAACCTGCCGGGTTTGGCGACCACGGCGCCGGTGAACGCGCCCTTCTCATAACCGAAGAGCTCGCTCTCCAGCAGAGTCTCCGGAAGCGCGCCCGCGTGCACCTCGACGAAGGGCCTGGCGGCTCGCGGCGACAGCCGGTGGATCGCCCTCGCGATGAGTTCCTTGCCGGTCCCCGACTCGCCGTAGATCATCACCGTCGCGGTGGTCGCGGCCACCCGCTCCACCGTCATGAGGATCTCCACCATGCGCGGGTCGGCCGCGACGAAGCCCTCGACGTCCCAGTCACGGTCGAGCTGCTCCCGCAGGCGCTCCACCTCCGCGGAGAGCTCCGAGACACGGATTGCCCTGTCGATCGCGACCTTCAGCTCTTCGAGGTCGAACGGCTTGGTGAGGTACTCGGTCGCGCCCGCCTTCATGGCCTCGACCGCCGTGCCGACATTGCCGTGGGCGGTGAGCATGATGATCGGGAACTCAGCCCCTTTGGAGCGTACGCGGCGCAGGACCTCCATCCCGTCCGGGGAGGGCATCTTGTGGTCGAGCACCATCAGGTCGGGCGGCTGCTCGTCGACCGAGGCGAGCGCGCTCTTGCCGTCGGCGGCCTCCGAGACCTCGTAGCCCTGAGC
>CAIKZH010000017.1 GCA_903831865.1 uncultured Coriobacteriia bacterium
CGGCGACGAGCGCACGAAGAGGGTAGACGAACACGCTCGCCTCCCCCCGGGTCAGTGCGATGCGCGCGGCATGCAGGTGGAAGATGAGCGACTTCCCGCGACCTGTGGCCATCACAGCCAGGCACGACTCACCGGCGGCGAGATGCGTCAGCGACGCCCGTTGCGCGTCGTGCAGTCCGCGGTCCCCGATCAGCGCCCGCACGAGGACCGGCTCCAGACTCTCGGGCGGCAGCGCGCTGAGATCGGCGCGACGCTCGAGGCGAGCCTCCTCGTCCGCGCCCGCCTCCGCCTCGAGATCCGTGCGCTCGACCAGCACGTTCACGCCGCGCGACTCCATCTCGGTCCCCGTGACCTCCGAGACGGTCACCTGGAACGAAGCGCCCCGGTCGATGACGGGGGCGAGTGCCGCGGCGAGCCCGCGGTTGAAGAATCCGACCTGGTCGCCGACCGGGTCGTAGAGCGCGATCGCGTTCGGGTCATGTTCGTTGTCAGGCTGACGTTGCACCCGCAACAGCGCTCCGGTCTCCAGGCGCGCCACGACCTCCTGTCGTCCCTCGAAGGTGACGCCGGCAAGCTTCGTGTGGAAGGACTCGGCTTCTTCGACGTGCTCGTACGCTCCGCGCGCGAGCACCCGGTCGGCGTCGGCGAACAGCTCCTCGACGAGGGCGTCCGCCCCTGGCGCAGGGTCACGCCCCACCAGCACCTTCGCGACGAGTTGCACACGCTCGCGTCCCCTCCATCGGTCCGCCTCCAGGCAGAATGCGATGTCGGTCGGACCATCGTGGGCGGCGAGCCTCTCGACGTCGCGGCAGCGGAACGCGATCGCGGGGATGGAAGTGACGCCGTCGAACGCCTCGAACTTCAGATGGTCGGCGCCCTCGCCCACCCTCTTGCGACCGTTCAGGAACACGCCGCGGCACCCGAGCAGGGGCTGACGGTTGCCCTCCCCGAACGGGGCGAGGGCCGAGATGTCCGCCGCGAGCTCACGGGTGGCCTCCGCCAGAGCGATCTCCGCATCCACTGTCTCGGTGGTCCGGTACGCCTCGGCTGTCTCGTCGGCGAGCGCGTCGCTCATCGCCGCCGCCAGGTCGCCGAGGCGCGCCGCGGGCAGCGTCGCCCCCACCGCGGCCGCATGCCCTCCGAAACGCGTCAGCATGCTCGAGGCACTGGTGAGGGCACGGTGCAGGTCGACCGTGCCGACGCTGCGGCCCGAGCCGCGGGCCTCGCCGTTCTCCACGCTGAAGACCATGACCGGCACGCCATACCTGGCGGCGAGGCGGGTGGCGACGATCCCTCGGACGCCCTCGTGCCAGCCCTCACCTTCCAACAGCAGAAGCCGGGAGCCTTCCTGCCACCTCTCGTTCGCCTGCGCGAGCGCGGCCTCGAGCAGCTCGGCCTCTGCCGACTGGCGGACCCGGTTGTAGCGCTCAAGATCGTGCGCGATCTCGGTCGCGCGTTCCGGGTCGTCGGTCATGAGCAGCTGGAGCGCTTCCGCGGGGTCGGAGACGCGCCCGGCGGCGTTGAGCCGGGGCGCGAGCGCGTAGGAGACGCGGTCGGCGCCGATATCCGTGCAGTCGACCGAGGCGACCTCGCAGAGCGCCCGGAGGCAGGGGCGCGTGTCGCGACTCGCCAGCGCGAGCCCCGCCGACACGATGGCGCGGTTCTCATCCAGCAGCGGGACGACGTCCGCGACGGTGCCCAGCGCGGCGAGGTCGGTGAGTGTCCGCCAGATGTCCGGGCATCCCAGGCGGGCCCCCACGGCCGCGACGAGCTTCAGCGCGACACCGGCGCCCGCCAACTCGCGGAACCCCTCGCGGCCGAGCTTCGGGTCGCACACGGGAACGCCTTCGGGGACGAGGTCGCCGGGCTCGTGGTGGTCGGTGACGACCACCTGCGCACCGCCCGACGTCAGCATCTCGACCTCGACCGCGGAGGAGATGCCGCAGTCGACCGTGATGACGAGCTCCGGCGCCAGCTCGAGGACGCGCTCCACGGACGCGGGTGTCAGCCCGTAGCCCTCACGGAAGCGATGCGGGACGAACGGCGCCACATCGGCGCCCATCGCGGCCAGACCCCGTGCGGCGATGGCAGCGGCGGTGAGGCCGTCCACGTCGAAGTCGCCGAAGACGATGATGCGGCGACCCTCCCGGACTGCTGCGGCGACCGCGTCGGCGCAGGAGCCCATCCCGGGCAGCGACTCGGGGTCGCCCCACGAGCGCTCCAGGTCGGGCAGGAGGAACTCGCGCACGGCGGGCGGCGTGGTGATCCCGCGGGAGTGCAGGATGCGCCCGACGACCGGAGAGAGCCCCGCGTCCGCAGCGAGGGTGGCTGCTGCCGTCTCGTCGGTAGGGGTGATGAGCCAGGGCTCCGTGGAAGCGCATCTCGTCGGCACGGGGGTCATGCTAGCAGACGGGGCCGACACGCTCCTGCGTGCCGGCCCCGCCGCAACGACTTGTTTCCGCCGGGCTTACTTCGCCTCAGCGAAGCGTTTCTTTAGCGCCTGGTAGCGCGGCTCGTGTTCCTTCCACATCGCGTAGAGCGGACTCGCGACGGCGAAGGAGGAATAGGCGCCCGAGATCAGTCCGATCGTGAGAGCGAACGCGAAGTCCTGCAGTGTCGATCCGCCAAGGAAGAGCAGACACAGTACCGGGATGAGCGAGGCGAGGCCCGTGTTGATCCAACGCGCCATGACCTGGTTGAGCGAGTCGTTCGCCATCGCCATGAACGTCTTCTTCGACAGATTCTGCGTGTTCTCCCGGATGCGGTGGAACACGACGATCGTGTCGTAGAGCGAGTAGCCGAGGATGGTCAGCAGCGCCGCCACCGTGTTCGGCGTCACCTCGCGACCGAGCAGCGCGTAGAGCCCCAGGGTGATGATCGCGTCGTGGAAGAGCGCGATCACGCCGGTCACCGCCATCTTGTACTCGAACCTGACGGAGACGTACGCGAGGATCGCGAGGATGGACACCGCGAGGGCCAGCAGCGCGGAGTTGGTGATGTTGCTGCCCCACGCGGGCCCGATGGTGTTCACCTGGGTGTCGGCCGCGGCGACATGCAGGGTGGAGGCGAGTGCCGAAGCCTCGGTCTGCGCCGCGCCCGTGCTCGTCTCGATGGAGCGCACGATGAACCCGTTCTGGGTCGTCTGCACCTCGGGTTCCGGAAGCCCGGCGTCGGAGGCAGCCGACCGGACCTGCGCCACGGTCGCGTTCGACACGTTCGTGATCGTCACGGCCGTGCCGCCCTTGAACTCGATGCCGAGGTTGAGACCCCGGAAAGCGAGCGCCGCGATCGCCACAACCAGCACGACCCCCGAGATGGAGAACATGACGCGCTTCTTGCCCATGAAGTCGATGTAAGGCCTACGCACCTGCGCCGCCCCCCTTCACGCCGAAGAAGGCGGGGATCTTGGGCACCACCGACTCGGAGAGCAGCATCACCGCTGGTCGCGTGAAGAGCATCGCCACGGTGAGGTCGCAGATGATGCCGATCATCAGCGTGAGCGCGAAGCCCTTGACCGGACCGATCGCGAAGATGAAGAGGGGGATGGCGCTCGCGAAGGTCACCGCATCGGCGTCCAGGGAGGTCAGGATCGCGTGACGTGTGCCCACTTCGCCGCCATCCGCGGGCTGCGCCCCATCGCCGTCTCTTCCTTGTAACGCTCGAAGATGAGGATGGAGGTGTCGGCCGCAAGACCGATGGAGAGCACGATGCCCGCGATGCCCGGTAGGGAGAGCGCATACTGCCCCGCCCGCGAGAGCGTCGCGAGTATGCCGAGGTAGACCATCGCGAACGAGCCCAGAGCGACCCAGGCGACCACGCCGAATCCCCGGTAGTAGATGGCCAGGTAGATGGCCACGATGAGGATGCCGAAGAGCGCGGCGAGAACGCCGCGCTGCAGAGCGTCCTGCCCGAGCGTCGGTCCCACGACCTCCGTCTGCGAGAACCGCAGCGGCACCGGCAGCGCGCCGGACTGGAGGATCGTCGCGAGCTGGTTCGCCTGATCGGCGGTGAAGCTGCCGGTGATCTGCGAGTCCCCGCCCACGATGGCGTTCTCCACCACTGGAGCCGACACGACCCTGCCGTCGAGCACGATGGCGATCTGCTTGCCGACGTTCGCCTGCGTGATCGAGGCCCACTTCGTCGTACCGCTGGCGTTGAACTGCATGTCGACCTCGTAGGCGCCGGGCGTGAGCTTGTTCGTGCTGGCCGTCGCGGTCGCCTTCGTGATCACGTCCCCGCCCAGCGCGGCGGTGTAGCTGCCCTTGGGGAGGACGAACCCTGCGGTCACGTTCGGCTGCATCGTCGTCGGCAGACTCGCCACCTCGACGAACTCCAGTTTGCCGGTCTGCCCGAGGGCCGCGATGGCCTTCTTCGGATCCTTGTAGCCCGGCATCTGGATCAGGATCGCCTGACCGCCATTCTGGAGCTGGACGGTCGCCTCGGAGACACCGAGTCCGTTGACACGGTTCTCGACGATGGCCAGCGCGCGCTCCATCGCTGTCTGGTCCGCGGTGCCGACCGGGCTCATGATCACGGACAGGCCACCCCGGAGGTCGAGCCCCTGCGTGATCCGCTGGCTCGGCGGCCAGAACGCCCAGACGGCGGCCACGAGCAGCACCACCAGCCCCGCGAGCGCAAGGAAGTTCTTCTGCCTTGAGTCCATCGACTGCCTCTCAGGTCTTCGTGGTCCATCCAGAGCCCGGTCCGGGCCCGTCGCAATCCTTCGAAACTCTACTACACGAAGGAAGAGCGTGCCGTGAGGGGATGCGGGCGAGATCGTCGCTGATGTCCGTACTCGCCACGGCGCCCGCGGCCGAGAGCGCTACAGGAGCTTGGTCCCGTTGATGATCAGGTGGAAATCCGAATCGAGGACGACCGCGGCCGCCCTGCACATCTGCATCCGCGACAGGAAGATCTCGAAGTACTCCATGACCTGGCTCTGCTCGGTGTCGATGTCGATCTCCAGGCTGAGCGTCCGCGCCTCACCGTCGACGCGGAGGAAGGAGCGTTTCGCCGAGAAGTTCACCCGATCGTGGATGTCGAACGATGCGTGATCGGGGTTGCGGACGCGCGTGTGATGCACGTCGGACTTGTCCGCGATGATCGTCGCGGCGCCGATGGGGTTCGCCGGCGTCCCGAAGTCCTCTTCATGATTGCCCATCGCGTTCATCACATGGGCGATCTCGCGCGGGTCCATCTGCAGCGCCGTCAGTGACGTGCGGGCCAGCAGCGCCGAACTCACGCCGTGGTGGTCCCGCCCGATGCAGTTGCCCATGTCGTGCATGAACCCTGCGACCTCACCGAGCTCGCAGGTACGCTCGTCGTAGCCGAGCCGCCGCAGGATGTTGCCGGAGATGTGCGCGACGAGGTTAGCGTGCCGGAACCCATGCTCGGTGTAGCCGATCGCCCCGAGGTACTCGTCGGCCACCTCGATATAGGCCGTGACGTTCGGGTCGCTCGCGACGTCCTCGACGGTCACCCGTGCCCACTGCTGCGTCGGAGCGTCGTCGTGCGCGTCACTCATCGACGGCGATCTCCATGATCTCCCGGCGCTTGATGATCGCGGACTTGGTGAAACGGCAGACGACGCCGCTGGCGATCTCGATCTCGACGAGCTCGTCGCCCAGAGTGCGCACGCTGCCCACAATGCCGCCTGCGGTCAGGACCTCGTCACCGGGCTTCAGCGCCGCGAACATCTCGGCGGCCGCCTTGCGCTGCTTCTGCTGCGGGCGGATCCACAGGAAGTAGAAGACGCCGATGATGAGCACCATGTAGACGATGACGAGAGTGGTCTGGTCCATGTCGTTGGACTCCTGTCGTGGGAACACCTCTGGTCGGAACGGTCGGATGATAGCACCGGGGATGTCGAAATACGGCGCGGCGCGTCAGTAGTCGGCGGCTGCGGCGGACCCCATCCACTCCGCCAGGAACGCCCCGTAGCGGGATCCGAGGACCGCCTCTCTCGCCCTGCGGGTCAGATCAAGAAGGTAGTAGAGGTTGTGCTCCGAGAGCAGCACGGCCCCCAGCATCTCCTTGGTCGTCACGAGATGGCGCAGGTAGGCTCGGGAGTAGGACGTGCACGTCGGGCACGCGCACGACGGGTCGAGCGGACTGAGATCGTCAGCGAAGCGCGCGTTGCGCAGGTTCAGGCGCCCCTCGCTGGAGAATGCCGTCCCGAGCCGCGCCGTGCGCGTCGGCAGCACGCAGTCGAACATGTCGACGCCCTCCCCGATCGCACGCAGGATCGTCGTGGGGTTCCCGACGCCCATCAGATAGCGGGGTGCGTCGCGCGGGAGCCTGTCGCACACAGGAGCGAGAGAGGCGAGCATGAGTTCGTGGGGCTCGCCCACGGAGTAGCCGCCGATCCCGTAGCCGGCGAAGCCGATCTCAGTCAGGCGATCGACGCTCTCAGCTCTCAGATCGTCGTACACGCCCCCCTGCACGATCCCGAACAGCAGCTGCCCCTCGTCGGTGTGCGCAGCGCGGCATCGGAGTGCCCACCGCGCGGAGCGCGTCACCGCACGAGCCACGCGCTCCCTCTCCGCTGGATAGGGCGGGCATTCGTCGAGCTGCATCGCGATGTCGGCGCCGAGGCGCTGTTGGATCGCCATGTTGTCCTCCGGGGTCCAGAAGTGCTGCGAGCCGTCGAGGATCGAGCGGAACGCCACGCCCTCGTCGCTGACCTTCACCGTGTCTGCCAGGCTGAACACCTGGAACCCTCCGGAGTCCGTGAGGGTCGGGCCCTCCCACGACATGAATCGGCCGAGACCGCCGGCCTTCGCGATCAGTCCTTCGCCCGGGCGAAGGAACAGGTGGTACGTGTTGCCGAGCACGACGCTCGCCCCAAGAGCCGCGAGTCGCTGCGGGATCACACCTTTGACAGTGGCGCGAGTCCCCACCGGCATGAACACGGGGGTCGGGACGTCGCCGTGCCTCGTCCGCAGCACGCCGGCCCGGGCGCTCGTGGTCGGGTCCGTGGCGATGAGATCGAAAGCCGAGGAGTCCATGCGCGGGATTCTAGCCGAGACGCGCACTCGACACCGGCGCGGCATGTGAGTGACACTGGCGACGAGCGGGGCGCCGCGAACCCTGGTGCCCGCCGAGCCGTCCAAGGAACCGAAAGAGATGCCCGAGCGCGCGAGCGTCACGAGCCAGACGATCGCGGCCGCCAGGTCCGGCGACCTCGAGGCGTTCGAGTGCCTGGTCAAGACGTGCGCGCCGTCCGTCTACGCGCACGCCCTGCGGTTCTTCGGCGACGCGGAGGCGGCCTCGGACGCGACGCAGGAGGTCTGGATCAAGGTGCTGCGAGCACTGCCCGGCTTCGACGAGCGAGCCGCGTTCTCCACGTGGCTCTATCGAGTGACCCGCAATGTCTGCCTCGACATGCTGCGCGCGGGCAGGCGCGCCGCCATCGCGACGGATCCTGTGCTGCTGCAGTCCCGGGGCGATCCCGACCACGCGCCGGGCGTCGTCCTTGCGGCCGATCTGGAGACCGCCGTCCGGGCCCTCAGCCCTGAGGATCGCGACGCCTTCGACGCGGTCGGTCTCTTCGATCTCTCCTACGCCCAGGCGGCCTCGGTGTTGGGCGTGCCCTCGGGGACCGTGAAGTCGAGGGTGTTCCGCGCCCGAAGGACCCTTCAGGCGCTTCTGCGCCTCGACCGGGCGGAGACCGCGTGATGGACTGCGTAGAGGTCCAGGCGGTCCTGTCGGCCCGACACGACGGAGAGCAGGTCACCGAGCCGGAACTCGCGGCGGCACGCGCGCATTGCCCGACGTGCCCCACGTGCGCCGCTTTCGCATCGGCCACCGAGCGGATCGACGCCGCCCAGCACACCGAGCTGCCGGATGGACTGCTCGAGCGGATCATGGCCGCCGTGTCGGCGGAAGCGACGGCCAGACCGGAGCGCGCGGATGCATCGGGCGACGGGCGCCCGGCGTCGGCGGGCGCGGCAACGGTGCAGGCGCGCGTGAAGAGGTTCGCCTCCTGGAGCGCGCGCGCCCGTTGGCTGAGCGCCGCTGCCGTCCTGACCGCCGCGGTCGCCGTGGTGGCGGTCGTGGTGATACAGGCAAGGGGGCCCGAGTCGGCGTCGACCGGCGGCTCCGCCTCGCAGACCGCGTCCGCACCGAGGGCCTCGACCGCCGAGGGATCGGGCGCCGCAGGCAGGATCGCGAAGAACGACTACGCCGCCATGAAGGCGGCCGCACCGGCCACCGCTCCCTCCTACATCTCGTTCCAGGGCGCGGTCTTCGCCGTCGGCGCGGCGGTCACCGACACGTCCGCCGTCAACACCGCGGTCCTCGGCACCGTGCTCTCGGCGTTCGCGAGCCCGACGGACACACCGGCGAGCGCCGCGGTGTTCAAGTCCCCCGCGGCCGATGAGTCGATCGTCGTGAGGACGCCCCAGGGGCTGCAGAGCTTCGCGCCGGTCGTGCGCAGCGTGAACGGCGTGCGCTACCAGCTGCAGGCCGGCGCGCCGCTCGATCGCTACGGAGTCTGGCCGACCCTGCCGTCCGGCTTCGCCTCGCCGACGGCGCCCGACGGCTCCCCCGCGTTCGCCCGGGCATCGGTCGACGCCAACGGTGTCACGGTCTACGCGCTCAGCGGCTTCACGATCGCCCGCGGTCTGGCGGTGGCTCCGAACACATCCGCGAGCGACCCGGCTGCGGGCGACCCGAACTGGACCTGGTGGACGCCCCTGCCGTGACCGGCGGCAGCACTCACACGATGAGCATCGCGTCCCCGAAGCTCAGGAAGCGGTAGCGCTGTGCCATCGCGCCGCGGTACGCCTTCATGATCAGGTCCCGTCCGGCGAAGGCGCTCACCAGCAGCAGCAGCGTGGACCGCGGCACATGGAAGTTAGTCACGATCGCGTCCACAGCCCGGAAGTGGTAGCCGGGCATGACGTACAGCGACGAGTCGCCCTCCGTCTCCCGCACCTCCCCGCTCTCCGGATCGACGGCACTCTCCAGCGCCCTCACCACGGTCGTGCCCACCGCCACGACCTTCCCGCCCTGGGCGCGGCACTGGTTGACTGCGTCAGCCGTCCAGGAAGGGACGCGGAAGTGCTCCGAATGGATCCGATGCTCGGAGGGGTCTTCCTCCGAGATGGGACGGAACGTGTCGAGACCGACGTCGAGCTCGACGCGGGCAAGGTGGACGCCGCTCTCCACGAGGTGGTCGAGAAGCCTCTGCGTGAAGTGCAGACCGGCTGTCGGCGCCGCGGCGCTGTGCTCCTCGGTCCCGAAGACCGTCTGGTACTCCTCCGGGTCGGCCAGCGGTCTTGTGATGTACGGCGGCAGCGGGACCTCGCCAAGGCGGTGCACGACGTCCTTGAACCTGCCGGACGCAACAGTGAACTGGACCAGCCGGAGCCCCGAGCCCTCGAGGCGCCCCGCCACCAGCGCCGTCATCTCGCCGCCACCGAAGACCACCGTGGTCCCCGGTTGCATCCTCCGGCCGGGCCTCACGAGGCACTCCCACGTATCGTTGCCGCGCTCCTTGAGCAGCAGCACCTCCACGGCTCCACCCGTGTCGCGCTTGACCCCCACAAGGCGTCCGGGCATCACCCGCGTCTCATTGACCACCAGCAGGTCCCGGGGCTGCAGGTACTCCCCGATATCGCTGAAGAGCCGATGTTCCATCTGGCCGCTCACCCGGTCGAGCACCAGCAGGCGGCAACTGTCCCTCGGCTCGGCGGGCTCCTGCGCGATGAGACCGCTCGGCAGGTCATAGTCGAAATCGTCTGTGCGCACGCGTCCTCCGCGTCGATCGTCGACTTCCCCGTGGGACGGCGCCAGTGTAGCGCAGGCCATGAGGGGCGCCACGCGGGCCTTGTTGCGGCCGTCGGGCGGCTGTCGCCGCCGGCAGACGCATCGGGTACCATTGCCGGGCCATGGAAAAAGACATCTGGTCAGCCGCCGATCTCCACGTCCACACGACCGCGTCCGACGGCGTGGCCACGCCCTCCGAGGTCCTTCACTGGGTGTGCGAGAAGACCGACCTGCGCGTGATCGCCATCGCGGATCACAACACGAACCTGGGCGCCATCGAGGCGGCCGAGCTGGCGGCGCGAGAGGGCCTGTCGATCGACGTCATCGTCGCTCAGGAGACGGAGAGCGCCGACGGGCACATCATCGGCCTGTGGACGCCACGGCTCATCAGGCCCGGGATGGACGCCGCTTCCACGATCGCCGCCGTGCACGAGCAGGGCGGTTTCGCGATCGCCGCCCATCCCTTCGCTCCACGCTTCTGGTCGAAGGTCGGCCTCGACCGAGGCAAGCGGTCCATCTACGAGGTGGCCGACTACGACGGCATGGA